>CAZFDL010000095.1:0-10405 GCA_964517905.1 uncultured Anaerolinea sp. | reverse complement strand
AATCCGAGTTGGGGCGCGGCGGGATGGCAACCGTCTATCGAGGATACGATTCGCGCTTCGAACGCGAAGTGGCTGTCAAGGTCCTCCCATCGGAACTGCTCCACGCCGACCCGCAATTCCGAACGCGATTTCAACGCGAGGCGAAGATCATCGCCCAACTCGAGCATCCTTCCATTGTGCCGGTCTACGATGTAGGGGAAACCGATGACACCAAACAGCCTTATTTTGTGATGAAGTACATGAACGGGGGGTCGCTATCCGAGCGCATCAAAAAGGGGATCATCAGCGTGGCGGAGGCGGCACGAATCCTTGAGCAGATCGCCCCGGGGTTGGATGAAGCACATTCCAGAGGAATCATCCACCGCGACCTCAAACCCAGCAACATATTGTTCGACAGCCGAGGCACACCGTATATCTCCGATTTCGGCATTGCCAAAATGAGTCAGGGCACCGGCACGATGACCGGGAGCGGCATCATCGGCACGCCCGCCTACATGGCCCCCGAGCAAGCCACCGGCGATCAGGTGGATGGCCGCGCGGACGTCTACGCGCTCGGCATCATTCTCTTTGAAATGCTCACCGGCAAACAGCCTTATGAAGCCGATACGCCGATGGCGATCGCCATCAAACATGTGACTGACCCGGTGCCACGCATATTGACCGTGAACCCGAACCTGCCAGCCGATATGGATCTCATCATTCAAAAGGCGATGGCAAAAAGCCGCGAAGATCGCTTTCCCACAGCCGTTGAGATGGTGCAAACGCTCAAGGAGATCGCCGGCGATTTTGGTCCGGAAAAGAAATCTCAGACCCTCACGGCGTTGCGCACATCGGCTAAGCATAAAACCGGTGACGGAAAAAGAAAACGGTCGCCGGTGACCATCGTTGTCATTTTGCTGGGTATCGCGGGTGTTGCAGCGGCGGGACTCTTCCTCACGAACCGGAACAGCCTGCCCTTCGGAATCGAAGCGACGGAAACATCCGCGCCTACCGCCATCCCCGCCACGTTCACCCTCGAGCCGACGAACGCACCCACATCGACAGCTACCGCCGCGCCTGCAACCGAAACAGCCACGATCCCTCCGGCCACAGAGACCGTCGGGCCACAAATCCCGTTGATCGGCGGAGCGGATGTGGTCGCGTTCACGCGCGACAATGATATCTGGATCATGAACGTGGATGGAAGCGAACTTCGTTCGGTGACGAGCGACCGCAAGGAAAAATTCAATCTCGAATGGCTCCCGGACGGCGACTCGCTCTTGTACATCACCGGTAAAACCGTGAAGATCGTGAATGTCGCGGACCAACGCGAAGAGATCATCACTAGTTTTGCCGCGGCGGAATATTTCGAAGCCTTCCGCATCTCGCCGGACGGACAGCAGGTGGCCATCAGCCTCAACCGCGAATTGCATGTGGTTCCGTTCGACCTGGGAGCCTTCCCCGCCAACACCACCAAAGCCGACCTGCTCGCCATGGATGGCTGTCTGTTCTATAACGATATCGGCGTGAAGAATGTGCTATGGTCGAACGATAGCGGGAAACTTGCCGTCGAATTCGTCAGTCCATCCGGCGCCAACGTGGCAGACACGGTGCGTGTGCTCGATGTGCACCTGTGCAAATCGTCCGAACCGATCCGGCTCGATGAATTTCCCGCGGCACGGTTTGATTTCCCACTTGAGATCGTCAACTTTGATTGGGATGGCGACCTGTTGTTTGCCCTCAACAGCAACAAGCGTAACGGCGGTTTTGGCGACCTTGTTTTCTACAACACCTTCACGCACAAAGCTGAAGCTGCCGCGCCGGTGGAGGGCAAGTGTTGTTACCGTGATGCGAACTTCAGTCCCGATGGCACTTATATCATCTTTGCCTTTCAGGATATCAACCTTGGCATCGATAGCCCCATTTTGCTTTATTACATTCCCACTGGGTCTCTCACCACCGAAGGCGCGCTCGAACCGGTGCCTCTGCCCGATGGATTCTTCACGCAACGCAATGACACACCTGTGCCGGTCTTCCGCCCGTATCGGCCGTGAGTCACAAACCTTTCACGATCTGCCTGACCAGCCTCGGTCCGCGATAGACCAGCCCCGTATACAGTTGCACAAGACTCGCGCCTAACGCGAGTCTTTTCTTCGCATCATCCAAACTCGCGATTCCCCCAACGCTCACGATCGGTACTTTCCCATTGACAAGTTTCACCACCTGACTCAATACCGCTTCACTACGACCTTTGAGCGGGTTTCCGCTAAGGCCGCCTGTTTCACTCCCCAGCCTTGATCTCAATCCCTCGCGCGCGAGAGTCGTGTTCGTCGCGATGATGCCATCCATCTTCTGATCGAGGATGACTCCAATGGCATCGTCCAATTCTTCTTCGGCCATATCGGGTGAAATTTTTACGAGAATCGGGCGTTTCAGGTTCCCGTTTCCACGTTCCAAGCGGATCCGGTTGAGCAATTTCTCCAACATCTCACGATTCTGAAGACGGCGCAAGCCGACCGTGTTCGGCGACGAAATGTTGATCGTCAGATAATCCGCCAATGGGGCAAAGACCTTCATCAATTTGACGTAATCCCCGGCGGCTTCTTCGAGCGGCGTATCTTTGTTCTTTCCTAAATTCACCCCCACTACGACGGAACTCTTTGCCCTTTTCACGGATACCTGTTTACTGACAAACTCTGCCCCTCGACTCGGAAACCCCATCCGGTTGATCACCGCTTCATCCTCCACCAGCCGAAACACGCGCGGACGCGGATTCCCAGCCTGGGGTTCCGGCGTGACCGTGCC
Organism: uncultured Anaerolinea sp.; assembly: GCA_964517905.1. Lineage (GTDB taxonomy): Bacteria > Chloroflexota > Anaerolineae > Anaerolineales > Villigracilaceae > Defluviilinea. The sequence continues at coordinate 7,621 of CAZFDL010000095.1, read as the reverse complement.
GATCTCGATGTGACCGAATCCCAGCGCGGCGAGTCCGCGAATGGCAATGCCATCCTTGTCGTATCCCGCGGCGAGGCCGATGGGATTCTTGAACGTCAATCCGAATGCCTGCACGGGTTTGGATTCTGTTTGATACAGTTGGGTGATAAGCCAATTGGAAAATGGAAAATTCCCCGCGATACGCAATAACTGAAGCGTAAGTTGATGAGATGTTTCAGGGTCGAGTCGAAAGAGAAATTTTCGAAAAAAAGAATACATCAAAACTTTTTCTGCCCGCTTTTATCCAAAAAATACTGGATCACTTCCTCCTCGGGGTGCGGAATGTTCATGGACGCGAACATCGCCGCCAGTTCGCCGCGGTGATGCGTGTTGTGATTGGGCGGCTGGACCATCATCTGCCACAGCGGCAAGGTGAACGTTTCACCCTTCGGGTTGGTGTAGGTGACCTCGCGCCACAGACCGGTCTCCGTTTGCTCTGAAATATATTCGCGCAAATCCTTCTCCACGCCGGCCCAATACTCCTGAATGGACGCGACCGTGGGAAAACCCTTCGCCTCGAGAAACTCGCCTTTTTCGCCGCGCCAGCGTTGACGCCACATCCGCTCGGAACTCATCATGTGCACAAATATCGCTTGCACGCTGTCCCACGAATGTCCGTGCTTGCGGAAGAGTTGATCCTCGCTGAGTGTTTCCGCGACGGCGAGATACCGTTTGTTCGCCCAGTAGTTATAGTCGTAGAGCTGTTCGAGATATTGTTTGAATTGCATGATCGTTTCCTTTGTGCGTGGGGGCAGAGGGCATCCCGCCTTACGATTTCTTCTTCAACATCTCGATCGTCTGCGCGACACGGCGTAGGCGCGTCTCTTCCTTTTTGGCTTCAGTGATGTAACCCACGTATTCCCGTTTATGGCTGTAAGCGAGTGAATCGAAATATGCCGCCGCGGCTTTTTCTTTTTTGAGCGCTTTCGCCAACTCCGGCGGTATTTCTACGACGCGCGGCTCGGTATCGGGCTCCACACTTATTTTCACCTTGTCGCCAAACGTCCTGCCGATCTGCTCGCGGATTCCTTTGAGGATGATCAGGATGTGGTTCGGCCCGCCCATGCGCACTAGCAAGCCGCGATATGGCACTCCCTCGATCAACGCCTTGACCCTGGGCTTTTTCGCGCCGAAAGCTTTTTCCACATCGAACGGAACTTCCACGAACGCTCCGCCTCCGCCCGCGTCAATGATGGTGGCTGTGAAGGTGTGTTTTTTAGGCATGGTTACTCCTCTCTAAACAATTGAACGTTCACACGCTTAAACATTGGAACGTTTTAGAAATTTCCTCGTCTCTTCGATTTTACTCTGCTCCACCATACCCGTCTCTTCCCAATACTCCAGCAATTGACCGATCGTCAGCACCGCGTGCATGGAATAGCCCGCTTGCGCAAGTGACTCCTTCGCGCCCGATTGACGGTCCACGAGCACGACGACATCTTTTACGATCAAGCCTGCGCCTGTAAGTTTTTCGATAGCTTCGAATTTGCTTCCGCCTGTGGTGGCGAGATCGTCAATGACGATGACCGTCTCGCCCGCGTGGTATTCACCTTCGATCTCGGCTTTCGTGCCATAGGATTTGGCTTCCTTGCGCGGATAGATCATGGGATAGTTCCCCGCGAGGGAGATGGCGGTTGCGATCGGAATTGCGGCGTAGGGCAAGCCAGCAATTCGAGAGAATTGGAGATTAGTGAGCAAAGGCAAGTAGGCTTGGGCAATGTCCGCGAGTAATTTGGGATAGGTGATGATTCTGCGCAAGTCAATGTAAATGGGACTCGTGAGCCCCGACTTGAGGGTGAACTCTCCGAATTTAATACAGCCTGCCGACAACAAACCGTCGGCGAGATTCGATAATTCGGTGTTCGATATTCGCGGTTCATTGTTCATGTTGTAAAGTCTCCCTTTGAATTAACGCTTTCCGAATATCAAAGATCTAATCTCGAGCATCGCATCTCGTATCTCCGCCGCGGCTAACTTTGGATTCTCTGCCCGCGAGATTCCGCGCGAGATGGGAATCAACATCCCTTTGCCGTCTGCCCGCAGACCTGCTTTCAGCGCGAGTTCCAACTCTCCGCCCTGCGCGCCGACGCCAGGGGATAGGAACCACAAGTCGGGCGCGGCGGCGCGGATCATTTCCATGATTTGCGGATGAGTGGCGCCAACGACAATGCCGACATTATTCTTTTCATTCCACTGTTCCGCGAGTTTTGCCACATAGCTGTACAACGGCATGGGCATATCCGACCCCATCGGCATGACCAGTAGGTTTTGCAAGTCCATCGAACCGGCGTTGGATGTTTTGCACAACAGGAACACGCCTTTTTCTGGATAACTAAGAAACGGCTCGATCGAGTCTTTGCCAAGATAGGGACTCAACGTGATGCAATGCGCGCCGAGCGTCTCAAACGCGGATTGCGCATACGCTTCCGCAGTGGATGCAATGTCGCCGCGTTTGGCGTCGAGGATAACGGGAATCATCGAACCGAGTCGATTCGATTCGTGCTGAACGGCTTCGATCACTTGCTTGAGCGCGGTCCACCCTTCCGCGCCGAAGATTTCGAAGAAAGCCGCGTTGGGTTTGAAAGCCGCGGCGTAGGGAGCGGTCTGCTTGACGAGATTCAAGCAGAAATCGAGGGCAGAAGCGGCGGTGGGTGCGGGTAAGTCATTGACGTGCGGGTCGAGTCCAACGCACAAGAGGGAGGAACAGTCGTCCACGCGTTTTTCGAGAAAAGAGAAGAAGGTTTCCATGTTTATCCAAAAATTATGTCACCCTGAGCGCAGCGAAGGGTCTCGCCGCTTCGCGGCGGGTTTCTTCGCCACTTCGTGGCTCAGAATGACATGATAGTTTACGCCTTTCCGAGCACCATCGCCAGCAACGCCATTCTCACATACATTCCATACTCCATTTGTCGGAAGTACGCCGCGCGGGGATCCTCGTCGAAATCCATGCTGATCTCGGTGACGCGTGGGAGCGGGTGCATCACGATCATGTTTTGTTTCGCGGCTTGCATGATGGCAGGATCGATCACGTACGCGCTCTTGACCTTTTCATAGTCGTCCGCATTTTCAAAACGTTCCTTTTGCACGCGCGTGACGTACAACACATCCGTCTCGGGTAGGACTCTCTCGAGCGACGAAAATTCGTTTTGCGGAATACCCTTCTCATTCACTTCGTCCATCACTTCTTGCGGCATCTTCAAAATATCGGGCGAGACGTAATTCAACTTCACATCGAACAACGAAAGCAGGCGCGCCAGCGAATGCACGGTGCGTCCATACTTTAGATCGCCGAGCATGGTCACGGTGAGATTGTCAAAATGTCCGAGCTCCTCTTTGATCGTGAACGCATCGAGCAGCGCCTGAGTGGGATGTTCGCCCACGCCATCGCCGGCGTTGATGACGGGTTTGCGCGCCGCCTGCGCCGCGATCGCCGCCGACCCCGTTTCAGGGTGACGCAACACGATCACATCGGCATAACACTCGAGCGTGCGCACGGTATCGGTCAGCGTTTCGCCTTTCGTCACCGACGAATACTTCACCTCGTTGATCGGGATGACCGAGCCGCCGAGTCGTTCCATCGCGGCGGTGAATGACGACGATGTGCGCGTGGACGGTTCGTAAAACAGGTTGGCGAGGATCTTCCCTTTCAGCAGGTCGAATGTGCCGACGCGCTCGACCATGCCGCGCATCTCGTGCGCCACGCCGAAGATGTATCCCAGATCCTCGCGCTTGAATTGTTTAACAGAAATAATGTCCTTGCCATACCATTCGGCGTTTTTGTTTTCGCCGAACGGCAAGTGTGCGGAGGGGAAATTTTTAGGCATGGGGACTCCTTGTTGGTAATTGGTAATTCGTAATTAGAGACTAGGGATTGAAGATTGATAGTCGAGCGCAAGCAATCGAAACCTCGCTTCTTTCGACGGGGGAGGTTGCTTCTATTTTGAGGCATTTTCTACTCCTGAAGCAATCCAACCCATTGCAACGATGTGATCTGGGTAAGAGAATCGCCGTTTGGGCGCATGACCCATGTTGAGTTATCCGCGTCGCTGGTGAGGATCAACCAACCGCCAGCGCTCCACGCGCGCGGATCGAGGTATGGTTTGGCGTTGTAATCGGCGGTGTAGATGCTGTTCCACGTTTGATCCTGGAGATTGAAGACGAGGAGTTCGGTTTGATAATCGCCATTATCCGTGCGGCGCGAAACCGTAAATGTCAGGCGGTTTCCATTGGGTGAAAAGAGATGGACTTCCGCGTTTTCCCATGTATCGGTCAAGCGCTGTATGGTTTCGTCTCCGTTCGATAGATCACGGATGTGGAGAGTCCACGGCAGGGTGAAGTCCGCTTCGGGTTCGCCCCACGTCAGGTAGGCGAGCAGGCGTCTATCCGGGGAGACCGTCCCAGAAACGCCGGCATACATCCCAGCCGGTTCAAGCGTCCAAAGCGGTGTGATCTCGTCCGCAGTGACATCCGCAACATACAACGAGGCGACCTGGGAGGGCGTCATGCCGCTGTAAAACGTGTGCAACGCGTAGACCAGTAACTGCCGCGTCTCGTCATAAAATAATGGAACCAGCGAGTGCCCCGTTGCCTCCGGGGGCAACTCTGTGCGCCAGATTTCGCGGCTTTCGCCCGTTTCGAGTGAGGTGACGAAGACCGCGCGCATCATCGTTCCGTTTTCGTCGGCGCGGCTCCAAACGAGGCTCGCACCATCGGCGGAAAAGATCGGCGCGATGCGCGGGCTTCCTTCCACGTCGCGCCGCGTATCCAGATCGGTGATCCAACGCTCCCGCGGATACACCCGGTCGAGAGTGAGCGAGCCGCTCCCGTTATCGGTCAGCGAATAGACGTTGCCATCGCGCACCAGAACGAAATCAATCAGCGGCGCGTAGAACCGTTGTAAAACAAATCCCGGTTTTACACGAGCAGGATCAAGAAAAACGAGATTTTCCTCCGTGCGCACGATCCACTCCCCGGCGCCTTCAACAGTTGTAGTTGGAAACAGGGCAGCGTCGGGCGTGACAGTGGCGCATACCGTGCCGCATCCGCCCGGGCAGTTGCCGGGGCAGAAATACGTTTCGTTGGCTTGGCACGCGGGAGGTGTGCAGACAGCCATAAACGTTTCAGTGGGTGGGAGCGGAAGCGGTGACAGAGTTTTCGTCGCCGGGGGCGATGGAACGAATAAACTACACCCCAGCAACGCAAGGAGCACTGGAACTGCATACAATCGTTTCATCGTTTTGCCTTTCGAGTCGTGCCATAAGGAAGAAGTGGCATGCGGTGCATCCTCAGAGGAAATAAATCCTCACCCAAGTAAATGATTCGCCAGCGGAATGACATTGATCAACGGTTCTTCGTAGGGATGCACCTTTTTTATCACTCGAATCGCTTCCTTCGCCAACTCGCGCTTGCAATTGACTTCGAGCTTGTATTCCGTTACTTCGCTAATGATTCCCACTTCCCCTTCAAATGGATTCGCTCCTTCCATGGGGCGGAAGAATCCGCGGACGGCGGTGAGCGCAACGCAGTGATCGTAATTCCCGATCACGCCCACGCCGATCTCTGAAAGCGCGTCGGCGATTTTCAGCGCGTGGTCCTGTGGGATAAAAATTTCGAGTTTAACGTCAGTGAAGTTTTGCATGTCCTACCTCGGATTCGTGCGTGTTCAAAAACCGCTCAATTTCCTCGAATGCCTTTTTGCTTTCAGGGATCAAGCCGCCCAACGCATGCCAGACATGCCACAACCCATTCCAAACTTTAAGTGTCGCATCCACACCGGCCGCTTTGGCTTTGTTCGCCAGCCTCTTTGCATCATCCGACAGGATCTCATTAGCATCCACTTGAATGAACAGCGGCGGGAATCCGTCAAAGCCTGCGTAGAGGGGAGAAACAAGCGGATTTCTTAAGTTGCGTTCATCGGTATACGCCAACGCCCATTCAGTCAGGACATCCGTTGTGAGCACCATATCCGCTTTTGCGTTTGTTTTATGACTTCCACCTGTGAGAGCCAGGTCGACCCATGGAGAGATGCAGACTACAGCAGAAGGAAGCGGCTCGTTGGCATCTCGTAATGACAATGTGACCGCAAGTGCCAGCCCACCGCCTGCCGAATCGCCGGAGAGGATGACATCACTTGCTTGATACCCTTGTCCTAATAACCAACGATACATCTTCAGCCCATCCTCCAACGCCGCAGGGAATGGATGCTCCGGCGCAAGGCGATAGTCGAACATCAAGATCTTGATCCTCAACACCTGGCCCATCAGGGTGCACATCCTCAGGTGAGAGTCGATCCCGCCTGTGACATATCCGCCGCCATGGAAGTACATGATCACTCTGTTCGAATCTGCTTCGGAAGGCGAGATCCATGCCGCAGGGATGCCGTCCGCATCGAACCGATGGACCTCTACGCCACTGGGGAGGGGAGGTGAAAAACGGGTTCCCTGACTCGAGAAAGCGCGATATTCTTCAATACTCATCCGTTTACTGAACATCCTGCGCATCAGCAGCTTCCAAAAGTGGGCTCGTAAGCTTGGCATCAGTATCTTACATTCCTTCCGGAACCTTGTTCTGCCAAAACCTTTCCATCTTCAAAAGCGACTTTACCGCGCAACACAACCTTTCTCACCCTGCCCTTGACCGTCCATCCCTCGAACGGGGTCCAGCCGCAGCGTGTGAATTGATTCTCCGCTTTGATCTCATAGGTCGCGTCTTCGTCCACTTCGATCCATGTTTCGGGTTGTTCGGGAAGGTGAAAGATCTTGCGAGGGTTGATAACTGATCTTTGGATGAACTCGTCAATCGTAAGGCGTTTCTCGCTGACGGCCGTCAGTAATAATGGCAATAGCGTTTCCAGCCCCGGGAATCCCGGCGGGGGGTTGCCTGAGTCTTTTTCTACGACGGTGTGAGGGGCATGGTCGGTGGCGAAGCAGTCGATCACATCGAGGTTTGCCCAGAGGGCGTCAACATCTTGTTGTGTTGCCAGGCGAGGGCGGACTTCGCGTCTGCCCTCACCCCTAACCCCTCTCCCGAGGGGAGAGGGGGATTCTGCGGTTAAAAATAAATGATGCGGACAGACCTCACACGTCACCTTGAGTCCGCGTTCTTTGGCGGATTTGATGAGCAGGATTTCTTCCCTCAGCGAAACGTGGGCGATGTGTACGGGGCGATCATAGATCGCGGCGAAGAGAATCCCAGCCGCCATGGTACGCGATTCCGAGTGCAGGACGACGGGAGAATCTTTCGGAAATTTCTCGAAGTGGGGCATCCACAGGGTCATGTCATCGAGGCGGAGTTCGCCGAAGGTGGAGTCAAGGTACATTTTCAAGCCCGCGGCGTTAGCTGCAAGCGACGGCAAAATGTCCGCATTGTTTGGTCCCGCACCGAGAAATTGGGCGTAGTCACAGCGTGCTTTTTGATTGGCGGCATCGAGCGCAAGGTTGAGAGTCGACTCATCGAAGATGGGCGGATTGGTATTCGGCATGGCGAGGATCATCGTCACACCGCCGGCGAGCGCGGCTTGGGTGGCAGAGTCCCAATCTTCTTTGTGGGTCTGTCCGGGTTCGCGCACGTGGACGTGAGGGTC
>CAZFDL010000094.1:0-10472 GCA_964517905.1 uncultured Anaerolinea sp. | reverse complement strand
ATTGATGGTCTTTTTACGCAGTTTTTCGAGGCGTTCGGTATCCACAGCCATGGTGGGTTTCTCCTCAGTCGGTGTTGCTCACGCGCAAGCCGGCCACGTGGACGTTCACGCTATTGACCTTCAAGCCGAGCGCCTTTTCCACATGAAAGCGGACCGTGTTCGAGACGCTTTCCGCCACGCTGCTGATGCGCGTCCCATACTCGACGATGATGTGGATCTCGATGTCGATATCTTCGCCGTTGTATTTTACGGTAATGCCACGCGAGGGGTCGCGGGTGATCGACTTGACCAGCCCGTCGGCAAGATTGCGCGACGCCAACCCCACCACGCCATAAGATTCGAGCGTGGCTTGGTGGGCAATGGTGGCCACCGCGTTCGGGGAGATGTGGATGCCTCCCAAAGTTGTCGTATCTTCGCCCATAGGTTCCTCATTTGATGTCATTGCGAGGAGGCTAAAGCCGACGAAGCAATCTCCTCGATCGTGAGGAGTTTGCTTCGGGCGGAAGAACACCGCCCTCGCAATTACACGACTACGTCTATTTTAGCATCTTGCCCGCAGTTAAGTCACGTGGTAAAATGCCGTGCCTTCAACAAGGGCAAACGCATTGGTATTATAGCAAGGAAAGGAAATAGCAAGTCATGGCTAAGTGTGCAAATTGCGGCAAGTCTACGGCATTCGGGCACAATCGCTCGTTCTCCCAGCGCGCCACCAACCGCACGTTCAAACCCAACCTCCAGAAGACGATCGTAATGGAAAAGGGACGCGTGGTGCGCAAGGTGCTGTGCACCAAGTGCATCAAGGCGATGGGCAAGTCTGTCGCGTAAGGACGATTTCATGCCACAAGAGTCGCGGCTTGCCGCGATTTTTGTTTTTAAGCAACGCAATACGCACAACCCAATAACTGTGTACTACGTACTGCGTATTAGGTTGCGCAGCGAGGTTATGCCAGCCTGTGTGCCTTGCGAATGTTTGAAAACCGCCGTCGCCGCGACGAAGGCGTTCGCGCCTGCCTCTTTCATTTTCGGCAGAGTCTCCATATCAATTCCGCCATCCACTTCGAGCCATGCGGGTGAATTCAGCGCGTCCAATTTTTTTCGGATGTCGCCCACCTTCGCAACCGTTGAGGGAATGAACTTCTGCCCCGAATACCCAGGGTTGACGCTCATCACCAACACCAGATCTGCCTCCGCCAATACCGCATCGATCGCCGCGGACGGGGTGCCCGGATTCAAGGCGACACCTGCCTGGCACCCCAACGATCTGATTTGTTGAAGTGTTCGGTGTAAATGTGGACAAGCCTCCACATGAACTGTGATAGTGCTTGCCCCCGCTTTTGCAAATGCCTCGATGTGGCGTTCGGGTTTTTCGATCATCAAATGCACATCGAGCGGAAGTTTCGTGGCGCGCTTGCATGCCTCTACAATGAACGGTCCCATCGTTATGTTCGGCACGAAATGACCGTCCATCACGTCCACGTGGATCCAATCCGCGCCGGCGGATTCACACGCGGCTAGCTCGTCACCGAGGTGCGTAAAGTCCGCGGAGAGGATGGACGGGGCGAGAATCAATTGGTTAGCGCGGGTTGTAGACAAAGTAAATGTAGATCCAGAAGGGAATCAGTCCGCCGAGAGAGATCAGGGCAAGCAACGCCAGGCCGATCGTGCCCCAGTCGATTTCGGAGGAGATGGAAGAGGCCGAGGTTGTGTAAACAGGCTGAGGCGCGACGTGAACCGTCTCAACGAAGGATGGAAGCGATTCGGGCTGTTGGTAGGTTGTCACGGCTTCGGGAGTCAGATTCAAAGCCGGAGTGGGCGGAGTCTCGCGTTGAGTCCCGAATTTGAGGAGCACGCGTCCGAGTTGATCGGCAGTGCGATAGCGCGCGGACGGTTCCTTCGATAGCACTTTGGTCACGATCTGTTCGAGCGCCGGAGGAACATCTGGAATGTATTCGCTGATGGGAATAGGCTGGTCTTCAAGGTGCATGCGTGCGAGATCTTCGCTGGTAGGAGCGTTGAAGGGAAGGGCACCGGTCAACACTTCGTAGAGGACGATGCCTAGCGAGTACACATCGGAGGAGGGCGAAGGCGCCTCGCCAACAGCTTGTTCAGGCGAGAAATATTGCGGCGAACCCCAGACCACGTCGGCGCGTTCATCGGGCTGGATGGTGGATAAGGCGCGCGCGATGCCGAAGTCGGTGACCTTCAGGCGGCTATCCGGCGTGACGATCATGTTGTGCGGTTTCACATCACAGTGGACGAGTCCCGCGCGGTGGGCATAACCGATGCCGGCGCAGGCTTGCACGATCAGGGGAATCGCTTCTTCGACCGTAAACCTGCCGCGCTGGCGCAGGACAGTCTTGAGATCCTTGCCGGGCAGATATTCCATGACAATGAACAATTGGCCGAAATCGTAGCCAAAGTCGTGGACGGTGACGATGTTGGGATGCGAAAGGTTCGCGGCGGCACGCGCTTCCTGTTTGAAGCGGTCCTGGAAAGCCTGATCTTTGGAGTAATTTTCGTGCAAGACCTTGATCGCAACGTAGCGTTCGAGCATGAGGTCGCGGGCGCGGAAGACGTTGGACATGCCTCCCGTGCCGAGTGGTTCGAGCAATTGATAGCGTTTGTTGAGCAGCGTTCCGGCTTCCATGATTGAAAAGATTATATCATCTTGATTTCAACCAAAAGCCCCCGCAATTTGCGAGGGCTTGGTATTGAAATGTACGACCCACCCCACGCGCTACACGTACTTTTCGCGCAACACGGAGGAGATGTAATCCATGGTGGCAACGACGATGGCAATGGCAAGCATCTGCGCGCTGGCATCGCGGTAGTTTAGCAGGTTGATATTCTGCTGGAGCAGGAAGCCGATACCCCCGCCGCCGACGAAACCAATGATGGTGGACATGCGAACGTTGATGTCCCAGCGATACATGGTGTAGGAAATATACGGAGGGACGATCTGAGGCACCACCGCGTATACGATGGTCTGCAAGCGGTTCGCGCCCGTAGCCTGCACAGCCTCCAACGGACCGGCCATGATACTCTCCACCTGTTCGGAATATAGTTTGGCCAGCGAGGCGATGGTATGGAGCGCCAGCGCCAGCGAGCCGGCGAACGGACCAATTCCAACCCACACGACGAAGACGATCGCCATGACCAGGGCTTCAACAGAACGGAGTGCATTGAAGATGGTGCGGGAAGCGTAATAGAGGGTCAGGCCGCTCGGGACGGGCTCGGTCGATTTATATCGCAGGCTGGCCAAGAGCCCAAGGATGGCGCCGATCCCACCAGCATAGAGATAGTACAGGTTGATATTCCTGAACAGGTAGAACCAATTGATGATCGCCACCAGGATGATCGCCAAGGCCGCGCCAGCGGCGATCGCCAAAACGATATGACTGGCCTTCGATAGCGCATCCTTACGACGGCTGAGGGCTTCACCCCAACGAGCGGCAATACTGTTGAAAAGCCCCGCAACCGCAAGCGCCACAAGGACTTTGACCACCGTATTGAGGATATCGCCAAGGTCGCGGATAAAGCGGCCGAGAAACCCGAAACTGCCCAACGCCTCATCCAGCGCGTCCCCCCCGGTGAGCATCAGGTAGGAAAGCAGGTACAGCAGTATGATGAAAATAAAAAAAGCGACGATCATTACCGCAGTGCGGAATATTCGAGTGCTCGTTTCGGGCGGCTTCAGTTCCTGTTGCGGTAAGGCCCAACGAAGGCCGAACCAGACCAACACGGGTGAAACGACCGCACTCGATACTGCCATGACCATGTTGCCCGTCAGCGCCCGGCTGACCTGATCTGACCAGCCGGCGAGTTGGAGTCCAAGATAGAGTCCGATCGGGACCAGCAGAATCGAGAGGGATACACCGAGCAAGGAACTGGTCACATCTTTCATCAGGTTACGAGCGGCGAAGAAGCTCAATGGTATGGCAAGGATCACCCCAAGAGTTGTAGCCAGCAAGGCAAGGAACACTGTTTCGACGATCTTGTCCCAGGTATCGTAGGCCGTACGAGTCAGGCGAGGGGACCCGACGTTACGGCGCGTAATGGCGACGATCTCATGCGCCTCCTCGCTGGGACGGTTGGGCAACAGCACGGTGGCTTCGAAATTTCCAAAGCGATCGATCTCGATGCTTTCCAGTTGCAGGTTCACCCCGCTTTCAAAAGGGACGAGATTCAACGGACCACGGGTGAGCGGCTCAAAGTTGTATCCCTGCACTTGAACTTTCGTGCGCGGGTCGCTGCAGGCGGGAGTCACCACCATGTATGGTTGGGTTGAATCCGCGATGGGTTCGGGCGTGAAACCATCTTCGGGGCAGGGGATCATGAGCGGAACGCGTACGATGAATTCTTCCTTTTCATATTCGATGATGTTGGGCCGGGCAAGCGCCCGCAAGATCCGAAAAAGCTGTTCGCGGCGGTTTTCAGATTTAGTTTCGGCAAGGTTGACCTTGGTCACTTGAAAGCCGTAGGCATAGACCACGAGCGCAAACAATACGAAGAGTCCAACTTTGAGGGAGCGGAACTTGCCGGGATTCCTGTTGTTCATCATGGCCTCGTTATCCTACACGTTCCGCATCGCGGCCGTAAATATCCTTGAATTTGGCATCATCAATTTCGTTGGGCACGCCGTCGAACATGAGCATCCCCTGGTTAAGGGCCACGACACGGTCAGCGTAACGATGCACGAGGTCAAGGAAGTGCAGGCTGCATAACACCGTCACTCCGTCCTCCTTGTTGATCTTTTCAAGGTATTGCATGATGCTATGCGCCAGCACCGGATCCAAACTAGCCACCGGCTCGTCGGCAAGGATCATTTCGGGGTTCTGCATCATGGCGCGCGCAATGCCCACCCGTTGTTGCTGACCGCCGCTCAATTCATCGGCGCGGTGCCTGGCTTTGTCAGCAATGCCCACGCGTTCGAGCTGTTTATAAGCGTTCTCCATATCACTTTTAGGGAAGCGATTCACCAGACTCCAGGCCGGGTTGACATAACCCAATCTCCCAGCCAATACGTTTGTCAATACCGATGAACGATGGACGAGATTGAAGTGTTGGAAGACCATGCCGATCTTGCGTCGGATGCGGCGCAGTTCGTCGTCCGAGGCATCGGTGACATCGGTCTCATTCCAATAGATCTTGCCGGCCGTCGGCTCGATCAGGCGGTTGATGCATCGCAACAGCGTGGATTTACCCGAACCGCTCAGACCGATGACCGCCAGGAACTGTCCTTTGGGCACATCGAAGGTTACGTCGGTCAGGGCTTGCACACCACCGGCATAGATCTTGGTCAACTCTTGAATTTTGAGCATGGTGATTCACCACCAGTGAGGGGATTTGTCTGTAGTGCAAAATCCCGGACAGGGTTTGCCTGTCCGGGATCTGTGGGTACACAATCTAACTAGTTGCCGAGACCTTCGAGGGTGATGCCGGCGGCTTCAACCATCTTGCGGATGAAGTCGTATTCTGCATCAGTGGCTGCATCGATGCCGGTCCAGCCGTAGAAATCCTGGTTGCCCAAGGATTCGTTCCACGCTTCGGTCTGGGAGAAGGCGATGAGCGCTTCTTCGATCTGAGCGCGCAGGTCAGCCGGGAATTCAGGACCAAACGACAGCGTATCGTTGGGGATATCGCCAGAGATCATCAGGATGCGAGTCTTCTGGATGATATCGGGCGCTTCGGTGCGTACACCTGCGCGGGCATCGAGCACGCGATAGTCCGCGTTGGGTCCGCAGAAGAGACGCGAACCTTCGGCGTTCGGTCCGCAGGAATCCACAAATTCAGCCGGGATATCCGGGTTTTCCTTGGACCATTCAACACCGCCTTCCGGCGCGAGGTAGGGGCTGTAGAATGTGGTTGCAAAATCCACCGATCCGTTGTAGAGCGCAAGTGCGGCGCCGTTGTGGCTTCCGCCGGTCTCAAACGGAATTGGGTTGATGCCGGCTTCCTGGAACATAACGAGCGGAACCATGTAACCGGAGGTGGAACCCGGATCGCCATAACCCCACGTCAGACCATCGAGATCTTCGATGGAATCGATATCGCTATCGCGCGGGACGAGGATCTGGGACCAGTAAACAGAATGGCCAAAGCGGACGGCTTTGAACGCAACATCCACGCCACACAATTGGCTGGCGAGGGCATACCCAAGACCGGGGATGAAGCCCATCGTGTCTGAAGGCGAGGCACACATCTCTTCAATGGTGGCGGCATACGAAGTCGGCACAACCACTTCGAAGGTGAGGCCCGTGGCTTCATTCAAAGCCGCTGCCATCACTTCACCACCGCTGACGATGACCGCCGCATCCACCGACGGGACGAACAAAACTTTGATCGGATGTTCGGGCGAGCCGATGGCCGGCATGGGCGGTTCGGTGGGCGCTTCCGTAGGGGCTTCGGTAGGCGCGGCGGTGGGAGCGGGCGGCTCCGTGGCTACCGGGGTGGCGGGTGCGCAGGCAGATATCACTAACGCAAGCGCCATCACGGCGGCGAGAAACAGATGCAGTTTCTTCATAACTTTTCTCCTCTTGATTGAATTGGAGTTTGGGAAAACTTCCCAGACTATATTCATAATACAGCCGAACAAGATTTTCCACAAGTGACGCTGGATTAAAAATTTTCGAAGATGTCAGACAACCATGCACTTCACCGAATGAACAAGATCAATGCACAAAAAAAAAGAACCTGCCTCCCAATGGAGAGGCAGGTTCACCCTGAGTTTGAATCGAAAGGTTCGATTCCCCGGAACGAAGAGTTCGCGTTATTTCAGTTCGTAGGACACGCTGACAGTGACGTTGAAGGTCAATTGTCCGGGGTTGATCGGCACTGCTGAAGCCGCGTCGCCTCCGCCGCCTCCGCCCCTGCCTTCATACACCGGGTAGTACTGACTGTCGGTGAAACTGATCGAGCGAATCGCACCGACCGACATGCCCGCGGCTTCGGCAAGTTCCTCGGCTTTGGCTTGCGCGTCTGCGATCGCGTCGGCGCGGGCTTGCTTGAGGGCTGCATCTTTATCCGCCACGTCGAACTGAATGCTGTTGACCGTGTTGGCGCCCGCGGCGATCACAGTATCGAGCAGGTCGCCGAGCGTGTCGAGGTCGCGCACGGTGACGTAGACCGTGTTGTCCACCGAGTAATACTTCTCACCGGTCGATACACCTGTCGCCGGATCGTATTTGTCGAAGGGCCAGATGCTGAAGTTCGTGGTGCGAATATCCTTGGCATCGACTCCGAAACTCGTGAGCGCTTCGATCATCTTCTGGGTCTGCGCGTTGTTTTCGCTCATGGCTTCAGAAGCCGAGGGCAATTCGGTGTGAACGCCCACGTAGATGTACGCGATGTCCGGCACGAGGTCAGCCTGACCGCTTCCTACCACGCTTAGCGTGGGGGTCTCTGCGGATGCACTGAGGGCCGGGGCGCAGGCGCTTACAACCAGCGCCAGCAGGGCGAGCATTGTAAACAGGATGGATTTATTTTTCATTTCAAACACTCCTTTGTTAATATGATTGCCAGTAGAAAGACGCCGTGGGTGCCGGAAAGTTCCCGCGCGACGGCTTGAATTTTAGTCCATTTGCCTGTACAATCCGTGTACATTTGTTCTAACCCCATGCCCATCGATTACCAGCAGGTCTACGAAAAGATTCAGGAAATCGGCAAAGGCGCGCGCGAACGAAAGAAAACGCTGGATGAACGACGAGCCAAAGCGCGCGAATTGCTGGGTGTCTACGCGTCCCAATTGGATGTGCTGCGCGCCAAAGTGGATTCAGCCAAGGCAGTGGATGCCAACCTCCGCTGTGCCTACCCATTGGATGAAAACCTATCCGCTTCGTTCGACGTTCAGCCTGTTTCCGTCACCCCAACGTTGATCGCCGCGGACGGTTCGCAGATCAACCCCGACCGCCACGCCTCCGTACAATTTGGGCTCATCAATGTCGGTGCGATCATCATGAAATTGAATTCAGGCGAAGCGCCAGAGATCGACACAGAAAGCGAACTGCTCTTCGGCGACGACCTCCTGCCAAACGGATTCCCCATGTCCGACGGAATGGTTGCCCTCAAACGCGACCTCGCCGAGCGCGAAAAACTCGATGATTTGTCGAAACGTATCAAAGGAACTATCGTCACCTTTACCGACGGTCCCATCGAGTTGTGGGGAGCGAAAGGTGAGGATGCCAATTCATATGAAGACTTCATCAAAAGATATCTGGCCATCCTCTCACGCCTGCAAGAGCGCGGCGTGACCACAGCCGGCTACGTGGATAAACCGTCAGCAGATTTAGTCGTGAGATTGCTCGAAATCGCCATGGCAGACAACGAACAACTGCAACACCTGCGCGAGTTCCATCCACTGCGCGGCGTGAGTGACCGTTGGCTCTTCGGCGAAAAGGAAAACCCATTGCTAAAACCGGGGCAACGTTCGGCGGTGTTCAAGATCCAATCCAGCTCGGATAAGCGATATACCGGTGTTCTAACTCTGCATTTTTTCTATCTGAACGTCGGCACGGACGGACATCCCTACCCCGTGCGCGTCGAAGTCCCCAAGTGGGTGGTGGATGATAAAGAAAAATTGGATTTGCTTCATGCGGTTCTGGTCGAGCAATGCCGCATGATGGGCAACCGACCGTATCCCTATCTACTTCATCGCGCGCATGAAACGGCGGTGGTGAAACACGAAGAGAAGCAACAGATCGAGCAGATGTTGACGATGGAACTCCGCAAGAACAACGAAGACGTGGACGACGGCTCGTACAAACAGTCCGCGAAGGATTTACCAGGTAAAACAAAACGATAATTCGTCGGGGCGCGATCTTCGCGCCCCGGGCGGCAGGACGCCGCCCCTACGGAGGAATGAAACATGACTCAACAAATCGAAATCGGACGACTACTCCGCGCGGGGACGACAGGCTTCATCGCGGGTTGCCGCGTGAACCAGCTGGACGCGCCATCGTTTGGCGCCTTGGTCCGCGCGCCGTTGGGGAACGGCTATCAAATTTTCGGCATGATCTACGACATCCACATTGACGACGACGGGCTGGTGCGGCAACTCGTCACGGCGGATAACGTCAGCGAAGAGGTGCTGAAAGACAACCGCGAGAGAAGGATCGTCCCTGTCGAAATGTCCGTGCTGGCGGTGGGGTATGAGCAGGATGGGAAGATATTTCATCTTCTGCCGCCGCGTCCGCCGCTGAGTTTGGATGTGATCTACAAGTGCGATGAAAAGGATATCACCCGCTTCACGCAGAAGTTCGGGTATTTCAGGCATATCTTGAACAATCAGGAAATCCCGGTCGGTGAAGTGGTCGCGGCACATATATTGCAGGCGCAATCCGCGCACCAGGACAAGACCTGGCAGGAACGCGCGACGCAGGAAGTCATCACATTGCTGCGGGATGATTACCCGACGTTGATGGCTGTGCTTGGGGCGTTGAGCGACGTATCAATCTAATTTTAGATTTGTGATTGAGGATTTTAGATTATTGAAGGGCGCAGGAGTCTTTGATGAATGAGAATGATTTAAAGAAGCGGACAAAACAGTTTGGGTTGAGGGTGATCAAGCTGGTTGAGTCTTTGCCAAGTGGACAGACTGCCCGAACCATCGGGAATCAACTCTTGCGGTCAGGGATATCTGTGGGAGCGAATTATCGAGCGGCGTGCCGCGGCAGGTCGAAAGCGGACTTTGTTGCGAAGGCTGGTATTTCGCTGGAAGAAGCAGATGAATGTTTGTACTGGATGGAAATGTTGCAGGAGGCAGGGATTGTCCCTGCTGAGAAGTTGAAAGACCTAATGAAGGAAGCGGATGAACTGGTCGCGATCTTCACCGCCTCCATCAAAACAGCCAGAGCAAACCTCAAATAACCTCATGGAAAGCGAACACAATCCTCAAGCAATCTAAAATCGAACTTCTAAAATCAAAAATGAAAGAACGGAGTTCTTATGCAAAATCAACGTGTGAAAATCGGTTATCTCGTCGGCGGCGGATTAAAAGAAAACTTTAGAGTACGCCTCATCGTCTCACCGCAGGAGATTCAGGAAGGCGCATTCGTCGTCATCCAAAGCGGCGAGTGGAATTATTACGGCATCGTCACGGACATCCAGCTCGGCGCCACCGACCCGCGCTTTGCGGATGAGCAGATGGAGGGACGTTTCCCTGCGCACATCGCCCAGGCGTTGCATGGACAGACCCTGTACGCCAACCTCGAGGTGTTGCCGAATTTGATGTTGGAGATCGGTCCCGAGTTGGGGACGCCGGAACACAAACAATGGCAGGGCAAGATCGCCGCAGGGTTGAAAGACCAGCCGCGCATTTTGCCGGTCAAAAATATTCCGCCGCATCACGCGCAGGTCTTTTTAGCGGATGAAGGCGACATTGCCGAGATCTTCGGCGACCCGGGCGAGAAGGCGAACTTCATCATCGGGTATACGCGCGAGCAGGGACATCCCGTGTGCATCGACATGGAAAAATT
>CAZFDL010000093.1:0-10623 GCA_964517905.1 uncultured Anaerolinea sp. | reverse complement strand
GGATGCCAGCCGCGCCGCCATTCCTCGCCCATGGTGGGGTTCTGCGTACAGCGGATCGGCACGAAGCGCGTGTCACCCGTCACACAGATGTTGCAACCGATACATTCGCGGATATCTTCGACTCGTCCCTCTTTGATCTTGTTCGGCAGGAACGGATCCGCGATCGAAGGCCGCGCCGCACCGATCAGGTCCATCACGCCGCGTTGAATCGCCGAGACCATCGACTCGGGCGACGTGTATCGTCCGACTCCCACAACAGGTTTCGTCGTCAACTTTTTTACGAATGAAATATATCTTTCCTGATGTCCCTCTTTGCCAAAGCGTGATGGAATCGAATCGTTTGCCCAGCCGCTGACGTTTACATCCCACAGGTCGGGTAATTCGGCG
The DNA here is from genome assembly GCA_964517905.1 of uncultured Anaerolinea sp. Taxonomy (GTDB): domain Bacteria; phylum Chloroflexota; class Anaerolineae; order Anaerolineales; family Villigracilaceae; genus Defluviilinea. The sequence continues at coordinate 10,236 of CAZFDL010000093.1, read as the reverse complement.
AGCATCGCCACCACATCATGTCCCTCGCCTTGATGCGTGAGGCCCTCATCACCGAGAAGTTCATCCACAGCGAATCTCACTGCCACTGCGCAGGTATCGCCGACTGCCTCTTTTGCATCTTCGATCAATTCCCGAAAGAACCGTACGCGGTTTTCCAGTGAGCCGCCGTATTCATCCGTGCGGTCGTTGTAACGCTTTAAAATGAATTGGATCGCTGCCGTCATGCCGTGACCGGCGTAGCAATAAATGATGTCGAAGCCGGCGCGCTTGGCGCGCAATGCCGCGTCGCGATGCCACTTGCGGACGTTGCGAATGTCCTCCTTGTCCATGCGGCGTGTTTGCACCGGGTCATAGCCTGAGCCGCCGATCGTTCCCATCGAGCGCGGCGCAAGCGACGGCGCGCGCGAATACAAATTCGGCGCGTCGATCCCGTTGTACGAAAGTTCGATTCCCGCCAGCGCGCCGTGACGATGCACCGCCTCCGTCATCAGTGCCAGCGTTGGAATATCGTCATCACTCCAAAGCCGCCCCTCGAAATACGGTGAGAGGTCGCTTGAATGATGGATCTCCGTTTCTTCCGTGCAAACGACTCCCCAGCCTCCCTCCGCTTTCATGCCGCGCATTGCCGCCATCCCCTGCGGCATGCGATGGCCGAAGCCGTTGCAGTGCGGCACCTGATAAAAACGGTTGGGAGCGGTCACAGGTCCGATCCGGATGGGTTCAAACAAGATGGAATATGGGTTACTCATGGACTCCTCCAAAAAAGGTGACGGTCACTTTAGATCGTGACCGTCACCTGCAATTCTGCGATCGCCTCATTTCGACGGGAAGCCGGATTCTGTTTTCTTGAATTTGTTCCACGCGGAGGGGATTGGTTCATCCAAACCTGCCGGTGATGTAATCTTCCGTGCGCTTTTGTTTGGGTGCGGTGAATAGGGACCTGCCTTCTCCGTATTCGACGAGATCGCCCTGTAGAAAGAACGCGGCATGATCGGCGGTGCGGCCTGCCTGTTGCACCGAGTGAGGCACAAGGATGATGGTGAACTCCTTTTTCAGTTCCTGCAATGCAGCTTCGACCTTGCCCGTAGAGATCGGATCCAGGCCCGAGGTCGGTTCATCGAGCAGGATAATCTCGGGTTGCAAAGCCAGGACGCGGGCGAGACAGACGCGTTGCTGCTGTCCGCCGGAGAGGGCAATGGCAGGATCGTCGAGGCGGTCTTTCACTTCATCCCAAATGGCGGCAAGTTTCAATCCGCGCTCGACCGCCTCGTCCAGTTTGGCGCGTCGTTTTTCGCCTGAAAGTTCCAGTCCGTACGTGAGATTCTCGCGGATACTCATCGGCAATGGGACAGGGCGTGCAAACACCATGCCGACTTTGCGTCGCAGGGCGATGACATCGGTCTTTGGGTCGAGGATGTTTTCGCCGTCGATCAGGATGCGCCCCGACGAGGCTTTGACTTCGGTGAGGTCGTTGAGCCGATTCAAACAGCGAAGCAAGGTCGATTTGCCTCCACCGGCCGGACCAAATAGAACCGTGATGGCTTTCTCGGCGATGTTCAGGCTGACATTGCGCAGCGATTCAGTGCCGTCAGAATATTGGAGGGAGAGGTTTTCAATACGTATCTTATTCATCGCATAATTACTTGGTGGTTGAGTAGACCTGTGTGTTCGTCGCGGGTCGTAACGAAACCACCCGTAAGCAAGATTGTGTCGGTTAGTGACGGTCTCGATATGGGCTTCGCCCTACTCGACCACCAGAGTTTATTTACCACTGCCTCTTCGCCCTTGCTCTCGACCGAATCACAGTGGCAATCATGTTCATCGTCAACACGAAGGCCAGCAACACCAGCGCGGTGCCATACTGAATTTTGATCGGCATCTCAGGGACTTGCGTCGATATGACAAAGAGATGGTAGGGCAGTGCCATTGTGGCATCGAAGGGAGACCCGGGCAGACGAGGCAGGAAGAACGCCGCGCCCGTGAACAAAATGGGAGCCGTCTCGCCGACCGCGCGCTCGAGACCGAGGATTACACCGGTGAGAATGCCGGGCAATGCTTCTTTCAATACGATGCGGCGGATGGTCTGCCAGCGGGTCGCGCCGAGCGAAATGCTCACCGTGCGGAAGGATTGCGGAACGGCACGCAATGCCTCCTCTGCCGTGCTGATGACGACAGGGAGTGTCATGATCGAAAGGGTGAGTGAGGCGGCGAGGATGGAGGTGCCGAAGTTCAGGAAGAGGACGAAGAGTCCCAGCCCGAACAAACCGTACACCACGGAGGGTATCCCTGCGAGGTTGATGATGGCGATCCGGATCGTGCGTGTGAGCGGGGTATCGGAGGCATATTCAGACAGATAGATCGCGGCGGCGATTCCCAACGGCACTGAAAAAATGGATGTCCCCAGCGCAAGATACAACGTTCCGATGATGGCGGGGAAGATGCCGCCCTCGCGCATACCTTCGCGGGGGAATCCAGTAATGAATTCCAATGAGATCGCCGGTGCGCCTTGTGCGAGAATGTAGATGACCGTGCCAACGATCGGCAGGACGGTGACGATCGCCATTAGGGTGAGGGCGGTGAATCCGATGCGCTCGGCGAGGTGGCGGTTGAGGGTCAGTCGTTTCATCTTTTTCTATTCTTCGCTGGTGATCATGCTGCCAAGCAGCAGTCGGAATTCAGTTTCGATTTGGTTTCTCAACTTTGGAATGTCTTTCGCAAACGAAAGGCGGAGTTGATCGGCTGAGTTTTGTATTTTGGTTGCTTGATTCCAGTTGGGCAGAGAGTAATCAATGCCGGCATCAAACGCCTTCGTGTAAAAACGGTCAATGCGCGCCGTGATGCGAGGGTCGATGAGCAGGCGGTTTTTTTCCACGTGATCCCAAATCAACTTTTCTGTTTTCTTGATTCGATCTGTCAATGCCTTGTCCGGCGATTTGCGGTTCCAGTCGACAGAGGCAAGCCATTTGTACGCACGTTCGACATCGATTAATAGTTTATAGAGTTTTGCGATGGCGTCTGCCCGCTTTTCCTGAAACCGATACGAATGGGAATTCCCTTTGAAGGAGAGTCGGTCAAGTTTTGCCTTGAGTTTGATCAACTCCATCTCTTGCGCGGCTTTGAGTTCCATTTTGAATTTATCGATGTCCTTCGATAACAGAACCACGAAGATGGACCGCGCAACGAGACCGGTGACCACCAGCAAAACGGTGAACGCTCCAATGAACCTGACGATCTCGCCCCAGTCCATGCTTGTCATCTCCTTACGATAGGATTCGTTCCGCGCGCTTTTTGGCTCGGAACACGACCGAGGATGCGGCGATGTTCACGCCGAGTGAAATCAAAAACAAAACCATGCCAATGAAGAACAGCGTATGGTAGTGGACGCTTCCATTCGCAACTTCACCCATTTCTGCGGCGATGGTTGCCGTCATGGTGCGGACGGGGGAGAACAGGCTTCCGAGTTTGATCGCCAGCACGGGGGCGTTGCCGGTCACCATCATTACGGTCATTGTTTCGCCGATGGCGCGACCGATGCCGAGCATGACGGCGGTGAGCACACCCGAACGCGCCGCAGGCAGAGTGACGCGCCAGATGGTTTGCCAGCGGGTCGCGCCGAGCGCCCACGCACCTTCACGATACGCGCGCGGCACAGCGTCTAGTGCGTCCTCCGCAACGGACACGATTGTGGGCACCGCGATGCCGCCGAGGAGCAGGGAACCGGTAAAGGCTGTCAGCCCAGTTGGGAGGTCCAGAAAGACGCGCAGAAACGGAGAGACGATAAGAATCCCAAGAAATCCCAACACCACGGAAGGAAGCCCGCCAAGCAATTCCACGAGGGGTTTGAGGATCTCGCGCATCCAACGCGGCGCGATCTCTGAAATGTAGATCGCCGTGCCAATGCCAAGCGGGAAGGCGATGAGCATGGCTCCGATGGTGACGATCAGCGAGCCCGTGATGAGCGGGAGGATCCCGAAATAATCTTCGATGGGATACCAGCGCGCGCTGAAGAGCGTTGAGAGTTCCACTTCACCGAGCGTAGGCGTGCCCTCGCGGATGAGGAAGAAAAAGATCAACGCGACGAACACGACGGCAGAGTAGCCTGATGTTTGGATGAGTCGCGTGATGATGAATTCACGCCAGTTCAATGATTTTTCCATAATGTCCTCGTCATCACGCGGTTCCTTTCCCTCAAGGAGAGGGGACGGGGGTGATGGAAACGGGCACAAAGCCCAGTTTCGCCACGATCTCCTGTGCTTCCTCCGAAAGGATCCAATCCAAATATTCGGCGAGGATGCCTGTTGGTTCGCCGTTGGTGTACATGTACAGATCGCGCGCGATCGGGTAACTCTTGTCGTTCACGGTTGGGATCGAGGGCAAGACATACGGTGCGCAATCTTCTTTTGCGATCGCGATCATTTTCAGATCGTGAGGGACGTAACCCAAACCATCGTAGCCGATCGCGTTCGGATTCTGCCGCACCTCGGCAATGATGCCCTCAGATGACGGCAGTAACAACGTATCGGTTGAAAAGAGCGTTTTGTCCTCCTTTTTACCCAACCGTAAAACCGTCTCTAAAAAATACACATGTGTGCCGGAGTTGGTCTCGCGTGAGAGCCGCACGATCGGGCGATCCTCCCCGCCCACCTCAGACCAATTCGTGATCTTACCGCTGTAGATATCCGAGATCTGTTGAAGCGTCAGTTCACTCACCGGGTTGTCGGGGTGTACGATCACCGCGATCGCATCGCGCGCGATGATGTACTCCACGGGCTCCACCCCATTGGCTTGCGCCTCTTCGATCTCCTCCGGCTTGATCTGGCGCGACGCATTGGCAATATCCACGGTATCGTTAATGAGCGCTGCAATGCCCGTGCCGGAGCCTCCGCCAGTGACGGAGATGCGAACCTCGGGATTGTCATTTTGATACTGTTCGGCCCACGCCAGCGCAAGATTCACGATCGTATCCGAGCCTTTATTTTCGATATATTCTGCTGATGAATCAGAGGGGGATTGTGAATTTTTCGAACTGCAGGAGGCAACCAAGAAAGAGCAAAGAAGAAAGCAGACAAGGATGCGTTTCATCGGGACGAATTATAGTCGAAAGCACGCATGGCATGAAGAACTTCGCTTCGGACCCACTTGAAGATGATTCTACGTCGTCGGCATTTTCTCCTCTTCAAATCCTCACGCGGATACACCAATCTGTGCCGTTCATACGAAGCCCGCTCAAGCGGACTATTTGATACAATCACACCATGACCGCGACCCGTTCCGCCTTTTCCGTTGAGGGGCTCGATTTTTACTACGGATCGTCCAAAGCCCTCACCAACATCAACCTCGAAATTCAGCCGCGCAAAGTGACCGCGCTGATCGGTCCGTCGGGATGCGGCAAATCCACGTTTTTGCGCTGCCTCAATCGCATGAACGATACCATCGCGGGCACTCGCGTAGATGGGAAGATCCTCCTCAACGGCGAAGATATCTATGCCGAGAAAATTGACGTGGTCAATCTGCGTCAACGTGTGGGCATGGTCTTCCAGAAGCCCAACCCGTTCCCGCAATCCATTTACGATAACGTGGCGTTCGGTCCGCGTGTGATGGGGACAATAGCCGGCAAAATAGCACTATCTGAATTGGTCGAAAACAGTCTACGGCGTGCCGCCTTGTGGGACGATGTAAAAGATATCTTGCATGAGAGTGCGATGGGGCTGGCGCTTGGTCAACAACAACGTCTGTGCATTGCCCGCGTCATCGCTGTGCAACCCGAGGTCATTTTGATGGACGAGTCCACCTCCGCGCTCGACCCGATCGCCACTCTCCGCGTGGAGGAACTCATTGCCGAGTTGAAACAGGATTACACCATCGTCATCGTCACGCACAACATGCAGCAAGCCGCGCGCGTATCCGATTTCACAGGTTTGTTCTGGCTGGGCGAATTGGTGGAATTTTCAGAGACGAACTCCATGTTCACGAAGCCGAAGCAGGAACTGACGGAGGCGTACATCACAGGGCGGATGGGGTAGCGCGATAAAAAGTGTGGACATCAAACGATGTCCACACTTTTTATCACCGCCCGACATGCGAGCGAAGCGAAGTAATCTTCAACATAGCGACTGGGATTGCTTCGTCGGGCGAAGCCCTCCTCGCATGGCATTCGATTCGCTACGAATGTTGCCCCTTCCAAAATTCGTCGTCCGTCGCCTTGATCTCCTTCATCTCGCCTGTGGCGATGAACACGGTCCGTTCACAGATATTTGTTACACGGTCTGCCACACGCTCGAGGTTGTGCGCCACCCATAACAACCAGTTGGCGCGTTCGATCGACTTGGGGTCCTGAATGATGAACATCATCAACTCGTGGTAGACCTGATTGTAGAGCGCATCCACTTCGTCGTCCTGGATCGGGATGGACTTTGCGGCCTCCACATCTTCATTGACGAAAGCGGTCAACGCGCGGTGGAGCATGTCCGCGCCGATCTGTGCCATGCGCGGCACGTCGATCAGCGGTTTGAGCAGGGGCTGGTCGCCCATGCGGATGTTGATGTTGGCGATCCCCTTGGCGTAATCGCCCATGCGTTCCAGTTCAGAAATGATCTCCATCGAGGAGGCCAGCAATCGCAAGTCGTGGGCCATCGGTTGCTGTGTGGCGATCAGGATCATCAGTTTGTTTTCGATGTCGAACCGCTTCTTGTTGATCTGCTGGTCTTCCAGAAAGATCTTTTCGGACGCCTTGATGTCGCGCTTTTTCAGCGCTTCCACCGAATCAAGGATGGCTTGCTCCACCATCGAACCAAGCAGGAGCACATCATCCTTGAGCTGTTGGATTTCGCTTTCAAATGTTTTACGCAGCATACATACCTCTCGGTTGTCTGATTGTACTACTAACGATATTCTTTTGGCGTGATGCCCTGCTCCGTCAGCCAGAGGCGCAGGCGATGCTCGATCTCATCGCGCACGCGTCGGGTCGTCGAGAGGCGTTGTTCGTCACCTGCTTTGGCGGGATCATCGAATCCCCAGTGGTGGTGAGTCCCCATGTTGAGAAAGACGACCGGACAATTCTCCTCTGCATCTGCGCAGACGGTGACCACGTGCGCAAAGAGCGCCTTGCCAAGATATTCACTCACCGACTTCGACCACTGCGCCGAACTATCCACGCCGATCTCACGCATTGCTACCTCGACCTCAGGCAGGATCCTGCCCTTGGGCTCGGTGCCCGCGCTGAACACGTCGAAGTGATCGTTCGCCAGTGCGCGCAGGAGCCCCTCCGCCATTTGGCTGCGTGCAGAGTTTCCCGTGCAGAGAAAGAGGACTTTTGGTTTGTTCATACGATCTCCATTATGTCGTTGCGAGGAGGAACGAGGCGGCGACGAAGCAATCCTCCCCGCATTGTAGGGGATTGCTTCGGGCAAAGAATAAGACCGCCCTCAATCTCATCACCCAAACCTTCCCGTCACATAATCTTCCGTGCGTTTGTCTTTTGGATTGGTAAATATTTTTTGCGTTTCGTTGAACTCGATGACCGTACCCGAACGCTTGTCGTCGATCATCATCATGGCGGTGAAATCGGATACGCGCGCGGCTTGCTGCATGTTGTGCGTGACAATGATGATCGTATAGTTCTTCTTCAACTCCTGCATCAACTCTTCAATGCGAAGAGTGGAGATGGGGTCGAGGGCTGAGGCGGGCTCGTCCATCAAAATGATCTGCGGTTGGATGGCGATGGTGCGCGCAATGCAAAGACGTTGCTGCTGTCCGCCGGAGAGTTCGTAGGCGCTTTTCCTGAGTTTATCCTTCACTTCATCCCAAAGCGCCGCGCTGCGCAGGGATTGCTCGACGAGTTCGTCCATGTTCCCTTTGAAGCCGTTGATGCGTGCGCCCCAGGCGATGTTCTCGTAAATGGACTTGGGGAACGGGTTGGGCTTCTGAAACACCATACCGATTTTACGACGTACCTCCACCGGGTCAATGTTCGCGCCGTACAGGCTTTGCCCGTGCAACAGGATTTGGCCAGTAACGTAATTGCTCGGTACGAAATCGTTCATCCGGTTGAACGAACGCAGGAGAGTGGATTTTCCACAGCCTGACGGTCCGATGATGGCTGTGATCTTTTGCCGCTTGATCTTCAAATTCACTTCGCTGACCGCAGCGAATGAACCGTAGAATATGAACAAGTTTCTTGTTTCGATGGCGTATTCTGGTTGGTTATTTTGCATTTTTTTCAATTCCGATTCTTAACCGCAGATTTCGCACATTACGTGGAAAAATCTCAGAAATCCGTGTACTCTGCGGATTGAATTAATATTTCCTTTGAAACCGATTCCGCAGCAGGATGGCCGTTGCATTCAACGTAAGCAACAGAACCAATAACACGACGATCGCGCTTGCGGCGATCGCATGGAACTCCGACTGCGCGCGCGTTGTCCATTGATAGATCTGGATAGGCAGGGCGGTGAACTTCGAGAAAGGTCCATCTGGGTCAACGCTGATGAACGTGGACGCGCCCACCACGATCAGCGGCGCGGTCTCGCCGAGCGCGCGAGAAAGCGCAAGGATGCTCCCTGTCAGGATTCCCGGCAGCGCGTTCGGCAACACGTGATACCACACGGTTTGCCAGCGTGTCGCGCCGACGCCGAACGAAGCCTGCCGAAGTGAATCAGGTACCGCCTTGATGGCTTCCTGCGCGTTGATGATGATGAGCGGCAGGACGAGCACGCCCATCGTCAACCCTGCGGATAGGATTGTGCGCCCGTTCGCATCGGTCACCCCGAACACGCTTCCGCTTGTGATCGCCTCCAGTGTGCGGACGAAGATCGCCAGCCCCAACATGCCGTAGACGATGCTCGGCACGCCAGCTAGATTGTTGATGTTTGTTTGAATAATTCTGGTCAGCCAGTTGTGCGGCGCGTACTCCTGCAGGTAGATCGCCGCGCCTGTGCCGATGGGGAGCGCGAAAAGAATCGCAATGCCCACCAGCCACAGCGACCCCAGCACCGCCGTACGCACACCCGCAAACTCCGCTTTGGATGACATCGGTGAGACAAGGAACTGCGGCGTCAGCCACGAACGGAACACCAGTTGCGCATCGGGATATTTTTCCGCAACTTCCACGCGAATGTCTGCCCTGTTCAAAATGGACTCGGTCATGCTCCACGTTTCTTTGGTGTCAATCTGGACGAGGCGTTCGAGGAAGAGCGAGTACAAATCGGCGCGGGAACGCTCTTGCATGGGTTGTTCGTTGTCCAATTTTTTGTACGCGCCGGAAGACAACTCTTCTTTGAGGATGACGAGCAGTTCTTCCTTGGTCAGTTCGTTCAGCGGCGTGGACGTGAATGCGGCGGGATCGTTCTTATACTCGAACGCCACGTAGCCAAACGCGCCATCCAGCACATTGTAGAGCAACGCAATCAGGCTGAGGATGGCAAGGAACAACGCCGAAAGGAAGATCGTCTGCCAGATCGAAGCAGTGCGGTAGCGGGCATTCAACTCGCTACGGAAGGAAGTGTCTTGCGGGTAATGGTTTTGCATATTTTTAATTCACTCATACCTTTCCCGAAACCGACTCACCACCGCCTGACTGATCAGGTTCAACACCAGCGTGACCAGAAACAACATCAACGCGATGGCAAACAGGCTGGTGTAGTCAATCGAGTTGTAGGAAAGATCACCGCCGCTGATGCGCGCGATGTGTCCTGTCATCGTCTCGGCGGCTTCGAAGGGGTTAAAGGTGAAGTTAGGTCCAGCGCCAGCTGCGATGGCGACGATCATCGTTTCGCCGACGGCGCGCGAGATGCCGATGATAAATGCCGCGCCGATGCCCGATAAAGCGGCGGGCAGGACGATCTGCAGGCTGGTCTCGAACTTCGTCGCGCCCATGGCATATGCCGCTTCACGCAGGGAGCGCGGCACCGCGTTCAACGCGTCTTCGCTCATCGATGAGATGAGCGGCAGGATCATGATGCCCATCACAACTCCCGCCGACGCCATGTTGTAGACCTGCACCTGATCGCCGAAGATTTTCTGCAAGAGCGGGGTCATGAAGAGCAGGGCAAAGTATCCATACACCACAGTTGGGATGCCAGCGAGAATCTCGAGTGTGGGTTTTAACGCCGATCGCGCCCGGGGCGAGGCATACTCACTTAGAAATAGAGCAGTTGCCAATCCGAGAGGAAGCGAAACGGTCATGGCGATCAGGCTGGTGGTGAGCGTCGAAGAGACGAGCGCCCAGATCCCGAATTG
>CAZFDL010000092.1:2193-10626 GCA_964517905.1 uncultured Anaerolinea sp. | reverse complement strand
GGCGCAGTGGTCATCCTGGGGTTGCTCGGAGTGGCGATCTACTTCCTGCTTCAACCGGCCACTCCCACCGATAGGATTCGCGATGTGTTCATCATCGTCGTTGCTCTCGAGTCGCTGGTGATCGGTGTTGCCTTGATCGTGCTGATCATACAACTTGCCAGCCTGATAAATCTGTTACAGAATGAAGTGCGTCCCATCCTCAAAGCCACCAGCGATACGGTCAATAATTTGCGCGGCACGGCGGAATTTCTTGGCGAGAATGTCGTCGAGCCAGTCGTCAAACTGAATGGCTATCTGGCTGGTCTGTACCGTATGTTAGAATTGATGGGACTCAAGAAAAAGTGAACGATCCGCAGATTTCAAAAACACAGTGATCTTAGAAAAATGCGGCTATATTCAGAAACCAACACAACCCCAAGGAGGTTACCATGTCTGATCGTGATGAGTTCGGAGCCTTTCTCGTAGGCTTCATCGTCGGTGGGCTCACCGGCGCAGTCGTCGCGTTGCTTTTCGCCCCGCAATCGGGTGAAGAGACCCGCGCACTGATCAAGGACAAGTCCATTGAACTACGCGACCGCGCTTCGCACACCGCTGAAGAAGCGCTTGCCCGTGCCGAAGCCGCTGCCGCCGAAGCTCGCGCCCGCGCCGATGAACTCGCCCACCAACTGCGCGACCGCGGACAAGCCGTCTATACCGACGTCCGCGAGCGAGGCAAAAGCGCCATCGAATCTCTACGCAAGACTAAAAAAGGCGCAGACGACGAACCTGCCGCCGCATAAGCAAGCCAGGTAAGGGACAAGGGTTTGACATGCAACGGGTCAAACCCTTGTTTTTTTGCACGAGAGGCACTGTCGCTGCGTGAAAGCATTTCTACGACTTTTCTTCAAACTCCTCTACCATCAGTTTGCTTTCACGTACGATCTCGTCGCCGCGGCAGTTTCGTTCAATCGCTGGAATGACTGGGTGCGGGAGGTACTGCCCTTCCTCGAAGGAAAACGGATTCTTGAACTCGGCCACGGACCGGGGCATCTGCAACGCCTCCTCCGCAGGGACGGCTGGCTCACCGTAGGAATCGATGAGTCCGCTCAGATGGGTCGCCTCGCCAAGCGCAACAGCAACCACTCCGCCCGTCTTGTGCGCGGGTTGGCGCAACAGTTGCCCTTCCCGAACGAATCGTTTGACACCATCGTCTCGACTTTTCCTTCCGAATACATCTTCGACCTGCGCGCATTGGCAGAGGCTAGGCGATGTCTCCCACCGGGAGGCAGGCTCATCGTCCTGCCGGTTGCGATGCCGAAAAGTCGATTTCTTGATTGGCTATACAAAGTCACAGGTGAACGCCCCATTGAAACGGTTGAAGTTTTTCAAGAAAGAGCACGAAAACCATTTGACGACGCAGGGTTCAGGACCGCAATAAGAATCGTTGAATTACAATCCAGCCAACTGATCGTCATCCTCGCCGAAAAAGGATTGGAATAAATGGAAAACCAACCCGCCGCAAAGCGACCCGTCCGTTGGACGATATTGATCTCGATCGTGGGAGCGCTACTTTTGCTTTTCACCTGCGTAATCTCCGCAGGAAGTTTGTTTCTCGACGTTGCCGGCGCGAAAACCACGGGAACGCTGAACAACATCGCTGAGTGCAGCGGTAGCCGAACATGCTTCACCGCTGAAATCAGCTTTACAACGAAGGACGGCGAAACGATTTCCTATTTGCCGCTGCTTCAAAACAGCGCCATCTATGAGGCGCATCGAATCGTCAACTTAACCAACGAACCGGGAGCGGGATCGAGATCGGTGTATGTGCAGTATCTCGAAAGCAACCCGCGCCTGGCAAAGGTAAGCCTGAATTATCACCTCGAGTATGTAAATGTGTTGATCTGGTTCTTTTGGAGCGCGGTCGTTTCATTGATCGGCATGGCAGTGAACAGAAGCAAGCCGTTCGTTTTAGATTTTCGTAAAAGGAAGTGATCGATGATGAAATTTTTTCGAGAGCCCGTTAACAGCCTCACGCATTGGGTGGGCGCCTTGCTCGCGCTCGCAGGGCTGGTCGCGCTGCTCGTCGTCGGCTGGGACACCCTCGCAAAGATCGTCTCGCTGTCGATCTATGGATTAAGTCTGATCGGCATGTTTTCGGCCAGCGCCACGTACCACATGGTCCGCGTGAAGGACCGCGCGCTGGAGATCTTTCGCAAGGTGGATCACGCCGCCATCTATCTGCTCATCGCCGGGACCTACACACCGTTTTGCGTGAATGCATTCGAGGGGTTTTGGAAGTGGGGCATGTTGACGATCATTTGGTCGCTTGCGGTGATTGGAATTGTCGTGAAAGTGTTTTACATCCGCGCGCCGCGTTGGTTGAACGCAGGTATCTATCTGGTGATGGGCTGGCTTGCGGTAGCCGCGGCGGGACAAATGTTCGCGCTGCTATCCGGCTGGGTTTTTGGTTGGTTGATAACCGGCGGCATCCTCTACACACTTGGGGCGGTGGTATACATCACGAAGATATTTAATTTTAAGCCCGGTGTATTCGGCTTTCACGAAATGTGGCACATATTTGTGTTACTCGCCGCCGCGGCACATTATGTTGCCGTCATGGGAGTGGCAATTTAGGGTCAGATTGGCGGTCGTCCTGGAGCCAGGCGAGCAACGCTTTTATACTCGCGGTCGCCATGGCAATACTTGTGTCCGCCGCGCCATAATAGAGGCGGAGGGTATCGCCATCTGGCGCAATGGTATAGCCGCCAGGAAAGACAACTTTATCCACATCCCCATGTTGCTCGTATGGCTCATCGGGACCGAACACCCACTCGTCGGCGCGCTTCAAACAGATTTCAGGTTGATCCAGGTCAAATAAGGCGAGACCTAACCTGTAAATGGCGCCGGAGGCGTTATGTTTGACCCCGTGATAGATAACAAGCCAGCCTTGTGAGGTCTCGATCGGTGGAGGAGAAAGGCCGATTTTGTTCGCATCCCACCATCCACCCAGGCGTGCCTCCAGCAGTTTCTTGTGATTTCCCCAGTTCCGCAGATCCGAGGAATATGAGATCCACATATGCGCACTGTTCGCAGTGACGGGGCGGTGGATCAAAGCCCATTGGCCATTAATCCTGCGCGGCAAGAGAGCCGCATCCTTGTCCTCCGGCTGCATGACCACACCATAGCGTTCAAAGGTGCGGAAGTCTTCGGTAAGTGCGAGAGCCACGCCGGGTCCACCGCTTGCATACGCTGTATAGGCGATGGCGTAGCGCCCCAACTCGGGGACGAACGTAATGCGCGGATCTTCTATGCCCCACAACTCATCAGGATAGTGTTCCGGATCGGCTGAAAAAGTCGGTTGGGAGTCGATCACCCAATCATTTACACCATCCACCGAGCGGGCCGCGCACAAATGGGAGTGACCGCGGCGGTCCTCCACGCGGCAAAGCAAGAGGGTACTTCCGTCAGCGAGTAACGTGGCACCGGGGTTGAAGACGCTATTTGCCTGATAGGGCCAGTTCGCGGCTGTCAGGATGGGGTTGAGTTTGTGGCGTTGAAATAGATCCGTGTGATGTTTGTTCATTGTGAGTATGCTCCTTGGGTTCTCCAACATTTTCCGCTAATCTTAATTCCAAAAGTGACTGGAGAAAGGCGAGGGTAGACTCTGCGCCTTGATTCTCATTCGGCCGATCTGGATGCAAACCATCACGACAGCCGCCCGTCGTGGGGTCATAGAGCGGCAAGTGCAAGTCGTTGCGTCCGAGAAACCACTCGAAGGCGCGGCGGGCTTCTTTGTGCCAGCTTTTTTCCCCAGTGATTCGGTGAGCGGCGAGACAGGCTGAGATCATTGCCTGTGCCTCCACCGGTTGTTGATCGAAGCGGGCGCGTTCGCCGCCGCGAGGATAAAAGCCGTTGGAACCAATGGGAACGAAATGCTTTCCCTCGGTATCCGAGTGCTGTAATTTGGCAAGCCAACCGAGAGATTCCAAACCCACCTCGGTCATTTCAGGATTTGGAATGGACTGGCCGCACAATAGCATGGCATGTGACAGGGCTGGATTGCAATACGTCAGCCTATCCTCAAACCAGCTCCATCCATCAACCCGGTTATCCTTGTACAGCGACAGCAACCGACCCGCCAATTCCTCCTGCACCTGGTTGACGCGACGATCACCGGCAAACAGTTGCAAATACTCGTGGATGCCAAGCAGTGCGAATGCCCAAGCACGCGGACTGGTCGTTTCCAGGATCGAGAGTAATGAAAGTTGAAACACACGGACTGCCATATTGTGCAATGTGGGCGTACTCGAATGACCCAGGACAATACCGAGCGCCCATAACGCGCGTCCATGGCTGTCGTCTGAGCCGCTCTCTTCAAGCCAATTGCGTTGGTAATCCATAAAGTTGCGAAAGCGCCGGGTCTCAGAATTAAAAGCATACAAGGTGAATGCAAGATAACGGGTTGCCATTTCAGTGGCCTCCTTGTTACCCAATTCCTCGAGGAGTGCACTCACCATTAACGCACGAGCATTATCATCCGTTGTATAACCCTCGCGATAGTTTGGTATCGTGAAAATAGCATGTTGAAAAATACCGGTATCATCTGTGAGGTGATGCAAGTGATCCAGTTTAAGCGGCGGCAATTCTCCGGCGCGCTTGTCTAATGCCTTGACCGCGAACTCCGTATGCACGAACTGATGGCGTTCCGCGCGGGCGCGTTCAAACGTCTTCATGTAACGTCGGGCAACTTGCGACCAGACCATATCCCGCCCAAACAGATAGGCGCGTTTTCGCATGGCATGACGCTTCGACTCGTTTTCCAGCAGATCGACCACCTGTTCAGCCATCGCCTGCGGGTCACTAAAGGGCACCAGCGCGCCGCGCTCGTCAGCCAGCATTTCCTCCGCATACCAATATGGTGTAGAGATGATCGCCTTTCCCGCGCCCAACGTGTACGCCAGTGTGCCGGAGGTGATCTGCGCCGCGTCCAGATACGGAGTAATATAAATATCCGACGCGCTGATGAATTGGACAAGTTCCTCGGGGCTGACAAAGCGGTTGTAAAAGATGACATTGGCTTCCACGCCTTTTTCATGCGCCAGACGCTGCAAAGACAGGCGGTAGGATTCGCCCTCGTTTCGGATGACATGGGGATGAGTCGCGCCAACGATGATATACACGACGTTCGGGTATTTTGCCAAAACGGCTGGCAAAGCCTCGATCACATTCTCGATGCCTTTATTGGCTGAGAGTAAGCCGAAACTAAGTAAAACGCTTTTGCCCTCCACGCCAAAGAGGTCTTTGTGAAAACTCGGGTCCACGAAGGGGACATCGGGAATGCCATGCGGAATCAGGTCGATCTTCTCTTCAGGGACGTGATAAATGCTCCGAAGAAATTCCGCGCCGCGTTCGCTCATCACCACCACACGGTCTGATAAGGAAATGATCTCTTCGAGCACGCGTTGCTGATCGGAATTGGGATCCTTGAGAATTGTATGCAACGTGGTGACGATGGGCATGCGCAACTCACGCAGGAGTGTGAGAATGTAACTGCCCGCCCGCCCGCCAAAAATCCCGTACTCGTGTTGCAGTGAGACTATATCCACGTTGTTGATATTCAGAAAATCGGCCGCGCGGCGATAGGACTCAATATCCTTCTCGGTCAATTCAAAACGTACACGCGACGGATATTCGTAGCCTGCGTCGGTATCATTAACCGGCAGGGCGATGCACGCCGTAGCTTTGTACTCATCCGCGATGGCTTCGCAGAGATCGGTGGTAAACGTCGCAATTCCGCACTGACGCGGAAAGTAGTTTCCGATAAAAGCAACCCGTTTGATAATTGAGTGTTTTGTCGTATCCATAAGAAATTCTCCTTCGAATGCGCAATCTATTTGTCCGTGCCAAATCCTTGCGGGCGCAATCCACTAGGAAACCGGTAACACCTGCATCGTCTCGAGTAGATCCTTGAGCATTGCCAGATTTTCCTTGATTTGTTTTTTCATCATCTTCTCCACAATACGCTCATCCATCTGGAAAAAGTTGACAAGGTTGGCTTGTGTTGACACGTTAACCCTTGTACTGCCCTCCGTGACCTCGAAGGTGTAGGAAGTCTGCGAATTCAGCGGTCCCGATAGGGACTTGAATCCATATTTCGCGTCGGTCTCATACTCGATCACCTCGAAAGTTCCCTGAATCCTGCGCCCCATCAAATGACCGATGCTTTGAAAGAAAGAGCCCATCGTACCCAGGTTCTTGGAAAGCCGGGTTGAAGCGAGCGTTCCATATTGCCATTGAAAATCGTTTTCAGGCTTACTTACGAAATCAAAGACTTGTTTGATGGGGCGGTATATATTTGTACTAAGGGTTAAATTGATCACGTGACCTTTTCTTCTTTTCTCACATATTCTAGTTTCTATGTCGGGTATCGGTTTGGGCTCTTGACGAAAAATTCCACCAACCCCGATATGAGATTGGCGGCTTCGAAACGGACGAACCGAACGATTCGATCCGACCCGTGATATCCTGATTAATGCCGGCTGTGATCGGCTTATAGCACCGGCATGTCGACGTCAAGCTGCTGCAGGATCGCCATCAAACCCGCGCCTTCCGTTGGCTCCACAACCCAGGCAGCGACCTTATTCTCCTTTACGGTCACTTTTGTCCTTGTCAGCGTGGCTGAAAAAGCCTTGTTCGTCGCGGAGATTACCCCCATGCCCATGTTCGTCAGGTCGAATGAGCCGCTGTGAGTCCCGCTCAATTGCGAGGTGGATTTCACAACATCACCATTCGCGCCAATGACCTTGAAATGGTAATCCAGGTCGGGGAATGCAGCCTTCATACTGGCGCTCATTCCAAGCCAGGATTCGGCGTTGATCGGTTCAGGGATCGGACCGCTGAATTGAAAGTCCTCTGTGAGCATGGATTTTGCCAGTGTGAAATCGCCTTTCTGGACTGAGTCCATCAGGGCTTGTACGGTCTCTCTCTTATTCATGTTTTCTTCCTTTACGGCTAATCGTGCCAATTTCGAGCAAATGGGCGATGGTGAAAATGGATGTCCCCTATGGAACATCCTCCGAATCCCCCTGTTTGATAAACCTTTTGTTTATGGTATGCCTGTATCAGTGTAACACAGTATTGACTCAAAAAACGCCGCATTATAAAACCGCCGTTCAACTATATTGCGGTTCGCAGCAACGCGGTGGTTCGCACCGGCTCCACGCTGGGAGGCGTGTCAACTCATAACGAGGCAAAGTTACTTCAGTATTTGAAACAAATTGCTGTAATCATCGGTCCACAATGGGATATCGGCAGAATATTTCTCCAAGTCTATGATGCGAGCTTGAAGGGGAGAATATTTTAACATGGCGGGGTTTCGGGCAAGCAGGATCCAATGCGATTCGTACGCACCTGTAGCGTCGCGGTCATTCTCAATGCGGACAATGCTCAAGGTAAATTGCTCCGCCAGTTTCCAAAAGACCGGTTGCAGATCGAGATGCCGATTGGTTATGTGCACAGCGATAATACCATCGGGAGCGAGGTGGGCAAGGTATAACTCCATCGCCTCTTTCGTCACCAAATGGACAGGTATCGAGTCGCTGCTGAAAACGTCGAGCACAAGGACATCGAAGTTTTGCGGACTCCCCTCAGCAAGTTCGCGTTCCAATGAAATGCGCGCGTCCCCGGGAATTATGATTGTTTCTGCTGCGCTATTCCTAACAAACGAAAAATATCCATATTTCCCCTTTGCGAGTTCGATGACTACAGGGTTAATCTCGTACAAGCGGTACTTATCGCCTTGCCGACCATACGCAGTGAGGGTCCCCGCACCCGCTCCCAACAATCCGACTCGCATCTCCAGGCCGTAACTTGGATGCTTCAGGATAGCCAACCCCACTCCACTTTCGCGGGTGTAGTACGCGGTCGGCGTATCTCGCAAATCCTCTCCCACGAACTGCAACCCATGAACGGTAATTCCATGCGTCATTACGTAGGCAGAGTCGATCATACCGGGCACTTGTATCTCGCGTACGCGTATCACGCCATAGAAATTCCGCTCCGAAAACAACGCGCCAGAATAGACGTTACTTAATACTGCCAGCAGACCTGTGACAAGGGCAAAAATGGTGAACACGAAGCGAGCCCGAGCGGTGTGATCTGCATTATTGCGATATATTGTAAGAACGATGGCAATCGCCATTGCGAGACCGATAAAGAATTCCCAGTAGCCATTGAAGATCGCCGGGGCGACCAAGCTCACGAACAGTCCACCGAACGCACCGCCGATGGAGACCATCAGGTAAAACGAGGTTAGATGCTCGGCGTCAGGGCGAAGCAAATACAGTTCCCCATGACACACCATGCACGCAGCAAACAATAACAGGCAGTTGGCAAAGATCTGCCAAAACACGTGCAAAGACGTAACGTTAAACATAACGAACAGAGCCAATGCTG
>CAZFDL010000092.1:0-2093 GCA_964517905.1 uncultured Anaerolinea sp. | reverse complement strand
AGGCAAGAGGCGGAGCACGACGGATCCGAGTCGCGATATAGAGAGTGATCAAACCGAAAAGTGCGAACCCTGCGGACCACGCCCACCCCTGTGAGCGGAGGGACAATGTAGGCTCGATCAATACAGGATACGCGAGCAGGCCCAGCAGCGATGCCAAATTCGATAGTGAATACAGGCGGGCGTAGGATCGATGTGGGAACGCGCGGCTGAACCACGCCTGCATAAGCGGTCCATTCGATGCGAGGATAAAATATGGCAGTCCGACAGAAGCTAATAGCAGTATGAAAATATCAGAAACGGGAGACGCAGCGTCTCTTGGCTTCCAACTTGCATCCGGCATGATCGGTGATATCCACACCAGGGAAAGCGCAGCAAGGATGGCGATGGATGAACCTATCAAGACTGGCTGAACCAACGCCTGGCGATCTGTTCTCACTCGCCGCATCAGCCAATGAGCGTATGCATACCCGCCTGTAAGCAGAACTTGAAAGAAAAGCATTGCAGTTGACCACACCGCCGGTGTTCCGCCGAACCAGGGCAAGATGAATTTGCCGATCATCGGCTGGACCTGAAAAAGTAGAAACGCGGAGAGGAAGATGCTGATCGAGAATGCCGGTAACATGCAGACCCATTGTACAGCAACGAGCGACTCATGTACAATCGGGGAATGAGAATCCTTGAGATCCTAACCCCCGTCCTCTTGGCAAGTCATTTACTCTGGCGCATCCCCCGCCCTGCAGCGATCCGCTTCCTCCCTGCAATTGCACTCCTTTGTGTCCTACTTCATCTCGCGATCGAGGGATATCGCTGGCAAATGATCCCATTGTATGCTCTGACGGTTATTTTTGCAGCCCTCGCTTTTTTCCGTGTGGAAATCAATACAGTCGCTTCGATCGCGACAGTCGTTCTGCTCGCCGGTTCGACGGCTCTGCCCATCCTTCTACCGGTTCCGCGCATCGCCAACCCCACCGGGCCCTATGACATAGGCACGCGCATCTACGAACTTATCGACGAATCGCGCATCGAAATTTATTCGGGAAAAGACGTAGCGCGTCGGTTCATGATTCAGGTCTGGTACCCATCCGAAGCGGATTCGTCATCCGACCGCGCCCCATGGATGAGCGAAGCGAAAGTCTATGCACCTGCGATCGCGGGCCAAATCGGTTTGCCCCCGTTCTTCCTCGACCACCTCGCACTGGTAAAGATCCCCGCATTTGAAGAATCCCAAATTGCCTCTTCATCCGAACCATTTCCAGTGATACTCTTCTCGCACGGCTGGAACGGGTTCAATGCGCAAAACACAGGGCAGGCATTGGAACTTGCAAGTCATGGATATGTTGTAGTCGGTGTGCAACACACCTTTGGCGCTGTTATCACGGTGTTCCCGAACGGCGATGTGGCATTGAACAACCCAGTGGCACTGCCCTCTGATGAGACCCCGACTGACGTTTACGAAGTCACTGCCCAAAAATTGGTACACCAATGGGCGGGCGACCTGGGATATACCCTCGACTTTTTGACCGCACAGAACGAGGATCGTTCCAGCGCATTCTTCGGCAAACTTGACCTGCGTGCCGTAGGTGTCTACGGTCATTCCACTGGTGGAGGCGCCGCGATTCAATTCTGCGGCACCGATTCACGCTGCATCGCACTGCTCGGCATGGATCCGTTCATGCGTCCGGTATCGAGTGCAGTGATCGAGAGCGGCGTCACACAACCTTCGTACTTCATGTTCAGCCAATCGTGGGCAGATAATACAACCAGCCGCAATAACGAATTGTTCAATCGTTTTTATCCCAAGGTCGCACAATCCTTCGGCGCGATCGCTATTGACGGCACGGCGCATTACGATTTCACCGATTTACCGCTGCTCTCACCGCTCGCTCCTCAACTGGGATTGAAAGGTCCGATCAAAGGGAAACGGGTGACTGTTATATTATATGATTATCTGGTCTCGTTTTTCGATTCCACGCTCAAGGGAAAGCCAGACGATCTATTCGATGTGCAGACCCAAAAGTATGCCGAAGTCAGAAAACTCAAGTAGGAGAGCTGCATGGATGCAAAACCCGCACTGGAAGCCAAACTTGTTCAGG
>CAZFDL010000091.1:0-10630 GCA_964517905.1 uncultured Anaerolinea sp. | reverse complement strand
CCTCCGATGATCTGGTCCACCTTGTACGTGATGGATAACACGGCATGGAGCAGACCCATCATTGCGCCTGCAAGGATGGCAGTTAACAGCCCCACGAGGATGCTGGGCCATTTATCAAACCCGAACACGTGAAACATATAGATTGCGCCAAGCCAGCCAAAAAAGGCGGCGGTCAGCATCATGCCCTCGATGCCGATGTTGACCACGCCGGCCCGTTCGCAGAACACGCCGGATAACGCGCCGAGAGTCAAGGGGGTGGCAACGGCGATGGTCGTGGCGAGCATGCTGGTGATGGTGATGATCGGGGATGATTTGGTGATCCCAACCATGACCACGATACCAAAGAGGATTACGATGATGATGAAAATAAAACTGAAACGTTTCCAGTCCATACTGTCTCCTTAGCCTCCCCAGCCGCGGGTGAGGACGACCCGTTCACCCTGCGATTTGATTCGGTAAATGTAGCGGATGATCGCATCCGCGGCGACGAAGAGCAGGATCAACGCCTGCAGCATGGAGATCAAATCCACAGGCAGTTGTGTCAGGAACTGCATGCGGGTGGCTCCATTGCGCATGGCGGCAAACAGAATCGAGGCAAGCACCACACCGAGCGGGTGTGATTTGCCGAGCAGGGCGATGGCGATGGCATCGAAGCCATACCCGATCGAAAAGCCAAGTTCGTGACGATAATTCAATCCCGTCACTTCAAAGGTCCCTGCCAGGCCCGCCAGCATGCCGGATAACGCCATGGTCAGGATGATGATGCGCTTTACATTCATGCCCGCGTATTTTGCCGCGTCGGGGTTGGAACCCACCGTGCGGATTTCAAACCCCAGCGTGGTTTTGTTGAGCATCCACCAGACGAGGTACGCCGCAAGCAGGGCGAGTACAAACCCCCAGTGGACGCGAAGCCCCTCGAAAATTGGAGCGATGTGTGCGCTTTCCGCGATCAAAGGCGTGCGAGCGATCACATTGTTCGGGTTTGGGTCTTTCATTGGACCGTTCAATAAAAATGAAATTGAATTGAGGGCAATGTAATTCATCATGATCGTGTTAATAACTTCATGCCCCCCCGTGTATGCCTTTAAGTATCCAACGATTGCCGCCCATAACGCGCCAGCGCCAGCTCCCAAAATGATGACCAGCGGAAGATGAACGATCATCGGCAGGTCGAAACCCAGCCATTGGGGCAGGGCATACCCGATCAAGGCGGCTGTGGTGGCGCCAAGCGCCAATTGCCCCTCTGCGCCGATATTGAACAACCCGCCTTTGAAAGCGAGCATCACCCCGAGACCGGCGAAAATATAGGGTGTTGCCCAGACGGCTGTTTCGCTTAACGCTTTGGCTGACCCGAACGATCCCTGAAGTAAACCGAGATACGCTGCAAACGGGTTGCCTCTCACAAGGATAATGATGATTCCGCCCAGAATGACTGCAGTGAGAATCGAGAGCGATGGTATGAGCATCGCCTCCAGCGCTGACCGTGCAAAACCTTTCGTGACCAAGCCTGATTGTTTCTCTGCCTGCATAGGGTCTCCTGTCCAGCCGTGAGGATTGCCGAATTATAACAACAAAAGTTCAAGAAAAGCGAATCATGCTCGTTCATGCCGGGGCGATCCACAACCATATCTGGTATCCGCTTCTTGGTAATGACATGCCTTGTGTGCAAAATAAAAAGGAAGAAGCAGTATGCTTCTTCCTTTTTTCTAACCGATAAGATTCTGCTTACGGCTTAACAGGAGGAACGTTGGTCACTACCGCGCCACTGAGCAGGTCCGCGTTGAGTTTTTCCATTGCGGCTTTCACTTCAGCGGGCACTTCACCATCGAGATCGTGGTAAGGAGCGTATCCGGCTTGACCGAGAACGTTGCCATTTACGAACGCGCCGTCTTGAACAGCTTTGATTTGATCGAACACGCCTGGGACGATGAGTTTCATCGCACTGGAGAGCATGCGCGGAGCGGCTTCGGGCAGGGTCAGGTACTGGTCAGAGTCCACGCCTATGGCGAAGGCTCCAGCCTGGGCGGCGGCGGTGATCGCACCGTTGCCGGTGATGCCACCGCAACCGAAGATCGCGTCAGCACCCTGATCCATCATCGAATTGGCGGTCTGCGCGCCCCATTCCGGATCGGTGAAGGTCTTGTCGAAGCCCACATCGCTGTGGTACACAACAAACACTTCTGTGGTCGTGCCCATCATGCCGTCGGCATAGGCAGCGCCGGCTTTGTAGCCTTCACCAAAGCGCCAAACGGGCGGAACTACATCGGTGCCGCACACGGCGCCGATCTTGTGGCTCTCGCTCATCATCGCGGCAAGCGCGCCAACGAGGAAGCCAGCCTGATCCTCGGGGAAGCCGAGACCGGCAACATTCGGTACATCGTTGCTGGCATCATCGTCGAACTGCCACGCCTGGAACTGATCCACACCGATGAACTTGGTGTTCGGGTACCTTGCCGCATTGGCAACAGTGGCTTCACCGAGGGCAAAACCGACGGTCACGATCACATCGTAGCCAGCTTCGCCAAAGGTGCCGATGTTCTTGTCGTAATCCTTGGCATCCACGGTTTCGATGTATTGGACCACCGCGCCCAATTCAGCTTCCGCGCGCTGAACGCCTTCCCAGGCAGACTGGTTGAAGGACTTATCGTTGATCTTGCCAACGTCCGTCACCAAGCCCACGCAGAAAGTATCTTCATCTGCGCAATTCGGTTCTGCCGGGGCGCAGGCGGGCAGAATCATGGCGGCGACCAAAAGCACCGCAAGCAAACCATACAGCTTCTTCATAGTTCTTCTCCTCTTCATAATTTGTTGTTAGGGTTATCGCAAACCCTTTTTCAGTACAAGTATACAATTACTTGAACCATTCGACAAGCCGAGAGTTAACGCCCGTGGCCAAGGGAAGAGCTCCGCTTCGTTTCAGGGTTGGCTCGATTCGTCTACTCCATCTGCGCCTCTCCCCGGCGGACGCCCCACATCAGCCACAGGGCGACCGTCATGAAGGCCGGGGCAATGATCATGATCACGTTATAGTTGTTGTTCGCCAACTGCACTGCCCACCCATTAAGATTCGGACCCGCGATCGCCGAGAGCGTGGAAAACAAATAGTACATCCCGGTGAACGTGCCGATGCGCGCCGCGCCGGTCAGGTCCACCACCATGGGCAGGGAATTGATGTTGACAAACGACCAACCAATCCCGCCGAGGATGAGCAGGACTCCGGCAAGCGTCAACATACGCGCGCCTCCCTCCTCGAGCGGGATGCCAACCACCGGAAGCGGCGCGATTCCTGTTAACAATGCGCTGGCAGGCGTGACATAAAGCAGGATCAACATGAAGATGAGTATGATCAACCCGATCGTGATCGTTATTCTGCGACCAATGCGGCGCGCGAGAAAACCGGAAGGAATGGCGAACAACACAAAGAATAACGGTAACACCGACAGGAGCGTTGCACTATCGCCAATTTCCAAGCCTAGGCGATTTCTGGCGTACAGCGTGAAAAACGATTCCAGAGCTGAATAGCCGACAAACCAGAAGAATATGGCGAACAGCAGACGCAAACCGCTTTTATCCTCATCGTTGAGCACTTCACGCAGGCTTGCCAGCATGCCCGGTTGTTGTTCCGCCTGCTCGTACTCCTTGGGTTCCTCGATGAACAAATAAACGATCAACGCAGAGACCAACACCAGCGCCGAGCCAAGCCAGAACGGGAAGTTGGGACTCATCTTGTATAGCAATCCCCCGGCTTGCAGGGCAATGATCGAGCCGATGCCACCCATGAAGTTAATGATACCGTTCGCCTGCGAACGGAATGCAGAAGGGGTGATGTCTGGCATGAGTGCAACGACAGGCGTGCGCCATAACGCCGCGCTCAACAACGTGGTGCTGGTGCAAGCCACGAAGATCGGGATGATCGACGCGAGTGGAATCAGCCCGAACGCCAGCGCCGTGATCGGCGCGCCGATGATAATGAAGGGAATGCGGCGCCCGAGCGGCGTTTTCAACCGGTCAGACCACGCGCCGACCGGAGGTTGGATGAACAGGGCGGCGATGTTATCCAGCGTCATGAAGAAGCCGATGAATATCGGCGCAATATCGAATTTCTCAGAAAGAAAGATGGGAACGAACGCGTTGTACACTCCCCACACCACGCTCACGCCGAAAAACCCGAAACCGAGCAGGAAGGTCTTGCCGTAGTTAAGTCGCGATGCCATTTTTGCTCCTGTTACAGGAATGTCGGGCAGGAAAGAAGACACAGGCAAAAGGAATCTTTCATTATTCTTCTTTCTTCATTTCACCCAGGAACTTCAGATCGTTCTCATTAAGATCAGCCTTATCCAACATATCCGGTCGTTTGCGGAACGTGCGCAGCAGGGATTGTTCCCGGCGCCAGCGCTCAATTTTTGCGTGATTGCCGGTTTGCAGAACATCGGGGACCTTCCAGCCGCGAAACTCGGCTGGCTTGGTGTAATGCGGATATTCCAGCAGGCCCATCGAATGTGAATCGTCTTGCGCGCCGGTGGGGTCGCCGAGCACGCCGGGGATGAGCCGAGAGACCGCATCGATCAGAATCATTGCGGGGAGCTCGCCGCCGGTCAACACGTAATCGCCGATTGAGATTTCATCGGTGACTAGATGTTCGCGGATGCGTTCGTCCACGCCTTCATAGCGCCCGCAGATGAGGGCGATGCGTTCGTGTGTGGAAAATTCTTCGGCAACGCGCTGGGTGAAGACGCGTCCCTGTGGGGTAAGCAGAATGATTGGAACAGGTGTACCCGGCGGAAGAGGCGTTGTCTCCAGTCCTAAAACGGATTCGACCGCTTCGAACACCGGCTCGGGCTTCATCACCATTCCGCCGCCGCCGCCGTAGGGTGTGTCATCGGTGACGTGATGTTTGTCGTGTGTGTACTCACGGATGTTGTGCACGCTCACATGGATCAATCCCCGTTCGCTCGCACGCTTCAGGATGCTGGATTCCAAATAAGGAGGAAATACCTCAGGCAGAAGGGTGAAGACATCGAACTGCATGCTGCGATTCTATCATCATCTCTCCTCCCATCGATAAACTCAAAGGATGTATTCCACGTTGTATTCGCCCGCTATCATCCTTAAAGCCCCTTCATCTTTTAATGGTAATATGACATCATGTATTTACCTCGAAGCAGTAAGTGGAGCATGAACCGCCGCAAACGCCGCCCGAACATTTTCGGATGGACCGTCTTCGGCTTGGTGCTGCTCTTCGGTTACTACTTCAATCAAGTCTATTTACCGAGTCAGCCGAATCCATTTGTCGCGACACCGACCCCCACGCGTTCACCGGAGTCGTATGTGGCTGAGGCGGAAGTGCTCCTTGAAGATGGTAAATTTGTGCAGGCGATTGCCTCGTATCAGGAGGCGATTCGTTCCTCGCCGCAAGACCCGGCGTTATACATCGCCATCGCGCGTGTGCAAGTGTTATCCGGTCAGCCTGTTGAGGCGCAGGCCAATGCGGAGAACGCGCTCCTGCTCGACCCCAACAACTCGATGGCGTATGCCATTCGCGCATTTGCGGCAGACGCGCAGGGAAACAACTCGCAGGCGCTCACATGGATCGAACAGGCATTGCAACTCGACCCGAACAACGGAGTGGCACACGCCTATTACACGGAGATTCTCGTCAACTCCGGCTCGTTCGATAACACCACGAAAGCCATCGAAGAATCCAAGGTGGCGTTGGCGCTTGCGCCCGACACGATGGAAGCGCATCGCGCGCGCGGTATTCTCCTTGAAGCCACCCAAAATTATGAAGAGGCGATCCAGGAATATAAAACTGCCCTGTCTTTCAATGATTATATTTCCGAGCTTCACTTGCGATTGGGATTGAACTATCGCGCGCTTGGCGCTTCGAATGATGCGATCGACTCGTTTACCCGCGCCGATGTGCTCAACCCGGGTGACCCATTGCCCGACCTGTACATCTCGCGCACGTATGCGGGCATCGGTGAATTTGCCAAGGCGTTGCAATACGCCGAAACGGCTGTGCAAAATAACCCGGTGGATCCGCGCTTACGCGGAAATTACGGCGTGATGTATTACCGCAACTTGTTTTGGGAGGAAGCCATTGGACAATTGCGTCTCGCAGTCGATGGCGGGGTCAGCGAGCAGGGCGAGGTTGTCTCAGGCATACCACTATCGAACGATGTGCGCGTTGCAGAATATTTTTATACGTTTGGCTTGGCATTGGCACGTACCGGCAACTGCGGAGAAGCCCTGCAGATCGCGCAAGAGATTCAAGCGAAAGTTCCAGCGGATGAAAATGCCCAATTCGCCGCGAGCGAGACGATCCGCATCTGTCAGGAGAATCTCGCCAATCCGCAAGCCAGCACGCCGACACCCTCCCCCACGGCTGTTTCCACCCCATGAATATTGCACCTCGTCGTCCGCTGTTCAGCCGTAAGCCTCAATCGAATATCTATCGCATGTTCTTGTGGGTGGTGATGTTGCTTGGCGGCGTGTGGATGCTGCAACAGATCAACAGCGGCGATATTCAGCCGTTGTTCCTGGCGACACCGACCCCCACACGCAGCAGCACCTCTCTCACCTTGCAGGGGGATGCCTACTTCACGGCGGGCAATCTGGACGCGGCGATTCAAGCCTACCAGGAGGCTGTGCGCGTCGACCCCGGCAATGCACAAACGTGGGCAAAACTGGCGCGTATCCAGACCTACTCGTCCGCGTTCCTGATTACGAACGAAGAGAAGAAAGCGCGCTTACTCGAAGCGCTCGCGTCTGCTGACAAAGCTGTGGAACTCGCGCCGGATGATAGCACCGTGCATGCCATTCGCGCCTTTGCGTTGAATTGGAGCGCCAATTCGAATTTTTATTCCACCGAGGAAGTGCAGGGTCTTCTGCGACAGGCGGAGGAATCCGCGTTGCGTGGCTTGCAGTTGGACAGTTCCAACACGCTGGCGCTCGCCTACTACGCGGAAGTGCTGCTCGATCAACAAAAATGGGATCAGGCGAAACTAAATATCGAGCAGGCTCTCGCTCAAGATGACTCGCTGATGGATGTGCATCGCGTGTACGCCGCCGTATTGGAAACATACGGGCAATACAACCTGGCGATCACCGAGTGGGATAAGGCCATCGTCATCGAGCCAAACTTCACTTTTTTATATTTGCGGGCAGGCGCAAATTACCGCCGACTTGCGTTCGATATTCCCAACCTGGACGCGGCGCGCCCGGTGTACGAAAAGTCTTTGGAGTATTTCGACAAGGCTGTGCGCATCAACGAGCAGTTGGAGATTCGAGATCCCGGTCCTCACCTGTCCATAGCACGGACGTACTCGCAATTGGGCGAATTCTTCATCGCCGCGCGAAATGTGCAGACTGCTCTCGAATACCAGCCCACGAATGCCGATATTTACGGTCAGTTGGGAATCATCTACTTCCGATCACGCAATTATGAGGGTTCGATTTTTTCGTTAAAGTGTGCCACGTACGGTTGCTCCGGCGAAGATTCGTGCAAAGGCCGGGGGCTGGAAAAATGTTTCCCTGACCTTGGTGAAAACCCGGTGGATGTGCCGGGGCTTGAAATTTCACCGAATACCATCGTGTATTACTATACCTATGGCTCGGTGCTATCCGCATTGAGCCGCCCCCGGGATAACAAGTGCGGGGAGGCGATGCTGGTCATGCGCGACGTGCGAGCTGAACTCACAGCGAATACCGAGGGGTATGATGATTCGCGGGAGACGATCATCAGCATCGTGCAAGCGGGTGAAGCGATCTGCGCGTCGCTGGCTGACGGGGGCGAACCAGCCTCCGCTGTCCCGAGTGAAGCGCTTCCCTCCACGCCGGGGACGGGGGATGTAATGTCGGATTTGACCTCGACCCCAAGCCCCTAGTTCATCCTGAATTTGGCTTTCGGACCCAGGCCGGTAATTGATGGTCTGCGTCCATCAGAACTCTGTAAGAATTTTTTCAATCCCCTTGACTTGACCCCCCAAAATAGGTAAGATTACGGTTAGCACTCAGGCAGGAAGAGTGCTAATTTCATGAAACATCGAAAATCAAATTCCAATCAGGAGGCAGAACTATGGCAAGCAAATTAAAGTTGAAGCCCCTTGGCGGACGCGTGATCGTTGAGCCCATCGAGCAGGAAGACATCACTGCCGGTGGCATCATCCTTCCCGAAACCGCCAAGGAGAAACCGCAGGAAGGCAAGATCCTTGCGGCTGGACCCGGTGAGCGCGACGAGGATGGCAAGCGCGTAGCCATGGATGTGAAAGTTGGGGATCGCGTGCTGTATGCTAAGTATTCCGGCACCGAAGTGAAAGTGGATGGCAAGAAATTGCTCATCCTCAAAGAGAACGATATTCTAGCCATCGTTGAAGGCTAATTTTGGAGGAATGAAAAATGGCTGCTAAACAAATTGTCTTTTCAGAAGACGCCCGTCGCAAACTCAAGACCGGCATGAACATGGTTGCCAACGCAGTTGGCGCAACGCTTGGCCCGAAGGGACGCAACGTGGCAGTGGATCGCAAGTTCGGTTCACCGACCATCACGCATGACGGCGTTTCGGTTGCGAAGGAGATCGAGCTCGAAGACCCGTTTGAGAATATGGGCGCGCAGCTTCTCAAAGAAGCCGCGTCCAAGACTAACGATATCGCCGGCGACGGTACAACCACCTCGACCGTCCTTGCCCACGCCATTGTCAATGAAGGCTTGAAGGCTCTCGAAGCAGGCTACAATCCGATGCTCATCAAGCATGGCATCGAGTTGGCTACCTCCACCGTGGTGGAGGAACTTCGCAAGATGGCTGTCAAGATCGACACGAAAGAAGAGATTGCCTCTGTCGCCACCAATTCCGCGGCCGATGAAGGCATCGGCGGGTTGATTGCCGATGTAATGGACAAAGTTGGCAAAGACGGCGTGATCACCGTGGAAGAATCCAAATCCATGCAGTTCGAACAGGAATTCGTCGAAGGCATGCAGTTCGACCGCGGCTATCTCTCGCCCTACTTCATCACCAGTGCAGACAAGATGGAAGCGATCATCTCTGACGCGTATGTGTTGATCAACGAGAAGAAGATTTCCGCGGCACAGGATATCGTTCCCCTGCTCGAGAAACTCGTCCAGATCGGCAAGCGCGAACTTGTGATCATCGCCGAAGATGTTGACGGTGAAGCGCTCGCCACTCTCGTTTTGAACAAATTGCGCGGCATGTTGAACGTGCTCGCGATCAAAGCCCCCGGCTTTGGCGATCGCCGCAAAGCCATGTTGCAGGATATTGCCATCCTCACCGGCGGTACCGTCATCTCCGAAGAAACCGGCCGCAAACTCGAAACCGCGACGCTGCAGGACCTTGGGCGCGCTGAGAAAGTGGTATCCGATAAGGAGAACACCACCATCATCGGCGGCAAGGGTAAGAAGTCTGACATCGAAGGTCGCATCAAGGAAATCCGCTCCGAGATCGACAAGAGCACCAGCGACTATGACAAGGAAAAACTGCAGGAACGCCTTGCCAAGTTGAGCGGCGGTGTTGCCATCATCCGCGTGGGCGCAGCGACCGAAACCGAAATGAAGGAAAAGAAACATCGCGTCGAAGATGCTCTCTCTGCCGCGCGCGCCGCGGTCGAGGAAGGCATCGTCCCCGGCGGTGAGATCTCCCTCATCAACGCCTCTGTCAAACTCGACAAAATGCTGAAAGGCGAAGAAGAGGATGAGGAAATCCGCGTCGGCTTGAAGATCGTCAAGAACGCGCTGGAAGCCCCGATCCGCAAACTCGCATCGAACGCCGGGCAGGATGGCTCTGTGATCATTGACACTGTCCGCCGCACGGGTGCCGAAAAGAAAAACAAGAACATCGGCTATAACGTGCTCACCGGTAAATATGTAGATATGATCGAAGCCGGCGTTATTGACCCGGTCAAAGTGGTGCGTGGCGCGCTCGAAAATGCCGCTTCCATCGCTTCGATGATCCTCACCACTGATGTGCTCATCACCGACATGCCCGAAAAGGACAAGGCGCCTGCCATGCCTCCGGGCGGCGGCATGGGTGGGATGGATTATTAAACTATTCGATTTTCTAGGGGCAGGTCTCAGACCTGCCCCTACACATTTAATTTATAATCGGGGATAATGATTCATCACTGCCATAAATTCAATTGGATATTTCTCACCCTCGCACTCGGACTCTCCGCGTGCGGTTCTGTTTCTACGGTTCAACCTGCTTCCACGCCTCTGCCGACGTTCACACTCGCGCCTCCCACCGCCACTCAGGAACCCATGGCGTTGACCGTCAATGGCGAAGGCATTACTGTCGTGGAATTCAACGCGGACGTTGTGCGTTACACAAACGCCCAGACCGCGCTCGGCAAGACGGTTGATTCTGAATCTGCAACCAGCGCAGTGATTGATGATTTCGTCGCGCAATTGCTCCTTGCGCAAGCCGCGCGCGCGAATGGATTCACCCTGGATGAAGAAGCCCTGCAAGCGCGCATTGATTCGCTTGCATCACAAATCGGCGGGGCGGAAGCGCTCGAGGCGTGGAAGAAAAGCCAGGGGTATAGCGACGCAACTTTCCAGTCGGCGTTGAAGCGTGCGGGGGAATCCGCCTGGATGCGTGACAAAATCATTTCATCCGTGC
>CAZFDL010000090.1:0-10742 GCA_964517905.1 uncultured Anaerolinea sp. | reverse complement strand
ATCACCAGCCGCGTCAAGCCAAGCGCGGCAAGAAGCACCAGCCCCACCGCCACCTCAAACGCCAATCGATTTATCCGAATCACCAAACTCAACAGCGCGATGCCAAAGCCCAGCGCGGCGACGATGCCCGCGCGTTCCAGATGTCGGCGTTCCATGCCAACAATGTCATCGGTCGGTGCGGCATACCTTAGGCGGCGGGCAAAATCCGCAAGATCCCAGCCGAGCAAACCGCCAAGCGCGGCGAGGAGCATCCAGATGGTTGTAAGATTGTTCCACACGCCGTATGCCGCGCCGAGAAGGGTGAGAAAAAACGCGAGAGAAGACGCCCAATACAGTTTACGCCAATGTGTGAGAATCCAAGCAACCCCGAGCAGGATGAACCAGCTCGCAGGCACGGTCATGCCTGCCTGCGAGAATCCGTATGCAAGCGAGGCAGTTCCTAGTATCACACTGAGAACAAAAGCAACGAGAGTCAATTCAACCTCATCAAATTACCGATTACGAATTTTGCAGTACGTAACACGTGGTCTCGATACGCCGCTCGCCTTGCTCGCGGCTGCTCGACCACCACTACCTCCCCACCGCCCTCAACCACGCCGGCGGGCGCGACAACTTGCGCTTGACCACCTGATCGAACGGCTCGGCCACATCCCAATCCAACACCTGGATCCCTGCGCGTTGGACCTTCTGCAAAAGCAGTGCGCGCTCCATCTGAACCACCCGCCCAGCCAGCTCCACACTTTGAGTCTTCGGCAGATACGATAATTCGAACCTCACCGGGTTCGGGCTGACGACCAGCACCTGATATCCCTGCGCCCGCAAATAGACAAGCGGCATGAGGTCCTCCTCGTGCAGCGGCGAGACCAGGATGACCTGCGACTCGGACGGGAACAAACGCGTCGGCAGGTGCTGAAAATCGGCAAACACCTCACTCCCGCCGGGGCGTGCGTGCGCCAGCGAAAACAGAATCTTCTCGCGCTGTATTTTTCCATACCCCGGCAGAGTCCAGCGCAGGAACGCGGCATAGACCAGCAAGCCCACGCGGTTACCCTGGGTCAACAACGCGTCGGTGAGCGCGGCGACGGCTTGCACGGAGAATTCGAACAGCGAATGCCCGCGCGGAAATTCGTTCGTGCGCAACCGCCCGTCCAGAATGATCCCCACATCTGCCACGCGTTCCTGCTGAAATTCATTCGAATACAAGGACTCTTCCTGATGCGCGCTCACGCGCCAGTTGATGACGCGCGGCGAATCGCCTTGATGATATTCGCGCACGCCGAAGAATTCCGTGCCTGTGCCGCCGACGCGCGCGGGAATCGTCCCCGCGTAGACTCTCGTCCGCCGCGGACGAATCGCCACATGCCGGAGCCGCGTCAGCGACGGGAAGATGAACAACTGTCCCTTCGCTTCAACCTCAACGGTTCGACTTGTGATGCCGAGGGAATCGCCTGCCTCCGCCCGGACCGATTCGAATCCATAGCCTCCGCGCGGACCCGCAACCGTGTACG
Source organism: uncultured Anaerolinea sp. (assembly GCA_964517905.1). Taxonomy (GTDB): domain Bacteria; phylum Chloroflexota; class Anaerolineae; order Anaerolineales; family Villigracilaceae; genus Defluviilinea. The sequence goes on along the minus strand of CAZFDL010000090.1, from coordinate 9,234 downwards.
CGAACGTGTACGAAGAATCCTTCCGCAGCCGAATCAGGTGTCGGTTGTGCCCGGAGCGAAGGGTCAGATCCGCCGGCAGGGCATCCTCCAGCAAGACTTCCGCAAGGTGCGAGCCTCGATTCGTGACCGTCACGGTCACCACCACATCGGCATTCGGCGATGTGCGTTCCGCGCTGAGGTGCCGCGTCGCCTCGAGATTGATCGCATCCGTTGAGAATAGATACCCCGCCAATAAATACACAACGCACGGGATGGCGAGCGCAATGAGCTCACCGCGCGTGGTGGCAACAGCGGCGAGCAATAAAACGTATGTGATCAATCCGAGAAGTAGTGAGCGGGACACGGTTCTCCCTCACCCTAACCTTCTCCCAAACGGAGAGAGGACAAGGTTATTTGACCACCGGCACCGGCGTTTTTTCGAGCGAGTCACGGACGACCTCATCGGTGACCGTGCGCGCCATCCAGTATTCAGGCTGCAAAATGATGCGATGCCCCAGCACCGCGGTCGCGTAGCGTTTGATATCGTCGGGGATGATGAAGTCGCGCCCATCGAGCGCGGCATTGGCGCGCGCCATCTTGAGGAACGCCAGCGAACCGCGCGGGCTCGCCCCCACCGCCACGCGGCGGTCGGTGCGCGTGGCGTGGATGAGCGAGGCGATGTAATTTTCGAGGTCGGCATCCACGTGAACGGTCTCGACCGCTTCGCGCAGGTCGAGCAATTGTTTGGCTTTGGTGATCTCACGCAGGTCGACATCGTCCTGTTTGCGTTCGCGTCGGCGGCGCAGGATCAGTTTTTCCTCTTCGAGGCTGGGGTAACCCACCGTGAGTTTCAACATGAAACGGTCGAGCTGGGCTTCCGGCAACGGGAAGGTGCCTTCGTATTCGATGGGATTTTGTGTAGCAAGCACGAGGAAGGGTTCGGGCAACGGCAATGTTTCGCCTTCGATCGTCACCTGCCCTTCCTGCATCGCCTCGAGCAACGCGGATTGCGTTTTCGGCGACGCGCGGTTGATCTCATCCGCCAGCACAATGTTCGCAAAGACCGGCCCCTTGCGGAGTTCGAATCTATTTTTCGTGCGGTTGAAAATGTATCCGCCGGTGATGTCACCGGGCAACAGGTCCGGCGTGAACTGGATGCGTTTGAAATTCAAGCCGAGCGCCTTGGAGAAACTGCGCGCGATCAATGTTTTCCCCAAACCCGGAAAATCTTCGAGCAGGATGTGTCCGCCGGCGAGCACGGAGGCCATCATCATTTCGAGGAGGGCGCGCTTGCCCACCACGGCGCGCTCCACTTCGGCGATCACTTGTTTACTAATCGTTGAAACCCTGGTTATGTCTGCCACATGATCTCCTACGTCTGATGACCATCGCTTGAAGAGTGACCGTCATGCTGCTGTGATTCAACGTACTCCACAACTTCCGCAAAATCCTGATCGAGCGGCGTCGGCGCGGATTTCACCAGAGGATTCCCGTTTCGCGGATAATCGGCGAACGAGCCCAACAGTCCGGCTTCGAGGTAAGCCTGAACGCGCGGATCCGGCGTCCAACCCGGACCAGCCAGCCTGTCGGAAGCGAGGCGGTTGTTTCTCGTCGCGCGTCCTTCCAACAGCCGATGCGCGATCCTGCCCAGGCGATTCGCCACCAGCCACTTGTAATAGATCCCGCTCCGCGATTTTTCCATCCACAGGGAAAGTGTCTCAACGCTGCCCATCGAGGCTTTGCGAACCGGTTCTTTACCCGGCATGCGAATCCCATCCGGCACAAGACTCAAAGCGAGGATGAAAAGCAACACCAGCACCAGCACGGTCCACCAGATGTTGCCTGGCATTGCAAGATATAAAAGTTTCAGCAACCAAAGAAGATACGACGCGGGCAGGACGAGCATCGCGTACACAACACCGCTCAATCGCACAGCCAGCAACGCCGCGACGAGAACCGCACCGATCACGAGCAACCAGCGCGGAATCTTCAAGCGGACGCCTCGCAATGGGTCAGGATGATGTTCAGGCAGGCAACCGCCTCGTTGATATCTTTTTGCGCGGAGCGGTGTCCGCCATAGCGGACCGCTTCGAACAGACGGGTAAGCCGGCTCACCGCTTCACCGGGCATTCCCGCGCGCTCGAGCCGCGCCGCGAACTCCGCGGGGGTCATCGAGTCGCGGCGGCGCAAATTGCGGCTGTCTGCCACGGCATCGCTCATGCGGAAGTAACATTTCAGGATGACGTCGGTGGTATCTCTGCCGGAGGACAACTCGCGCAGCGAGGCGCGCGCAACTTTGGCGATCTTGTCCAACGATTCTTTTTCGTCGTGTGAAGTGCGGAAATATTGATACGTCCGCCAGGTGATGACGAGCGCGGTAAAGATCAGAATAAGGCTGAACGCGTACGCCGCCCAGACCATTCCGGTTGTGGGGGTGAACACGGGCGGAGGAATGTTCGCAAGCGGCGAGGGATTGTTGGCGTTGGGATCGATCCCCTCAAGGCTTTCTGCCAGCGCAGCGCCGTATTCTGTGAACAAATAGAGTAGGACCCAATAGGTGACCGCGATGCGCACCAGCGCGCGGAACAATAACTTGCGCGCCTCCGGCGAGAGCAGCATGCCGATCAGGATGACCAGAAACGCCAACCCCGCCCACACACCGACCTGCAGCCAGATGGGAATTGCCTTCCACGCCTCCAGCATGCCGCGCGCGGCAGAACCCACCGCGCCGGGGTTGTTCCGGCCGATCGGCTGCGCGTCACGAAAGGAAACGTCTCCCAAACCGGAGGCGAGAATCGCCAGCGCCGCCACCGCGAGCAGGGAGAGGGATAACACCCACGTTTTCGAAGCAAACAGGGAGCGCATCATCGTAAATGGATTTTACCATTGCGGCTATAATCACCGACACCCACCCAATGACTGATTTATCCCCTGATTGCAACGCCCCGCTTCATCCGCACGCCGCGGAAGGCCTGCGCCTGTTTAACGAAGGTAAATATTTCGAAGCGCATGAAGCGCTCGAGGCGGCATGGCTGGAGGAGAAAGGGAAGGTCCGCGACCTGTATCGCGGGATTTTACAGGTGGGAGTGGCGTATTTGCATATCACGCGCGGGAATTACAACGGCGCGTTGAAAGTGTATGGTCGAAGTTTGAAGTGGCTGGAGGGATGGCCCCCGGTTTGCCGGGGAATCGAGGTGGAGGAACTACGCGAAGACGCCGAGCGCGTTATGGAAGAAGTGAAAAGGCTGGGCGCAAAGAGAATTGGGGAATTCGATCCGGCGTTGCTAAAACCCGTCCGCTGGGAGAAGAGTTCGGGGAAACAGAATCAAACCTACATCTGCGACCGATGCGGGAGCGGGATGCGCGAGAAGAACTGCAAGGTCACCTGTCCGAATTGCGGGAATCGGTTCGATTGCTCTGATCTGAATATTTATTTTGACTGAAGTTCGGGGCGGTCATTTCACGAGGCGGAAGGTGAGCACGCTTCTTTCAAACGTCTCAAGATGTTCGTAAAACTCGTTGATCTCCGCCAAATAACTGACATACCACACGGTGCCGCCGTCCTGAATTACGAAAATCAACTCGTTCACGTCGAGGTTATCCACCCGGGTTTCAGCCACGATGCGCACCGCCGGGACGGTGTTCAACACAACATTGCGGCGCTCGACAATGCGCGCGGGCAACTGCACGGACTGGATCTTCACGGCGAGAAATGAATCCAGCGAGTCGAGGGTAAGCGGTTCGAATGAAACGATCACCCACTTGTTGTACACGGAGGTCTTCGTCGAAGCCGGTTGCTGCAACGTCAAGGCAATTTGTGCCGCCAGCGCTTCACCTTCCGGTATCGGCAGTTTGGAATCCTTATACACCGACGGCATCCACAATTCGACCAGCGCGGTGCGATGTTGAACCCATCCCTGCGGAATCAGTTGTTCATAGGGAACCGCGGTCGGACCCACAGTGGGTGTGATCGTGGGGGTGAGCACCAATGTTGCGGTCGGGTTGACGGTCATGGAAATTTGCTGGGGGTTTGCCATCGTCGACCCGCTGGCGAAGATCAACCAGCCCCCCACACAAAGGATCAAACACAGCGCACCCGCCAAACCAGCGAGGATGCCCAGTTGAGGAACGGTCATGCCGAAAAATTTGCGAGTTGAATCCATGAGTTCTCCATGATGAATCGTCGGGGGATATCAACCATCTTACCCGGTTCTGATATGAAGTGACCGTTTTAAGTTCATGACCGAACAGGTAGCAGCGACGGGAATGTCGTCCTGCAAATTCACGGCTTCGGCGTTCCTACAATCGTTGGAATGGTCATCGGGGTCAAAGTCGGTGTGATGGTCGGCGTGGGCGTGGGAATCAACGGCGCCCAACCGCTGTAGTAAAAGTAATCGTTCAAAAAGCTGACGCGTTCCTCGTCGGTCATCCAGCGCGGGCGGGAATAATCCTCCAACAGCGCGGTGAGAAGTTCAACGCCGATCAATTTGCCATCGTAAATGACATAGCGGTTTAAAAACTCGCGGCGGATGCCGGGCGGCATCCAATCCTGATCACCCATCTGGTCGAAAAATAAATTTCCCAATCCGTAGTGAATGAACGCGTCGCCGTAGAATTCCATCATCTGCGGGTAGTGCGCCTGACTGCCGCTGACGATGGACGCGCCCGAATCGACCATGAGGCGGAAATCAGCCATCTGCTGAGGCGCGGGGCGCGAGTCGTAACTTTCATTCCATTGAAACGTCGAAACGACAACGTATCCCTGTGATTTTAATTCAGCGATCTTCCCCGCGAGATATTCGAAGTCACACGGCGCGGCGCCGGGGCGAAAATCGCGCGCGGTCGGGAAGCGGTCCACATCCGGTTTGTTGCAGCCGATGAAGGCGATCTTGTTGCCGTTCACTTCGAACAAGGCGGGCTTGAGCGAATCCTGCAAGTCCGCCCCGCCGCCGAAGTAAGGCAGGCCATGCTGGCGGTAAATTTCGATGGTTTCCAACATGCCCTGCGCGCCGCGGTCGGCAAAGTGATTGCCGGTCAGTTCGATCACATCCGCGCCGACATCTGTGAACAGGCCGATGTACTTCGGGTCACTGCAAAAGACGAGCGCGGCCTGGTCGGCTTTCGGAAATGTGCACCCCGTGAAGAACGGAATCTCGTTGCTGATGTGAGTAATGTCCGCTTCGCGCAGAACGCCGCGGATTCGTTCGCCGGGGTAGGTTACGCCCTTGTATTCCATCGTCAGCGCGGTGGCGCGCACGAGCGCGGTGACGCCGGTAAGGATGACGGTTGTTAATTTGGAAGGGTCGTGATTAGAGACTGGAGACTGGAGACTGGTTGATGATTGAAGAGTGAAGTCTACGACGAGCGGATAGGTTGAAAGTTCGAAATTCTTGCGAATGGGCGATTGACCGTCAATCGTCAACACTTTCCATTTGGGTTCGATGGATTCAAAGGGGATGACCGCCCACGCGGATTCGCTCCACGCGGTGGCGAGCAGGTCGCCCGTCGGGACGATTCGCACCGCGCTGGCGGCTGGCGCGTCCCATAGGGCGGTCAACGCGGCACGTGTAGAGTCCTCCATCAACAGCGGCATGCCATTGAGCCATGCGCCTTCCGTCCACGCGACATGCAGGGCGTCGAATGTGACACCGTCGGTAACCGTCGGGAACGGCGCGACGAGCGCGTATACCCATTGGATTCTTGTTTCGCTCAAGGAGGGATTCGATTCGACGAACGGCGACGCGTCGAGGATGTAATTCGGGAGATCCAAGTTTTGCGCATGTTCGCGCAGTGAGTCAGGAACCGAGTCGCCGATGCGGTAGTCATTGGGCTCTGAAGTGGACGCGATGAGTTGGAGGGACGGAGAAATGGTCTGAGTTGGAGGAGAGACTGGAGACTGGAGATTTGTCTCTGTGCGAGGCGCGCAGGAGGAGAGAATCAAAAAGACGATAAGTAGAATGAAATTTGGAGATTGCTTCGTCGCGCCTTCGGCGTTCCTCGCAACGACAGATGATATTTTCATGGCGGGAGGATTATACACTTCTCGCTCACCCACCCTCATCCCCAACACACCCCTACGGGGTGCTTCGCGATCTCCTAAAGGAGAGGGATCGAAACTCCTTACGTTACGACGCCCTGAAAAACCCTCACCCCATCCCTCTCCCAAAGGGAGAGGGGGGATTCAGGCCTTCAATTTAACCTCACCAAGAGAAAATTCTTTCAGCGCGGATTCGTCGATCGTCACCCCCAAGCCGGGACCGGTTGGCACGGTGATCGTGCTGTCGTCGTTCAATTTAAATCGTTCGTTCGTGATGTCGCGGTGATAGTAGCGATCCGAGGCGGAGATGTCGCCGGGCAGGACGAAGCCGGGGAGCGATGCCAGCGCCAAATTCGAGGCGCGACCGATGCCCGTTTCGAGCATCCCGCCGCACCAGACCGGCACATCCAGTGCGAGGCAATGGTCGTGAATGGCAATCGCCTGACTCAACCCGCCGACGCGCGCAGGTTTGACATTGATAATTTTGCACGCTTTCATTTCGAGCGCGTAGCGCGCATGGCGCGGTGAGACCACACTTTCATCCAAACAGATCGGCGTTTTGAACTCCGCCTGCAAAAGGCGATGATCCCAAATGTCGTCCTCGAATAACGGTTGTTCGATCAACAACAGATCCAGTTCGTCAATTTTCTTCAACACGCGCGCGGACTCAAGCGTGTACGCGGAGTTGGCGTCCACTTGCAAGCGTAAATCGGGATTTGCCTTGCGGACGGCGACCGTCTCTTCGACTTCGCGCCCGGGCTTGATCTTGATCTTGACGCGGCGATAGCCCTGACCCAAATAGGAATCAACCGTCTTCACCAGCGCCGAAGCGGATTCTTGAATCCCGATCGAGACTCCCACCTCGACTGATTCACGCGTCCCGCCGAACATTTCTTTCAACGATCTGCCGTCGCGTTTGCCGAACAGATCCCACAGCGCCATTTCGACGCCCGCCTTGGCGAGGTGATGACCGCGAATCCGCTCGACGCGGAATTGGAAATCCGCCGCGTCTTTCACATCCTGCCCCAAAACCAGCGGCGCGATGAAATCCTTGAGGATGTGCCACGCGGTGCCGGTCGTTTCGTAGTTGTAGCCCGGCTCGCGCGAAGCGACGCATTCGCCGTAACCGGTGAGCCCTTCGGCGCGCAATTCAACGATGATGCAGTCGCGTACGGTCTCGCGCCCGAACGAGGTCTCGAACGGAGCAACCAGCGGCATGGAAATGTGGTGGAGGGTGAGGGAGGAGGGTTTCATGAGTGGAGTGGTTGGAAAATGGAGAATTGGAGAATAGAGTGGAAAGTGAAAAGTGGAGAGTGAAGAATTATGCATCCAGCGGGGATTTGACGGCAAGCCCGCCACGCGGAACTGATTGTTTTCCCGGCAACTGTTTTTCCACTTGAGAAACAAATTCATTTATCGTTTTTATTGCAAACCTGACATCACGAGTAGATAAAACAATCGCTTTACCCTCAACTGTTTTTCCATTCCGATGAACAATATCGTGACGAGTTTCAATTATCCTGCTCAAATCAACCAAGTCTTCCGGGAGAGGAAAATTGACCCCCAAAACACTTTTATAAAGTTTTTCAACCGTAAAAATATTATGATATGTCACATCACTTTGGAGATAATCGGCTACTTCCTTATCCATTCTTTCAAACCATGCAAACGTCTCTGATTTAGTAATTTTTGCTTCTGAAAATCTTGGGACCTTCTCAACCAATTTTCGCTTTAATTGAGAATTATTTTGAACAAGGTTTGTTATAGCATCAGACAAAAAGGTTTCCATCAATGAAACCGCATTTGCGTACAGGAGTCGATTCAGAATCGCTTTCTGCTCCTCCAACGGCGGTTCAAGTTTCAACAATCGTTGAACATTCTTTATTCCCTCAAGATATGTTTGATAGTATTCAGTATTTGATATCGCCGATTCGACAAGATAACCCCGCAGTTGCCTTTCAGAATAGCAATATGGGCAACCACTTCCATTCAAGCCACGGTTTTGTGCAGTTGCCTGCCATTCGTGGTCGGGATTTACACTGCAAAGCCACCAATATTTTTTAGCACTGCTATGTGGAATATCGTTAGGTGTAAGCTTTCCGTTTTAGATGGATGCCACTCCTTCGCCACTTCAGGATATTTTTCAGCGAATGATTTGCCTGATTGAGCACAGTGAGGGCAGCTTCCTTCTCCTTTAGTTCTTGAAAATACGTAAGCCTCCCATTCGTGTTCGGAATTTATCAAACATCGCCACCATACTCTTCGCTTGCTTCCCGGGGTGACATCATAGGGTGTCAATCTATTTTTAGTCTGATGCCATTCTGCCGCTAGTTTTGGATACAATATCGCAATATTTCTTTGTTTGCTTGCTTTCATTCCCGCGCAAAAAGGACATCCTTTTCCTTTTCTGGCTCGATTGCTAACAGTAGCATCCCACTCATGAGATTTATCATTCTTACATAACCACCACACCTTAATCTCCGCACCAGCTCTAACTTGATCTGGAGTCAAGGATCCATTTTTCGTTGGATGCCACTCTTTGGCAAGTTCGCTATCATACTCAGATAACATTGGCAATTGTTTACTATTTTGCCTCTTGCAAGTTGGGCATTCTCCGCTTGTTTCGGTACGCGTCTTAATTTGTGCTGGCCATTCGTGAGAAGGGTCCTTTTCGCAAATCCACCAGACCTTCTCTTTCGAGTTTGGGAAAAAAATATCTGGCTTTAATTCACCGTTCTTGGTTGGATGCCATTGTTTTGCAAGTGCGGGATATTTTCCAGCAAAGGAAGTTTCAAAGCTTATGGCTCGCCCTCTGCAAATTGGACAACTCCCACTCCCTGACAATGATTTACGGTATTGAACCCTTGCTTCCCATTCATGCGCTGAATTACGAGAGCATTTCCACCAAACAACGATGCCACTTCCTTCAGGAATCTTATCGGGGTTAAGATCACCATTCTTAGTAGGATGCCATTCAACTACAACTTCTGGATGCGCTTCTGCAAAACTTTTATATTCTTTTCCAAATTTCACTTTGCCCCCACAATAACGACAACCCCTGCCTTTCACTCTGGCATTGACTCGTGCATCCCAAATATGTTCGGGGACTTTCGTACATACCCACCATACTTTCCTACTGCTACCGATGGTAACATCTTTAGGCGTCAATTCGCCATTGAGGGTTGGGTGCCACTGAGCGGCAATATCAGGTCGAGCAT
>CAZFDL010000089.1:0-10841 GCA_964517905.1 uncultured Anaerolinea sp. | reverse complement strand
GATTACAACGCGCGCATGAAATTGCAGGGGACGAAGAAACTGCCGTTCCTCGTGATCGTGATCGACGAACTCGCCGACCTGATGATGATCGCCCCCGGCGAAACCGAGCAGACCATCACGCGTCTTGCGCAGTTGGCGCGCGCCACCGGCATCCACATGATTCTCGCCACCCAACGCCCGTCAGTGGACGTGGTGACCGGGTTGATCAAGGCAAATTTCCCGGCGCGCGTCGCGTTCGCGGTCGCGTCCAATACCGACAGCCGCGTCATTTTGGATCAGCCCGGCGCAGAGCGCCTGCTCGGGCGCGGCGACATGTTGTATCAAGCTCCCGACGCGCCTGCCGCGGTTCGTTTGCAGGGGGTGTTTGTCTCAGACCATGAAATTCAAAACCTCGTGGATTTCTGGAAGGGTCAACTCGCAAACGCAAGCCCGTATGCCGCGGCGTCGCAATCTGCCCCTATGGGTATGCCCAGATCGGATGTTCCGGTCAAACAAACACCTCTGTTTGAAGATATGAGTCCAGCGGACACGACGACCGACCCGTTACTCGTGGAAGCGATCGAACTTGTGAGAAAAGAAGGACGCGCCTCAGTATCGATGTTGCAGAGACGGATGCGCATCGGCTACACGCGCGCCGCGCGACTCGTGGACATGATGGAAGACCGCAAGATCGTCGGCGCGCCCGAAGGCGCGACGCAAATGCGCCAGATTCTGGATTACGGTCAGACCGCGCCACCGAAGGATGATGGGGCGTGAGGGATTATTTTTTGTAGGGGCGACCCGGCGGGTCGCCCCTACAATCATTGATCATCAAAATTCATGGACACCTTTTCAATTTCAAGTTTCATCCTCGCCGCGCTTGCCGCGGTAGCCGCCGGCGCGGTCAATGCGCTCGCGGGCGGCGGGACGCTCATCACCTTTCCCATGCTCGTCTTTTTGGGGGTACCTCCCGTCACTGCCAATGTGACCAACACCGTGGCGCTGTGTCCTGGCTACTTCGGCGGGACGCTTGCCCAGCGCGCCGACCTGCGCGGGCAGGAAAAAAGATTGCGGCTCATAGTCCCTGCAAGCATCGTCGGCGGGGTTATAGGTGGGTATCTGCTCTTGCAAACGGGTGAAAAGTTATTCAGCCAACTCGTCCCGTATTTGATTCTGTTGGCATCGGGCTTGCTCGCGATTCAAGATCCCGTCCGCGCGTGGTTGACGCGGCGTATGGGGGCAGGCCAAAGCGCACAGCTCGAATCGCTGGCGTGGCTTCCGGTTGGTGTGGCTTCCGTCTACGGCGGGTATTTCGGCGCAGGCTTGAGCGTGATCGTCCTGTCCGCGCTGGGGTTGACGTTGGAAGATTCGCTGACGCGCCTCAACGCGTTAAAGCAGGCGGTCGCGTTCACGGTCAATGTTGCCGCGGCCTTCTTCTTCCTGTTCTCTGGTCAGGTTTTATGGACGTTCGCGCTGGTCATGGCGATCGGCGCGCTCCTCGGCGGGATGCTCGGCGGCAAACTCGCCGGCAAGGTGAGGCCTTCTACACTTCGTTGGACGGTTGTCATCATCGGCATTCTCATTTCCATCGCTTACTTTATACGGGGATAAGAATCTTTCTTCTTTCCTCTTTCTTCGTTGTATAATCCCGCCACAAAATCCAAAGGAGCGTTTCTTGCAAAAACTATTATTCATTGTGCTGCTTGCCAGCATACTTTTTACAGCCTGCTCGGCGCCCAACGCCGACGCGCCCGCCAAAGCGGTTGAAGATTACCTCAACGCGCTCGTCGCGAAAGACGCCGACCGACTCCCCACGCTTGTCTGCGGCGACTGGGAGGAGGACGCGCTCATCGAACTCGACTCGTTCCAGGCGGTCACCGCGAGTCTCGAAAATGTTGCCTGCACACAAACGGGCACCGATGAGGGCATGGCCCTTGTGCTTTGCACCGGGAACATCGTCGCCAGTTACAACAACGAAGATCAGCGGCTCGACCTCTCGGTGCGCACCTATCAAGTGATCGAAGAAGGCGGCGATTGGCTCGTATGCGGCACGCGCTGAATAAAATCTTTTCGACCGAAAATATCTGGGCGTTCCTCCTGTTCCTCATCGTGGTCGCCCTGCTCATTTTCACATCGGATTCAAGCCCCGTCTGGATCTATCAGGGTTTTTAGATGGCACTCACTCAGATCCTCGCTTCGATCCTCACCGCCTTGCTGGTCGGCGTGCTTGCGCAGACGCGTGGCACGTTGCGGATTTATTTCCTCCTCGGCCTCAGCGTTCTCGCCGTCTTTTGGTTCCAACCCGCCGTCCCTCTCCGCTCGTTCGATTTTTGGATTCCCTCCCTTTCGATTCTTATCGTCATTTCGGTCTGGTTCATCACGTCCCAGCCCGGCGCGTGGAAAGCGCGCCAAAACATTATTGGACTGGCGGTCATTGCCGGCGCTGTCATCCTCGTTGGGCTTACACGCTATGTTTTCCCCGACCCCATCCTCACGTCCACGACACCACCGAGATTGATTCTGGTCATCGGTTTTATTTTCCTAGCCGCATTAGCCATCACAGTATTTACTTCCCTATCGCGCCGAGTCACTTTTACATTATCGCTGACAATCCTCGCACTCATTGCGATCCTCGTCATTCTCAAAACCCCGTCCCTCTCCCTTCAATTGAGCGTCTTCCTCCGCGAACTGACCAATCGCCCAACAGACACAGCCTCCGCTTTGGATTTCCGCTGGCTCGGTTTTTCCTACATCTCCTTTCGTTTGATTCATGTTTTGCGCGACAAGCAAACAGGACGATTGCCCGAACTCACATTACCCGAATTCGCAACCTACGTTGTTTTCTTCCCATCGCTTTCCGCCGGCCCGATCGACCGCGCCGAGCGTTTTGCCGGAGATCTGCGAAATGAATTCCGCCTCACGCAAGACGAGACCCTACTGGCGGGCCAACGGATCGTACTCGGTCTGTTCAAAAAATTCGTCGTCGCCGACGCGCTGGCGTTGATCGCGCTGAACGACACGCTCGCGGTGCAGGTCCGCTACACAGGCTGGATGTGGGTCATCCTTTACGCGTACGCGTTCCAGATCTTCTTCGACTTCAGCGGCTACACGGATATCGCCATCGGCATTGCGCGACTGGTCGGAATCAAACTACCCGAAAACTTTGCCTCGCCGTACACCAGACCCAACCTGACGCAATTCTGGAATTCGTGGCACATGACGCTCACGCAGTGGATCCGCTCGTACTTTTTCAATCCGTTCAACCGCTGGATCCGCGGCTACAAATTCATGCCTGCATGGACGATGCTCCTGCTCGGTCAACTTGCCACGATGTTCATCATCGGCTTGTGGCATGGCGTCACCGTCAACTTCGTCCTGTGGGGCGCCTGGCACGGACTCGGTCTCTTCCTCCAGAATCGCTGGAGCGATTTCGCTAAGACACGCATCCCCATCGGCAACCCGCGCCTGCAATCCGCTTTGCATGCGGGCGGCGTTTTGCTTACCTTTCACTTCGTCGCGCTGGGTTGGGTCTTCTTCGCGCTGAGCAGTCCGTCGCTTTCACGGACCGTGCTGATGAAATTATTTGGATTAGACACTTAAAAAAAGAGATGTGTCATGCTGAGCCCTTCGATACACTCAGGATAAACTTCGCGAAGCATATCCTCGATCACAAACGAGACTCTTCGGTCGCGGCAACCGCTCCCTCAGAGTGACACAAAACAAGATGGAAAACAAACCCCGCCTCTTCCCTGTTCTCGTCAAAGCAACACTGCTGCTCGTGTTGTTTAATTTTTCCTTCATCTTAACAAGTAACGTGTCACTCGGCAAATTTTCGTTATACAACAATGTCTTTCCGGGGCGCGAGCGGTTTCCCTTTGGCGAAAATCAACGGGGATACAACCTCAGTCTCTTTGATCTTGATGCGATGTTCGCGGCACATGCTCTGGTCGGAACTCCAAAAGCCGAGGAGGAGTACCGCGTCATCCTTATCGGCGACTCATCGGTGTGGGGTACACTGCTCACACCGGAACAGAATCTCGCGGGACAGTTGAACTCGCAGAACATTTCGGCCTGCGGAGGAACTGTCCACGCGTACAACCTGGGCTACCCATACATTTCGCTCCTGCAAGAGTTGATGATCCTCGATGAAGCCCTGCAATACCAGCCCGACATGGTCGTCTGGCTCACCACGCTTGAATCGTTTCCACAGGAAAAACAGTTCGGCGCGCCGCTTGTGGCAAACAGCCCGGAGCGCGTGAAGCAACTGATTTCAAAATACCAATTACCACTCGACCCAAACGACCCGGCGTTGAATCACCCCACCACGTGGGATCGAACTTTTATAAGCCACAGAAAGAGTCTTGCAAACCTCATCCGCTTGCAGTTGTATGGCGTGTTGTGGTCTGCAACCGGTGTGGATCAGTTTTATCCAGAAAATTACGAGCGTGCGCAAACAGATTTCGAAGCTGACGATACTTATTACAATATTACGAAAACCCAACCATTGCGCGAACAACTCTCCCTCGACATTCTTCAAGCAGGCTTGCATGCCGCCAACCTGCCGATGATCCTGGTCAATGAGCCGATCCTGATCAGCGCTGGCGTCAACAGCGATATCCGGTATAATTTTTTCTATCCGCGCTGGGCATATGATGAGTATCGCGTCATGCTGCGCGAATACACGACTCAACAAAACATCCCCTATCTCGACCTGTGGAATCTCGTCCCGATGGATGAGTTCACCAACAGCGGTGTGCACCTCACACCCTTCGGTGAATCCCTGCTGGCTGAACAGGTCGGTGAAGCGATTCAAGATTTCTGTGAATAGGAACATGAAAAAAACTCTCTTTCTTCTGACGACCATTCTGCTCGCATCCTGTTCAAGCGGAGGCGCGCCAACTCAAATTACTACTGTGACGGACGAACCGGTTCAGACTCAAAATGCGGTTGATTCATCCTCGCAAGCGGTGTCCGCCTCCCCGACGACTCGCTCGTCCACTTCGACGCCGAAACCTCCCCTTGAGAGGGACGCGTGGATGCAAATGCCGGTCGTGCCGGTCACCGTCAGCGACGCGATGCGCGATGTCTATCAGCGGGGTCTGGAGATGGGCAACGATCCCACGCGTTTTTCCATCATAGGCGATTGCCAGAATGTATCGTCGTATTTTCTGTCCACATTCGACAAGCCTGGCGACTACAGTCTGGGAACCGAATACTCGTATCTGCAACCGACCATCGATCATTATCAAGGCTCGTTCTCGCGCGTGAGCATTGCCGTGAAGGGCGGCTTTAACGCCGCGGCGGTGCTCTCACCTCTGCGCGCGGACCCCGAGGCATGCAACCCGAATGAGTCTCCGCTCGATTGTGAATTGCGCACGTGGAGACCCTCGATCGTATTCGTCAGCATGGAAACATGGTGGTCCGATAAGCCCGCTGAAGAGTATGACAAGTACATGCGCAAAGTGCTGGATCGTATTATCGAATTCGGTGCAGTGCCCATCATCGCCACGAAAGCCGATAACCTTGAAGGTGACCACGCCATCAATGCAACCATCGCACAGATCGCGTACGAGTATGAGATCCCCCTCTGGAATTTTTGGGCGGCGGTACAGCCATTGCCCGATCAGGGGCTCAGCGATGACCGCTTCCACCTTACCTTCGGCCGCAACTTTTTCGACGATCCCAAGCGGATGTTGAACGCGTGGCCCTGGCGCAACCTCACCGCGCTGCAATCACTGGACGCGGTTTATCGGGCTTTGAACACACAAAACTGAATCACCCTGCGAATGGGGAAGTAGCACAAATTTTCCTACTTGACAAATTAGAACAAGTGTTCTATATTTGCGGCATTGACCCGTTCTCAGCAAGGTTGTGGCTGATACCCACAGGAGACCCTAATGAACCGTTCCATGCCCTTCAAACTCAACCTAGTCCCCCTCATCCAGAGCGCGGCGCAAAAGCGCGGGCTGATCTTCGGGGGAATCATCCTCAGCGCCCTGCTGGCTTTTGAGGTTTTTAACTACTCCAGTACCTCTTATGCACTGCATGATATTCTGGGCAACCTCGCCTTCGGTCCGTTTCAATGGGCGACGATCCTCGCTGTTGCCTTCTGCGGTATCGACTTTGCCGGGATCGCCCGCATCTTCACACCCGAAAAGGGACGCGACGAACCCGCCGAGGTGTGGTATCTGTTCGGTGCATGGTTGCTCGCTGCCGGATTCAACGCAACGCTCACCTGGTGGGGTGTTTCTGTCGCCGTCCAGCAAAACAGCGCCGTCGGAGGGTTTCTCGTGGGACCGGTAACCATGGCAAAAGCCGTGCCGGTGTTTGTGGCAGCGATGGTTCTCATCATCCGTGTACTGTTGATCAATACCTTCTCGATCGCGGGTGAGCGCATCTTCACACTGGCAGAGGAACATCCCTCCCAATACACCAACCGCCCGGCCTATCGCCCCGCGAACGAAACCGCACGAAATACAAATTCGGCTTTCCCGCGGCCTGCGCCCAAGCCCGCACCTGCGAACTACTCGCAACCGCTCTATAATGAGCCAACCTACCATCCGATTGGCATGACCGCGCAACCGCGAGACAACAACAATCCATCCATGCGGAGGTGAATCCGCCCTTAGAAACACGTTCTTCTCCTCCAGAGCTAGAAGGACATCCAACAAACACATACGCCACGCGCAACGCGTGGCGTATGTGTTTCAAGCATGTGACTGTGAGAGGCTGGGCTGTTCGTGAACCCAGGGCTTTCTGCGCCGTTTCGGGCGGAAGGCGGAAAAGAACAACAACGGACGATAACCCATGCGTCGAAATAAATGCATGGACATGTCGGACGGGATGACAACCATTTTTCTGATCCCTTGCTTGAGAGCCTCGGAGTGCGCGGCATGCACAAGTGTGGTGGCGATCTTGCGTTTGCGGAATTCCTCCAGCACGTGGAGCTGGTTGACGTAGCCGACGCCCTGATTTTTTGTAACCAGTTGTATCCAGCCGATCGCCTGCCCCTCTTCCTTGGCATAGAAATTGTGAATGTGTTTATCGCGCAGGGTTTGCAGATGTATGCGCTCGCCTTCGCTGGTGAGGTCGTTGTTGGCGGCTTCGGTTTGCTGAATTGTTTTTGCCTTGTGAATATTAAGTGGAATGGTCGTCACTCTGGCTGGGAGATCGTAACCCATAATGGGTCCGGTACGAACGAATTCGTGACCTAATCTTGAAAAGTGTTCTTTGAGGTCGTGATCGACAGGAGAAGGATGAAAGATGTTCACAATGTATTGTTTGTCGAGGGGCATGGGATACGCACGGATCGCGTCGGTCACCTGCTGAATATCCTCGCTGAGGGCGAGGAATTCGTAATGGAAGGAGGCGATCGGCGCATGGTCGTAAATTGAGACCCCGATCGGACCAGCTTCCTCATAGCGCGTTCCATAGACAACCTGGTACACGTGGTTGTACGAGGCGATCATGGCCTCCACAGCCCACCAATTCTCGATATCAGACCGTGTTCTGTTCACACTTCTTAGACGTATTCCCCATCCATTGGTTACCTCCACATTATTGCAATGTGGTTTCACCATTGGAAAGCACGTAGAAACCTCTCCCACTGTCAAAGATGAAGTCGGTGGCGATGTAGCCCGAAGCAAATGCCGTTTCGAACACCTCGCGGGTGAAGAAGCGCCAATCTCGAGCGAGAGCGAAATCATCCTGCTTGAGCGCGTTGAAATCGGAGGGAATTTCGGCTAGCGCGAGCCTGCCTTCAAAGGGCGAGAAATGTTCCGGCGGGCGAACCCACCCTCCCAGGCGCGAAAGAGGCGTGTAGAGGGGTTGCAGTTCCGCCTTTGAGAAATGATCCAATTTAAGCGGTTTGCGGGGGCGCTTCCCAAGCCGGCGTTCGACTCGGCGCGTATTGATCCACCAGTCCACTTGAAAACGATCGGAGGGCAAGCCCGCGTTGAGGCCATCGCGCATATCGCCGTATTCCGAGCGGCGATAGGTGTTGCACACCGCACCGAGTTTTGAGATATTGAGATACGCGTTGCGGCTGAGCAGTGGATCGTACGTCCACGTGATGTGATCGAGTCCCTGATGACGCACCAATTGCCATTGCGCTCGCTTCAACGCGAACCCGATACCCTCATCGCGATGACCGGGCAGGATGCCCATCATGTGCGAACAATGTTTGGCGCGCGGACCATCCGGCGTGGATTCCAAACCGGGAAAGCCGAACACAAAGCCGACGATTTTTCCACTCTGGTACGCGCCGAGCACCAATCCGCCGTTGTGAATGGCAGTGATGAGCACATGCGCGGGAACCACATCCGTTTCACTGCCGGGCCACACCTCGCGCTGCAATGTTTCGATGGCGGTCATCTCTTCCGGGGTTTCGATGAGTTTGATATTGGGAACAGGCATAATCAGCGGGAGAGGCGCAGGGCTTCCTGAATTCTTTGCAAGAAAGGTTTGCGCGTGAGGTGATCCAATCGGTAGGCAAAGCGGGCGGGCATCAATCCAAACGCGCGCGGCAGGTTTTCCACCGGGCACGTGCGGTTCACCGCGATGTAATCGAGCCAGTACGTGGAAATATTTGCTTTGGGAATGAGCGGGTCGAGCGTGACGAACAGCGCGCGCATGGTCGGGATCGAGAGCGGCAGGAACGCACGCCGCGTGCGGGTAACGCCCATCAAGGTCTCGACGATCTGCCGGAACGTAAGGTATTCCCCGCCGCCGATCTCGTAGGTCTCATTGATGGTTTCTGAATTCTGCGAAGCCCAGACCAACGCGGTAACAAGATCCTCCACCCATAACGGTTGTAACAAAACCTTCCCATCACCGGGCAATGGAAAGATAAAAGGCACCGAGCGCAAGGTCGCCGCAATGTTGTTCGTAAAATGATCTTCTGCGCCAAACACTGTCGTGGAGCGGATGATGGTATACGGCAACCCGCTCTTGCGGATGAATTCCTCCGCGATGCCTTTGGCTTTATGGATGGGAAACGCAGACGCCCGGTCCGCGCCGACGTGGCTGAGGAACAACAGACGCTCAACCCCTGCGTCGATCGCCGCGCTTGTGAGGATGCGCGTACCCTCGATATCGGTGGTGAACAGGTTGCCGCGGCGACCATACCCCGCCGCGCTGGCAAGATGAAAAACCTGATGGACACCGCGCAAGGCGGCGCGCACGCCTCGTTCGTCGTTGAGGCTGACCACCGCCACTTCGACCGGCACGCCTTTCGGCAGGCGCGGCGAACTCGGCGACGGACGCAACAACACGCGCACTTCCTGTCCCGTTTCTGAAAGGTGACGCACAAGCGCGCGACCGATAAATCCGGTCGCGCCGGTGATCAAAATCATCCGAAGATTATAGCAGAGGCGGAATGGCGGTCGATGCGTGCGTTCAGACTGAATCTGCTATCACTTTGAAGAACAAGTCCACGATCTGCGGATCGAAATGCCTGCCCGCTTCATTCCGAATGTATTCGAGCGCCTTTTCCCTCGTCCAGGCCGGGCGGTAGGGACGGTCTGAGCAAAGCGCATCCCAGACGTCCACGACGGCGAAGAGGCGTGCGGCGATCGGGATATCCTCGCCTTTGATTCCGCGCGGGTAGCCGGTCCCATCCCATTTTTCGTGGTGACAAAACGGAATATCCAGCGCGGGTCGCAGGTATTCGATGGAGTTGATCATACCAAAAGCGAACTGCGGGTGCTGGCGCATGATCTCCCATTCCTGCTCGGTCAATTTATCCGGCTTGTGAAGAATGGAATCCGGTATGGCAAGCTTGCCGATATCGTGCAGGAGCGCGCCGCGGCGCAGGTGAGTAAGTTGCTCGTCGTTCAAGCCATAACGTTTCGCCAGTTGCACGGTCAAAGCAGTGACGCGCTGACTGTGACCTTCGGTCTCCTGATCGCGCAGGTCGAGCGCGTGAGACCAGCCCTCGATGGTGGCTTCATATGCGGCCAGGATCTGATCGTTCGCCTCCCGCAATTTGGCGCGTTCTTCGATAAGTTTGTGATACCGGTTCAGGCGCGTGATGCCCAGCAGGCGGGCGCGCAGTTCGAAGCGGTCGAAGGGTTTCGAGATGAAATCGTCCGCGCCGGCTTTGAGCGCTTCGAGCATGGATTGCCGGTCGTCGAGCGCGGTGAGCACGATGATGGGAATCTCAGCCAGGTGAGGATCGTTCCGAATCCGCTGGCACACTTCGAAGCCGCTCATGCCGGGCATCATCAGGTCGAGCAGAATAACATCGGGGAGATGTTTCCGTGCCTGCTCGAGGGCCTGGGTGCCGTTCTCTGCCATGTGCAGAGCGTATCCCTCTCCCTCCAAAACTGATTCGAGAGTCTGGCGTCCGGCGAATTCGTCATCGACGATCAAGACAGTGCTCATAGGAACTCCTCTGGTTGCAGAAGTCTAGCATAACCGGGAAATTTACGGAAGGAAAAACTGACCGCCTCACAAGGCATCCTTGGTTTTCGATTCTCCGTCGTTGCTCGTAAGACAGGCCTCGATGATCTTGACCAGCGCCCGTAAGTTGACGGGCTTGGTAATGTACTCGTCCATCCCTGCCGCCAGGCAGCGTTCGCGATCTCCCTGCATGGCCAGCGCGGTCAGTGCGATGATCGGGGTACCGGCGAATTCCGGATCGTTCCTTAAGTGTCGTGTGGCTTCAAAGCCATCCATGCGCGGCATTTGCAGATCCATCAGGATGAGATCCGGGCGGGCGCGTTTGGCTTGCGCGAGGCCTTCGAGCCCATCTCCGGCGGTCGCAATATTGAAGCCCATTGCTTCCAGGTAGTCCCGCATCATCATCACGACCTCGGCAGTATCCTCGATAAGAAGGATCGTACGCCTTTCGTGCGGCGCGA
>CAZFDL010000088.1:0-10916 GCA_964517905.1 uncultured Anaerolinea sp. | reverse complement strand
TGTGGAAGTTGGTTTCACCGCATAAGGGTGGGACTCCGAGCCGACCCAGACCGCCCGCAATTCGGTCGGGTCGATCTGTGCGCGTTTCATGGCATTTCGCGCCGCTTCAATCGACATGGTGATGACGTCTTCATCGAGTCCGGGGACGGCTTTCTCCTTGATGGGGAGTCCGCCTTTGCCGCCTGTCCATACGCGCGCGACTTCCTTGGCGGGCAGACGATAACGCGGCACGTACGCGCCGTAGCCAACGATGCCAACGGGCTTGACAGGTTTGAGGAGGGTGGGGGAGTGGGTGTGGAGGGTTGTCATAATATGTGTCCTTGTGATCTATCCGTTCAATAACTGCATCATCACTTGATGGGTGCAAACAAGTCAGGCCATCATCATAAATAAAAATGAAAAAAATATCCACAATAGAATATATGCCACCAGCAAAATAACACCACATAGCCTTGCTGCCACGATGTTAGAAGAAAATAATAATCCTATGATTGCAGCGGGAATACTTGAAATCGCATAAATCACTAAAATTTCTCCCTCTTGAAGAGGTATGCTGATCAATGAATTAACAACTAGGCCTGGATAGTTAATCCCATGTCAAAAGAATCTAAATCCGCACGCCCTAATATAAAAAGGATTATTAGGAATAAGAGAATTCCTGCTAGTGCTCCTGCCAAAGGACGTGGTAACCCAATTAATTTTGCTTTAGGAAGAAGTCTTTTGTGTTCTTGGTTGTTCAATGATTGGCTCATGTTTGATTCCTGTTTATCTCTCTAACAAAACTTTGATGTCAAACCTGCCTGCTCGGGACCTCACCCCTGCTCCTCTCCTAAAGGAGAGGGGTAAGGCGCTTGCAGATTATGAGAATTTTCTTTGGACACTCAAGTCGTTTGTGAGTAATTCCTAAACACTCCAAAACTTTGACGTCAACCCAACTTCCTTGAAAATCTCTGCAACCTCTTTGATGCTTCGTCCATGATAATCCACGGATAGGCGGTTATGGTACCAGAGTTTGGAAAGCTCCCAGACTTGATGGATTGTGAGAACTTCTCCGCGTTCGAGCTCGTTGTGTTGGCACCATTTGCCAATCCATTCTTCCGACCGGAAGATAAGTATGGTTGCTCAAGTGAAGACCAGGTCATCATACCAGCGGGCGAAGGGGAGAGGGAAGTGTACGAGTAATATGTCACTCTGAGCCCCGAGCGTAGCGAGTGGGCGAAGAGTCTCGCTTGTGGTTGGTAGGGACCCTTCGTGGCGCGAAGCGCCACTCAGGGTGACAACATTAGCGATTTGTCCATTCTTTATTTCAAGTTTTACCGTCTCATTGCTTTCTGTGCAAACCCCTTCGATGACTGCATCCTGTTGAAGCACAACAGGGATGCCGAGCATGTCCCATGCGCAGTTGGCGTAATAAATGTTGCCATTCGCGTGGACTTTGAAGTCCGTTGGAATCGCCGAGAAGGGCCACGCCATGCGAATTGTCAATGTATTCGGCTCAAGGAAGAAAGCGTGACGACTATTGAGTTCCCCATAATATGTGCCTGCTTCTTCCGTTGAGATGTTAAAGTGCCGTGCGGTCTCGTCCACGCTGGGGGGGCGTGCCGTATCTGCGATTTGTTGATAAACGAAATGACGGACTTGCCAAAGAGTGGTTTCGTTCATTTTAGATACCGGCAAACGACAGCAATGTGCCAAAAGCTACAATGAAAAGCAGATACACAATGGTGAAAACGATCCCCTGTGACCGTTTCGATCTGTTAGGTGAGGCGATCTGCCAGCCTGCGATCCATGCAGGGATGGCGGATATGGCGATGCTGACAAGGTTCGCGACAGTCGATGGCAGGTCAATTCTTGCCGCAGTGCCGAGCATGACGATGGTCAGCCTGCCCGGCAACTCCAGGTTCAGTGCCAATCTGTAGAGGAGGAGGGAGCTGTAGTCCAAATACTTCAATGGCAGAAGGATGACCAAAAAGACCAGCACACCGGTCACTGCACCGGCAAGCGGGCGGGGCAAGCCGAACAATTTCGGTTCCGGCTGGATTATCCTGTTCATTTTATTATCGTAGGGCGAAGTCTCGTCGCCTGTCTATTATTGCTACGATTTCATTCCTTTCAAAATTTCTTCCGCGCGGTCGATGCGCACGACTTTTTCTGTGACCATCTTCATGGCGACCTTTTCGATCAATTCCCCTTCGGCTCCTGCCGCAATGGCAACCTGTCTCGCGTGCAGTGACATGTGTCCACGCTGGATACCTTCGGTGGCAAGGGCGCGCAACGCCGCCATGTTTTGGGCGAGTCCCACCGAGACGATGATCTCGGCAAGTTCACTCGCGGTTTTGACTCCCATCAACTTGACCGCGGCTTGCGCGGCGGGGTGCACCTTGGTCGCGCCACCGACAATTCCCACCGCCATGGGCATTTCAAGCGTGCCAACGAGATTGCCATCCTTGTCCTTACCCCACGTTGATAATGACGTGTATTTGCCCGACCGAGCCGCGTATGCATGTGCGCCTGCTTCGATTGCGCGCCAGTCGTTGCCAGTGGCGATGACCACCGCGTCCACGCCGTTCATGATTCCCTTGTTGTGTGTCGCGGCGCGGTACGGGTCGCTGGCGGCAAACGCCCACGCTTCAATGATCCCATCACGAACTTTTTCACCCGAAAAATCACCGAATGCCAATTCGCCCAGAGGAATTGTACAACGCGCACGCGCAAGACGATGGTCTGCAAGGTTCGAGAGGATGCGCAAATGAACGCGTCCGCCGGTGATGGCTTCGATGTGGGGAGCCAGCCTCTCGCAAGCCGTGTTAACCGCGTTCGCTCCCATTGCATCGCGCACATCGTAGATGAGATGAACGACCAGGAACGGTCCGATGGGGGATTCGGATATCACGCGGACTTCAAGGTTGTGTGCGCCGCCTCCGAATTTTTTCAGGACGGGATCCACTGAATCCGCTTCAGCCAGAAGTTCCGCCTTATGCTCCAATAGCGAAAGCTGGGCAAGGTGGACATTTTCCAGGTCCAGCACTTGCATTTGCCCGATCATGTGCGGATCAGTGGTTGTGGCGTTGAATCCGCCGCCGGCGCGGGCGAGCTTTGCCATGAACGATGCGCCCGCCACCACGGAAGGCTCCTCGAGAGTCATCGGCACGAGAACATCGCGTCCATTCACCTGGAAGTTGAGCGCAATACCCAATGGCAGGCTGTGGAAGCCGACAACGTTCTCGATCATGTGGTCTGCGGCTTCGGGGGTGAGCCCGCCGGAGGTCCACGCGGCAAACTCAGGCTGGGGAAGACCCGCCGCGTCGGCCAGTTTTTCGCGGCGCTCTTCGAGGGGCATGTTGTAGAATCCGGAGATGCGTGAGTTGGTCATGGTTTACCTCTGGTTTATTGTATGCGGTGCGTCTGCCAAAATCTATCATATTATGGGATAATTTATCACATGTTACTGACCCGTGAACAATTGCAGGAACGGTTGGTCGCCCTGCATCGCGCCAGTCTTGAACTGGTGAAAGATGTTTCGCTCGAGAACCTGCTCGAACGCATCGCGCAGACCGCGTGCGAGCAATCAGACGCCAACTATGCCGCGCTCGGGGTGTTGACCGAGGACGGCAAATTGGAAAAGTTCATAGCCGTGGGTATGACTCAGGATGAGATCAAGCGACTGGCTCATCCGCCTGTGGGTAGGGGTTTAATTCGCGAGCTGATGAATACCGAAGTTCCGCTGCGAATCCCTCGGATCAGCGATCACCCAAACTCGGTAGGGTTTCCGCCAAATCATCCACCGATGACATCGTTCTTAGGGGTGCCAATTCGCGCCGCGAGCCACCAACTCGGGCAAATCTACCTTACAGACAAGATCGGTGCTCCCGAATTTACCGCCGACGATGAGAAGATCATCCAGATGTTGGCTGCCTATGCCGCCGCGGCGATCCAAAATGCCCGTTTGTATGAGAACGCGCGGCGTCTGGCAGTACTGGAAGAGCGTGAGCGCTTCGGGATGGACCTGCATGATGGCGTCATTCAATCCATTTATGGTCTTGGCTTGTCGCTTGAAAACGCGCTCCTTTCATTAAGTGATGACTCGAACGAGGCCAAAGTGCGTGTTCAAGGCGCGATAGACGGTCTGAATCAAGTGATCCGTGACCTGCGGGCATATATCTTGGATCTAAAACCGAGACAAATGGGTGAAGATGGATTAATTGGCGGCATTCAACGGCTGATTGCCGAGTTCAAAGCCCATACATTTGCCGACGTGAGCCTTGTAGACCCTGGAAAGGGTGTGAATAGCCTGCCCGAATCGCACTCTCTTGCCTTGTTTCACATCTGTCAGGAAGCTCTGGCGAATGCGGCAAAGCACGCAAAGGCAAGAACCGTGCAAATTTCACTGTGGAAAACGAAAGATCGTGTGTTGATGGAGATCCGCGACGATGGAATCGGTTTCGAAACGGAGAAGATGACCCTCAACATCGGTCACGGACTCGCCAACATGCAATCGCGTGTGCAATCTGTTGGCGGTGATGTGGAAGTTTCATCGCATATGAGTGGTGGTACGACCGTATTGGCATGGGTTCCACGTCTGGCGCGGACTTGAAACGAACGAATCGTTCATTCTTTAACATTGAATCCCAAAATCTTGAGTCTCAAACACTGCATGTGAAGTTGTTGTCAACACGCGTTCTTTAAGACCACCCCCTCATCTCCGTATCGTGACCGTCCAAAGAGCCATCTGACCCCATATGTGGGGGTGTGGATAACTTTGTGGAGCGTGCATGGCTGAAACGTGTGTTCTATGAATCATCTGCAACTTCTCCATCTGCATTTGTACTCTTTAACGTTGAGTGACCTTAAAAAAACAGATGTTTTAAATGAAACGTAGGCTTTGCGTGTTGTACTTTTTATCAGTTGTGCTAGAATGACAGCACGCTGAGATATGGATGTGGAGATCGTATCGCATCTGGCAATCCCTGTGAGTCTCTCAATCACAACAAGATAGATTTGAAAATAGCCGCTGACGAAGCGGATAAACTTCGCATTATGCAATCACGGTCGTTGAGGAGAATCAATGAACGCAGAACAGGCATGGCAGTCGGTCCTTGGGCAACTTCAAATGGAAATGCCGCGCGCCTCGTATGATACCTGGGTGCGCGATACAAGACCAGTCTCTTACCAGAATGGACTGCTGACCATCGGGGTTCGCAACGCCTACGCGCGCGATTGGCTCGAAAACCGCCTCGTGAGCACGGTAAACCGGCTGCTCGGTGGAATTTTGAACGGGAGTGTAGCGGTCAGTTTCGTCGTGTACGGCAACGAAAAAGAGACAGAAGTGGATGAAGCGCATCTTTCGCCTGTGGAAGCGGCTTCGGCTCCCGAGCAGTTAACCCGCAATTCGACCCTGAATCCCCGCTATGTCTTCGAGAATTTCGTCGTGGGCTCAGGCAACAGGCTGGCTCATGCCGCCTGCCTCGCCGTTGCCGAAAAGCCTGCCCGCGCCTACAACCCTCTATTTGTCTATGGCGGCGTGGGACTCGGCAAGACACACTTACTACACGCGATTGGCAACTCCTGTCATGCGCGCGGACTGAGCGTGCTGTACGTTTCGTCGGAGGAATTCACCAACGACATGATCACAGCCATCCGCACGCACACGACACAGGCCTTTCGTGAGAAATACCGCTCGATCGATGTGCTGTTGATCGACGATATCCAGTTCATTGCCGGCAAGGAATCCACGCAGGAGGAATTTTTCCACACCTTCAACACCCTGCACGGTCAGGATAAGCAGATCATCGTTTCATCGGACCGCCCCCCGAAGTCGCTGGTCACGCTGGAGGAACGGCTCCGCTCGCGGTTCGAATGGGGTCTTACAGCAGACATTCAAGCGCCCGATCTGGAGACGCGGCTTGCGATTCTCCGCTCGAAGGCTGAAAAGACGGGTCGACAGGTGTCGGACGACATCCTCGAGAGTATCGCGCGCAGGGTTCAGTCGAATATCCGGGAGTTGGAGGGCGCATTGAACCGTGTGATCGCCTTTGCTGACTTGAGCGGCACTTCGTTGACGCCCAGCCTGGTTGAAATGGCACTGGCGGATCTATTACCGCAAAAGAAGAAAATACCGCCCAGCAAAATACTCGAAGCAGTTGCCGAGATCGAAGGTGTAAAGGTCGAAGACCTAATCGGACAGAATCGGTCGGCGAAATTCGCGACCCCGCGACAATTGGCGATGTACATCCTGCGACAATATATCGAGATATCACTGCCTCAGGTTGGTGAAATACTTGGCGGTCGTGACCACACTACCGTAATGTATGCAACCAAGAAGGTGAACGAGAATGACCAGCTGCGGAATCGTGCCCGGAAAATATGGGATGCTGTCAACCAGGACCTGATAAATTGATCGGATTCGGGAATTGGTAACAACCACAATTGCGGAAATGCTGCATGGCGCCTCGGCGCCATGCAGCATTTAACGACGGCGTATCCAGCCTCCCTGGGGAATGAAGCGGAAGCCCATGGAGAGTCCTGTGTTATAATGCTCGCCGTGGCGCTACTGGCGCCACACATCTTGCCTGGGACGGGCATCGAGCGTCCCTGAGCGGGTCAGCAAACCCCGCTAAACTTTTTCTGCTCGGCGCGTTTGAATGACGCGTGAAATAGCAGACATGTAAGGAGAACAATGGCAGTCATCTCAATGAAAGCCCTGCTTGAGAGCGGTGTGCATTTCGGGCATCGCACCAACAAGTGGGACCCGCGCATGAAACCGTATATTTTTACGGAGCGCAACGGCATTCACATTATCGACCTGCAACAGACGTCCAAGCTGTTGAACCATGCATACAATGTGATCCGTGATGCCGTGGCGAATGGCGGCACGGTGTTGTTTGTCGGTACGAAGCGACAGGCTCAGGAAACCGTTGCGGAGGAAGCCGCGCGCTGCGGTATGCCCTTCGTGACCGAACGCTGGATGGGCGGCATTCTCACCAACTGGTCCACGATGCACGCCCGCATTCAGGAATTCGAACGTCTCGAGAAGATGCGTGATACCGGCGAACTCGACCGCTTGACCAAAAAAGAAGGACTGTTGATCCAGCGCGAGATCACACGTTTATCCACCCGGCTTTCCGGTATTCGTACCATGAAACGCCGACCCGATCTGCTCTTCATCATCGATGTAGGGCGCGAGGATTCGGCAGTGCACGAGGCAAATTTGCTGAACATTCCGATCGTTGCGATGGTGGATACGAACTGCAATCCTCAGAATATCGACTTCGTGGTCCCCTCCAACGACGACGCGATCCGTGCGATCAAATTGCTCGTGGCGAAAGTTGCCGACGCAGTTTTGGAAGGCAAGTCCATGCGCAAGGATGAAGAACCCGAGGCAATGCCCTCCGATGAAACCAGGGGCAAATCTGAACGCTCTACACGGAAGGCTCCCAAGGTCGTGGAAACAGAAGTTGAACTGGCTGACGGCGACCTCCTTGGCGAAGCCACCCTGGCAAAGATGAGCGCCTCGCGCGTACCTGCCGTACCTGCGGCAGTGGAGGCTGTGGCAGAGGCTCCCAATACGGAAGCCGCTCCTGATGCGGATGCAAAACCTTCCGAACCAGCAGGAGAGTAGGGACACATGGAAATCACGACTGAGATGATCAAGGAACTCCGCGCCGCGACCAATGCCGGCGTGCTGGATTGCCGTAAAGCGCTCGAAGAAGCGGGCGGCGACTTTCAGAAGGCTGTGGATTGGCTCCGTGAGAAGGGTATGGCGACTGCCGCCAAGCGCGCCGACCGGGAGGCTTCACAAGGTGTGGTTGAGTTGTACTCACACGGCGGCGGGCGCGTGGGAGTGATGGTCGAAGTGAACTGTGAGACCGATTTCGTGGCGCGCTCGGATAAATTTCGTGAGCTGGCGCACGAACTCGCGTTGCAGATCGCCGCTTCCGCGCCGCGCTACCTCAAGGCGGAGGAAATTCCCGCCGCTGTCCTCGAGCACGAAGCAGAGATCGCCCGGGCACGCGCGAAGGAAGAAGGCAAGCCGGACAACGTGCTTGAGAAGATCGTGCAGGGACGACTCGAAAAGTTCAAAGATGAGGCGGTCCTCTCTCGGCAGGCCTACATTCGTGATGAATCGATTACCGTCGAAAAGTTGATCCTGCAGACGGTTGCCGCCATCGGCGAAAACGTGATCGTACGACGCTTCCAGCGCTGGGAGTTGGGCGAGAGCTTGAACAATTAAAGTAAAATGACCAACCAGATGGTTGGTCATTTTTTATGCTCTCCCTCACCCCGACCCTCTCCGATTGAGGGGTTCCCGATGGGCGGGCGAGCGATAAAGGAGAGATATGAGCGATCTCAAATACAAACGAATCCTCCTCAAGCTGAGTGGAGAGGCTCTCGGCGGGAAATCCGGCTTCGGCATTGATGTGGACGAAGCTGAGTCCATTGCCAGCCGGATCAAAGCGGTCCACGAGATGGGGGTGGAGGTGGCGATCGTGATCGGTGCGGGCAACCTGTGGCGCGGCAAACAGGGATTGGAACGCGGCATGGACCGCGCCACCGCGGATTACATGGGCATGCTCGCCACAGTGATGAATGCCATGGCTTTGATGGATGCGCTCGAGCGCGCCGGCGTGTACACGCGCGTCATGTCCGCGATCGATATGCGGCAGATCGCCGAACCCTACATCCGCCGCCGCGCCATCCGTCACCTGGAAAAGAGGCGGGTGGTCATCTTCGGCGCCGGCACGGGGAATCCGTTCTTTTCCACAGACACGGCCGCCGCCTTGCGCGCGACGGAGATCGACGCGAACGTTGTCATCAAAGCCACCAAAGTGGACGGGGTCTACGATGCAGACCCGAAGAAGAATCCTGACGCGAAGAAGTTCGATGAGTTGAATTACATCGAGGTCATCAACCGCCGCCTTGAAGTGATGGACAGCACCGCCATCACGTTGTGCATGGAGAACAAATTGCCCATTCTGGTGGTGAACCTATGGGATAACCATGCTCTGCTTGCCGCGCTCAGGGGCGAAGCGGTCGGCACCCTTGTGCATGGGTAAGGCTCTCAGGTTTCTCCAAAATCTCTCATGCGATGCTCGTTGTATAGCGAATTTTGAATTTTTGGTGTATCCTTGTATCAGCTTTGAGATACAAATCTAAATCTGTCTCCAGACATCCTAGAAGATTTCAAAGACATTTCCGCAGGAGGCTGTGGTGATCAAAGATATACTCAGCAGCGCCGAGACCCGCATGCGCGGCGCCCTTCAGGTGCTTCATGACGACCTTGCCGCCGTCCGTACCGGACGCGCAAGCCCGGGGCTGGTTGAAAGACTCCCCATCGAATATTACGGAACACCCACACCTCTCATGCAACTGGCTTCGATCAGCGTGCCGGAACCGCGTACCCTGACGATCAAGCCGTTCGACGCTTCCACCTTGAAGACCATCGAAAAGGCGATTCAAGCCTCGGACTTGGGGCTAAATCCCAACAGTGACGGCAAGGTCATCCATCTCAACCTTCCACCGTTGAACGAAGAACGCCGCCGCGATTTGGTGAAACATGTGCATCACCGCCTCGAGGAGGCGCGTATTGCCATCCGCAACATCCGGCGCGATGCGCACAACGACCTGCGCGATTTCGAAAAGGAAAAGTTGATCTCCGAGGACGACCTGGAGCGCGGGGAGGAAGACCTGCAAAAACTCACCGATAAATACATTGATGAGGTAGCCGCACAGGGCAAGACAAAAGAAACCGAGATCATGGAAGTGTAGCGAATCATCGCGCTGAGCCAAACGAGTCGATGGGCGAACGATGACGAAGCGTAGCCCGACGCGGCAGTCTTGCAATGACGGATTAATTTAATGACCGATACCCATCTCAATATCCCTCCCGATAAAATTCCACGCCATGTTGCCATGATTATGGACGGCAACGGTCGCTGGGCGCTCTCACGCGGCTTACCGCGCCTGGCGGGGCACAAAGCCGGTACCGAAAACCTGCGCCGCGTTATCCGCGCATCGGTGGAGTTTGGGGTGAAATACCTTACGATCTACGCGTTCTCCACCGAGAACTGGGGACGCCCGCCCGAAGAGGTGCAGGGTTTGATGTTCATCCTCGAGGATGTGATCGACCGTGAACTTGCCGAACTCAACAAGGAGGGCGTGCAGTTGCGTCATATCGGCCGGCTCGAAAGACTCGCCCCGAACCTGCAGGAAAAAGTGCTCGAAGCCATCGAATTGACGAAGACCAACGACCGGCTTGTGCTGAACGTGGCCTTCAACTACGGCGGGCGCGATGAGATCGTCAACGCGATCCAGAACATCATGAAAGACGGTATTCCCGCGGAAGAGGTGACGGACGAACTTGTGAGCCGTTATTTATACACGGCTGGCACACCCGACCCGGATCTGATCATCCGCACGTCCGGTGAATTGCGCGTGAGCAATTTCCTAATCTGGCAGGCTGCGTATTCCGAATGGTACGTCACGCCGACGTATTGGCCCGATTTCGATAAAGAAGAATACCGCCGCGCGCTCGAAACCTTCGCTTCACGCGACCGCCGCTACGGAAAAGTCCCATCGAACGAGTACGAGGCGTCGAGTGCCTAGGCGTGTGTTGACCTCGATCGGGCTGGCGGTGATCGGTTTGCCAGCCATCATCTATGGGGGCGTTTTTTATTTTCTCGTCATGGCGATCGTCCTGGCGGGCGCGGCGTGGGAATTTGTCCGCATGTATCGGGCGGTTCAGTCCGAACCGCATGAATGGGTCACGATCGGAGGCGTGCTGTTGATTGCCACAGCGCGCTTCTTTTTTGAAGAAGCCGCGATTCCCGTTTTTGTCCTTTCGATCATGGTCGCCATGACCGTCCACCTGATCGCGTTCGAACGGGGCAGGGTGCAAGCCGCGCTGGATTTTTGCATCA
>CAZFDL010000087.1:0-10954 GCA_964517905.1 uncultured Anaerolinea sp. | reverse complement strand
CTTACTGAGCAGCCAGGCAAAAGCGAGGTCGTGAAGTGTGTGTCTGTGCGAGTCGGCGAAGGCGCGGAGTTTATCCAGTTTGTCGAATGTCGCATCCGTGAGTCGATTCTTCACGTAGGGGCTGAACTCGCCGCGCGACCCGGCGGGAGGCGGTTCGCCGCGTTTGTATTTGCCGGTGAGCAATCCGCCCGCGAGCGGAAAATACGGCAGGATGCCAACGCCCGACCATGCGCAATACGGGACAAGTTCCCGCTCGGCATCTCGCTCGAGCAAATTGTAGTGTGTTTGGATCGTGACGAATTGCTCCCAGCCCATCATCTCAGTAAGCGCGTTGATGTGCGCCATCTGCCACGCCGAAAATTGACTCGCGCCCACATAACGGACTTTCCCTGCGCGGACGAGATCGTCGAGCACGCGCATCGTCTCTTCGACGCGCACCGTTTCATCCCATGCATGAATTTGATACAGGTCAATATGATCCGTCCTCAGCCGCCGCAGGCTCGCCTCGACTGCGTTCAGGATGTGATAGCGCGACGCGCCTGAGTCGTTCGGACCTTCGCCCATTTTGAAACGGACTTTTGTCGCGATCACCACGTTGTCTCGTTGTCCATCCAAAGCCGCGCCTAAAAACTCCTCCGATGTGCCGTTGGGGTTGCCGTAGACATTCGCGGTGTCGAAAAAATTGATCCCCACCTCCAGCGCGCGCTGGACGACGGCTTTCGTTCCAGCCGCATCCACTTTGCCGCCGAACTGGTTGCAACCGATCCCGATGGCAGATACTTTGACTCCTGACTTGCCCAGATTACGATATTCCATTCCGGCTCCGCTTATAGGGTATGGAGGGGTAATACGCCGGGTCGGCCCGCCACTTATTCAAAACGAATTTCTTCCCCATTGAACACATGCTTCGCCGTGATCTCTGGCAAACCCCTCAGGGCTGATTCCGTAAAACACATCTGATGCGCCAACCGAATCAGCTTCACAATTTCTTCCTCTGGAATATCTCCGTGGATCGAAAGTTCGATGTCGAAGTCTTCGCAAAAGCCGCGTTGCGTGCCAGCCAGCACGGCGCCCTCCTCGCGAAAGTGCGCGGTGACTTTGACGCGCTCGTTTTTCAACACCAGTCTCTTCTTTGCCGCAACCTGCGACACCTGTGAAAGCAGTCAGAGCGCGACGCCGGAGACGAAATACGTCAGCGGCGTGGGTGCGGAACTTTCTCCGCCGGGCATGTACGAGCCTTCGTCCGCGAAGAAGGTGAATTGTCTCTCGCCTTTCTGCCCCGCGGTGACCTGTTTCTTCCAGCCCTGAACCGTTGTCGCTTCGGCGATGACTTCGATGGTTCGCTTTTGTCTGTCGCTCATAATAAACTCTCCTTTGCGTTGATCGCTATCTCACATAGATCGGATTGCTGAAGATCCAGCCGCGCATTCTGCCGAGGTGGCGGCGATACACTTCCACGCGATACACGCCGGGCTCGGTAACGTAATGGGTTGCGGCGTATGAATTATTCAACACGCCGATTTTCTTCCCATCTTTGATGAGATGAATTTCCGCCTGTTGAGGGATGTGCGCGTGCAACGTTACGCCGCCTTTGACGGAAATTTCCCCGCCCATGATCGCGGATTGATGCAGTCCCTTTGCCTTGAAGATGAACCCTCGCGTCGGTGCCGGCAGATCATACCCGACAAAACAGCGCCCTGCGGCGAGGGCGTCATAGACCATCTTCTTGTCGGTTGGGACATCGCCGGTGAGCGGTTCAGGGATGATAACGTGGGTGTTGATCGTTTTGAAGTGAAACTCATACGGGAAGATCACACGGTGCAACGGTCCCATGTTCATGTGCATGGCGTGCGCGTCCGAGCCGCCGATGGCGACGACGGGACGCCCGCGGGAAAGCAATTTGTCCCAGCGGCTGAGCGATTCACGGATCGGGCTGTAGCCGATGAACTGAGGAAAATACGCGTAGAACAAACCGTGCAGTTTGGTAGGTACGACTGTTTTGAGTTCGCTCAGCCCGTTCCACAGTTCGATGCCGGTAAAGTTTTGCACATCCCAATCTTCCCATGAAATGTCGGTTTCATTGAAGGCAGGCGCTTCTGGGTCAGTGGGGTGGGCGATGAAACTGAGTCCGCCCGCCTCGCGTACGCCGTTGATGAGGGTCTGTGGGTCGTCGGCGAGGGCCGAGAGGTCGCGGTCTGCGTTGAAGATGAGGAGGTGATTCTTTTGCGGGTCGCGGTCCTGGTCGTGGACTTCCTGTCCAACGAGGAGCAGGACTCCCCGGCGCCCGACGCGGTAGTAGCCTTCCACGCCGCGCACGAGCACGTTGTGATCCGTCACAATGACCGCATCCACGCCGGTTTGTAACGCGGCCTGTGCAATGTCTCTATGTGTGCCGCTTCCGTCCGAATAGCGCGTGTGCATGTGCAAATTAACTACGATTTCGTGCATGTGACCTCGGTTTGACGTATTTTCCGCCCAGCGGGTATAATGACCCCGCTTAATAAAAGGAGGCTGTTGTTCATGGTAACGTATTTGGATTACGCGCTGATTATAATCTCCGTCCTGCTCATTGCGAGCGTCATCTTGCAAAGCAAGGGTGCCGGCTTGGGCGGTTTGACTGGCGCCGACGCGGGCAGTGTGTTCACCGCGCGCCGCGGCATCGAGCGCACGTTGTTTTGGATCACGATCGTCTTGAGCGTGCTGTTCTTTGTGCTGGTCATCGCTTTGTTGATGATCTCCTGAATCGCATACTCATCTCGAGACAGGGCCCGTTTGACCCGCGCGGGTTTGAGTGCGTGGCGCGAACGAGCCTTTCTTTTTGTATATGAAACAACTACGCTGGCAGATCCTGGTCGTCCTCATCACACTCGTGATCGTGGCGGTCTTGCTATTCACCCAGCAGTCGCAGCAAGTAACGGGCGGACCGATCCTTGCACAGCCAGAGCAGGGAGGCGTGTACACCGAAGCGCTCGTCGGCTCGTTGGGGCGGCTCAACCCATTGCTGGACTGGAACAACTCCGCCGACCGCGATGTGGATCGCCTGCTGTTCAATGGTCTCGTCAAATTCGACGAGCGCGGGATTCCGCGTGCCGATCTGGCCGAGGCATGGGGCGCCGCGCCGGACGGGACGGTCTACAATTTCACCCTGCGCGCGAATGCGCTCTGGCATGATGGGACACCGGTCACCAGCGATGATGTGATCTTCACCATCGAGCGGATGAAGGGTCCGGGTTCGCTGGTGCCGCAGGATATCAAAGACATGTGGGGGAGGATCACCGTTGAGAAGCTCAACGATAAGAATTTGAAATTCACGCTCCCTGAGCCGTTCGTCCCGTTCATGGATTATCTGACCTTTGGCATTCTGCCGAAGCATTTGCTCGAATCGGTTCCGGCGGAACAGATGCCCGATGCTCAGTTCAACATCAACCCGGTGGGCACGGGACCGTACCGCTTCGATCGCCTGCTCGTGGACGATGGTCAGATCACTGGCGTGGTGCTGACGATAAACACAGAGTATTTCGGAACCCCTCCGTTCATCGAACAAGTGGTGTTTCGCTACTATCCGACCTCTGCCGCCGCGCTGGACGCGTACACACAAGGCGATGTGCTTGGCATCAGCCGCGTATCGCCGGACGAGCTGCCGGCAGTGCTCGAAGAACCCGAGCTTTCCTTGTATTCCAGCCCGCTCCCGCAGATGAGTTTTGTGTTCTTCAATCTCAATAACCTGGATGTGGAATTCCTTCAGAACGTGAACGTCCGCCGCGCGCTGATGCTTGGATTGAATCGTGCGCAGATCGTCAATACGATTATGGCGGGGCAGGCGATCCTCGCCCATGGACCCATCCTGCCCAATTCGTGGGCATACTACGACGGCACCGAGCGATTCGAATATAACCCCGAAGGCGCGATCGCCCTTTTGAAGGACGAAGGATACATCATCCCCGCCGGTGGAGGAGAAGTCCGCGCGAGAGAGGGTGTGCCGCTTGTTTTTACGATGTTGCATCCGGACGACGCGCTGCATACGCAGATCGCCCAGGCGATTCAAGGTCAATGGGCGAAGATCGGTGTGCGTGTGGACTTGCAAGCCGTGCCGTACGACCAACTCGTGCTGAACTCGCTCGCTTCTCGCGCCTTTCAATCGGCTCTCGTGGACATCAACCTTTCTCGCACCCCCGACCCGGACCCGTATCCCTTCTGGCATCAAGCCGAAGCCGCCGGTGGACAGAACTATTCCCAATGGGATAACCGGCCCGCAAGCGAATATCTCGAACAGGCGCGCGTCACAGCCGATTACTCGCTGCGCGCCCGTTTGTATCGAAACTTTCAAGTCGTCTTTGCCAAGGAATTGCCCGCCTTGCCCCTGTACATTCCGGTCTATTCGTATGCAGTGGATACGCAGGTTCAGGGTGTGCAGGTCGCTCCGCTGTACGACCCGAGCGACCGGTTTGCCACATTCACGCAATGGTTCCTGCTAACCCGCCGCGCCTTACAACAGGAAGAGACCGCTACTCCCTCACCCTAACTCTCACCCGAAGGGAGAGGGGACTTACACTCTCAAATCCATGGAGACATCATGACCGATCCACGAAAATCCGCGCTCGAATTCGCTCATCAAAACAACGAACGATTCGTCGAAGAGTTGAAGGAATTCCTTGCCATCCCCTCCATCTCGACCAGCCCGGAACACAACGCGGATACACTCCGCGCCGCCGAATGGTCCGCCTCGCAATTGGAATCCTTGGGGATGGAAAACGTGCGCGTCATGCCGACGGGTGGGCATCCAGCCGTCTACGGCGAATCGCTCAAA
Organism: uncultured Anaerolinea sp.; assembly: GCA_964517905.1. Taxonomy (GTDB): domain Bacteria; phylum Chloroflexota; class Anaerolineae; order Anaerolineales; family Villigracilaceae; genus Defluviilinea. Next base: position 6,147 of record CAZFDL010000087.1, on the reverse strand, counting down.
GCGGGGAAGGGAGCGCCGACCGTCCTCATTTACGGTCACTATGATGTTCAACCCGTGGACCCGCTCGACTTGTGGACAACCGATCCATTCAAAGCCGAGGTGCGTGGAGAGAATCTATTCGCGCGCGGTTCGTCCGATATGAAGGGACAGGTCATCGCCTCGATGAAGGCGGTTGAGTCCGTCGTGCGTACGGGCGGGTTGCCCGTGAATCTCAAATGGCTCATTGAAGGCGAAGAGGAGATCGGCTCGAAGAATTTAGGCGCGTTCATCAAGCAACACGCCGAGATGCTCAAAGCGGATTTCTGTATCAATCCCGATGCGGGCATGATCAGCGCCGACCTGCCGACGATCACGTACGGTTTGCGAGGTCTCGCGTATTTTGAAATTCGCGTGTATGGTCCCGACCGCGACCTGCATTCAGGTCTATTCGGTGGAACCGTGCATAACCCCGCGCAGGCTCTCGCCGAGTTGATTGCGGGCATGCACGACAAAAAGGGACGCATCACCTTGCCGGGCTTTTACGACAAAGTTCGCAAAGTAGGCAAAGCCGAGCGTGCTGAAATCAACCGTCTTCCCATCAAGCCAAAGGATGTTGTCAACATGACCGGCGTCCCGGCGTTGTGGGGAGAGCCGGACTACACGCCGGAAGAACGCGTCGGAATTCGCCCGACGCTGGAAGTCAATGGCTTGCTCTCCGGCTTCACCGGCGAGGGATCGAAGACTGTCCTGCCTGCGTGGGCGATGGCAAAGGTCTCGTGCCGCCTCGTGCCCGATCAAACGCCGGCGTTGGTCGAGAAGGCGTTGCTCAAATACATGAAGGCGAACGCGCCAAAGACAATTCGCTGGGAGGTGAAGGTCATCAACGGCTCCGACGCGGCGATCACCGAACGCGATAGCATGGGTGTGCAGGCAATGGCAAATGGACTCGAACAGGTCTGGGGGAAACGCCCGCTGTTCAAGCGTGAGGGCGGCTCGATCGGTGTGGTTGTCCAACTGCAAAAGTACGTCGGCGTGGACTCGGTGTTGACCGGTTTCGGTCTGCCTGAAGATAATGCGCATTCACCGAATGAAAAACTGCATATGCCTACATGGCGTAAGGGCATCGACGCGCTCATTCATGCGATTTTCAATTTGACCTAAATCGTAGGGGCGGACACATGTGTCCGCCCTAGGCAGATACGCAAGTTTGCCACACAAGGAATCAATGGAAGATAAGATCATTACCTACGGCGGGCAGGCGGTCATTGAAGGCGTGATGATGCGCGGGCAAAAAGGATTCGCCATTGCCATGCGCGCGCCGGATGGCAGCATCGTCGTGCACAAGGAAAGCCTCGCCGCGGTCTATCGATCGCGCCTCGCGAAGATTCCGTTCTTGCGCGGCTCGATCCTGCTGTGGGACGCGCTGGGGCTAGGCATGAAAGCGCTCACCATATCTGCGAATACCCAAACCGGAGAAGACGAGAAACTCGAAGGTCCCGCGTTGTATCTTACGGTTGCCACTTCGCTGGCGATCGGGATCGGGTTGTTTGTTTTGCTGCCTGCCAGCGTGGGCGGCTGGGCGGAACATTCGCTTGGCTGGCGAAATTTGTCGCATAACTTGCTCGAGGGCCTGATGCGCTTGGTGTTGCTGGTCGGCTATATCTGGGCGATCGGAAAAATGTCCGATGTGAAACGCCTGTTCGGATATCACGGCGCGGAGCATAAGACGATCAACGCCTACGAAGCCGGCGCGGAACTCACGCCGGAGAGTGTTGCGAAATTTCCGCTGGAGCACCCTCGCTGCGGCACCGCGTTCATGCTGACATTTGTTTTGTTATCCATTCTCGTCCACAGTCTGCTTGGTGACATGGACTTCGCGTGGCGGCTCGCCAGCCGCATTCTGTTGATTCCGGTTATCGCGGGTATCGCGGTGGAGTTCATCCGCTGGACGGCAAATAATCTCAAGAACCCTCTGGTGCGCTTGCTCATCAAGCCGAATTTGGCGCTGCAATCGCTGACCACGCGCGAACCCGACACGTCCATGCTGGAGGTGGCGATCGAATCCTTCAAGACGATGAGGAAAGCTGAACAAGAGCTGGTGGCGTAAGCTTTAGTTTGTATTAATTTGGGGAAATTACAATAGCTTCTGCGATCATGAAAAAGAAATCCATACTAAGACCGCTGTCTCTGGCAGGGGCAGCACTGGTGCTATGTCTTGCAGTGTATTTCATTGCCACGCGAGGCAGACCTGCTCCCATTCCCACCGAGGAAACCCTCTACGAAGGCGTGACGTATCAACGCGTAGTGAAATATTTTCCCAGCCCGATGATCGCGCACATCATTAAAATTGACACGAAAGCGAAGAGGATTCAATTCCTCGTCACGCCTGCGGATTCAAACGGCGAGACTCCGCTCCGCGCGCGCACCACATCCCAATTCCTTGATGAGTTCGGATTGCAAATTGCCGTCAACGGCGATGGATTCTCTCCGTGGTGGTCGCGCGGTCCTGCGGATTATTATCCCCACGCGGGCGACCCCGTCGCCCCGTTGGGATTCGCCGCCTCGAACGGCGATGATTACTGGCAGGGTGTGGATCTAGATGAAGGTGAACGTCCCACGTTATACGTCAGCCGCCGTAACGCGTTCACTTTTAATGACAAACCGAATCGGGTCTACAGCGCCATCTCGGGTGACCGAATGCTTGTGTTGCAGGGACAACCGGTGCCGGCTCTCAACGACTCGGAACTCGAGCCGCGCACGGCGATCGGTTTGAACAAAAACGGCCGATATGTGTACCTGATCGTTGTGGATGGACGACAACCACTCTACAGCGCGGGCATATCCTTTTCTGGTCTCGCGCACCTGTTGATCGACCAGGGTGTGTACCTTGCGATGAGTCTCGACGGGGGCGGCTCGTCCACGATGGTGATCGAAGGTGAGAACGGCGAGCCGTTGATTCTTAATTCCCCGATTGATAATTTCATCCCTGGGAGGGAGCGTCCCGTTGCGAATCATTTTGGGGTATATGTAAATCCGTAGGGGTACGTCTCTGACCTGCCCCTACGCAAATTTAAAACGCGATCTCCCCGATCTGCTCGAAATTGACATCGAATAGTTCTTCCGCTTCTGTCTGCGCCTCGGCTTGGTCCGCCTCGCCCGCGCGGACTCCACGCTCGCAATACGACCTATAAGGGCAGTAAGAGCATTTCGTACGGTCATCAGTTAGAGGGAGGGAGGATGCGCCGTCCTGAGCCTGGGGAACAGCCTTGGCGATCTCATCCGCGAGTTTGACAAGCAAGTCCCAATCCCGTTTGTATTGCGCGGACGTGTACGGGAACCGCGCGGGCTCATTGGGGAAATCCGCGAACCAATACACCATCTCGATCTGCTCGGGTTCAAATGGCGTCTCCTTGTTAAGGTGCGTTCCAGCACGGACTAGAAGCGCCCGGTAGACGCGCGTCTGAAGCCGCGCGGCGAGCCATTCGTTGCGTGGGCGTCTACGATAGGTCTTCCAGTCGTAGATGGTGACCTTCTTTTCGCGGAGCGCGATCAGATCGTATTTCGCCAACAAGCGAAAATTTCCAAGAGGCGCGGAGAGTGTCGCTTCGGGGTATAAACCGGATCGATCACTTACACCCAACAAGTTTCTTTGTTCTAGGAAGTTATCCCACCAGCGTTGTAGATTGGGCGTATTCGCCAGCGGACTCACCTGCTCGATTGGAATCCCGACCAGGTATTGTTGCACAAGCCGATGAAAAAATTCACCTTCGCGTTGGTGTTGCTCGTTCTCGAGCGCCGGCTCTGATTCGACAGCCGGATAAGCAAGCCGATCCAAATAACGGAGTTGAAACCGCCGCGCGCAATCCACGTAATCTTGCAGGGACGATTGAGAGAGTGTGGTTAGTTGCATGAATAGATTGAGGCCGGAGGTTGAGCGGCGTTTACTTGACCTGTATCGAATCGAAGTGTTTCAGATTATAGCATTTCGTTAGATTTCTTTTTTGGGTCTTTGAGAGGGACTTTTGTTCGGGTATACTTCGCCGAAAACACTACCTAGGAGTTCTCTACATGGAATGGCTTTCACAACCCGAAACATGGATTGCTTTTATAACGCTTGTCGTACTCGAACTTGTGCTCGGCGTGGACAACGTGATCTTCATCTCGATTTTGGCGGGCAAACTCCCCGTTGAGCAACAGCAAAGGGCTCGCACAACCGGCATTGCGCTTGCTGTCATTACCCGCTTACTGCTCTTGTTCTCGCTCTCGTGGATCATCAAGCTTGAAGACCCTCTCCTGAATGTGCTTGGGTTCGATCTTTCGGGACGCGACCTGATTCTGCTGGCGGGTGGAGTATTCCTAATCTATAAAGCCACGCATGAAATTCACGATAAGCTTGAAGGCGAGACGGGTCACGTCTCCGCGAAGGTGCAAGCCGTGTTTTGGAGCGTGATCGCCCAGATCATGGTGTTGGATATCGTCTTCTCTCTCGATTCGGTTATCACCGCCGTCGGCATGGTGGATGAACTGCCGATCATGATCGCCGCTGTAATTATTTCTGCATTGACGATGATTTTCGTCGCGAACCCGCTGAGCAAATTCGTCGAAGAACATCCAACGATCAAGATTCTTGCATTGAGCTTCCTGTTGTTGATCGGCTTCACTCTTATCGTTGAAGGTTTGCACCTGCACATCCCGAAGGGATACATCTACTTTGCCATGAGCTTCTCAGTGCTTGTGGAGGTCCTAAATCTGCGACTACGTCAGAGAAGTGCCACGCCTGTCCAATTGAGAAAGCCGTATACGGCGTATGCCCAGGTCCCAGCGGCTGCGCCGGTTTCCCCAGTGAAGCCGCGTACTGCAAAGGCCGCCGTGAAGAGAAAAACAACCAGGAAAAGAAAATAAACCCCAATCAAAAAAGACTTCCGAGCAATCGGAAGTCTTTTTTGATCTACCCCTTACTTTTTTACTTCCTTCCAATCTTCGCCGCCTTCACGAACCCTGCAAACAATGGATGCGGCTTCATCGGGCGAGACAGGAACTCGGGGTGGAATTGACTCGCCACCATGAAGGGATGGTCTCGAATCTCAGCGATCTCCACCAGTTTGCCATCGGGTGACGTACCCGAAAAGACCATGCCTCCCTTATCGAAATCCTCCTTGTAGGCATTGTTGAATTCGAACCGATGGCGGTGGCGTTCTTCCACTATCTTCTCGCCGTACGCCATCGCGGCTTTTGTGCCTTCCTGCAATTCGCATGGGTACAAGCCCAGGCGCATCGTCCCGCCCATGTCGGTTATGGAGCGTTGGTCGAGCATCAGGTCGATGACAGGATATTCCGTTCCGCGATCAAATTCAGAAGAGTTGGCGTCTTCGTGATTGAGCACGCCGCGCGCAAAGTCAATGCACATGACCTGCATCCCCAAACACAGACCGAGATACGGAACTTTCTTTTCGCGCGCATATCGCGCGGCAAGGATTTTCCCTTCGATGCCGCGCGACCCGAACCCGCCGGGCACGAGAATCCCATCCGCGTTTTGTACCACGTCCCAGCCCTTGTCTTTTTCAAGGTCGGCGGCGTGCACCCAGCCGATCTCCACTTCGACATCGTTGGCAAGTGCGGCATGTTTCAAAGCCTCGCGCACCGACATGTACGCGTCCTGCAACTCGACATACTTGCCGACCAATGCAACCTTCACGGTTGGTTTTGGTTTCCTCACGCGCTCCACGAGCATGTGCCACGGTTTCATGTCGGGCTTGCGCGTGGCATTCATGTTCAGTTTTTCGACCAGATAATCTCCCACACCCGCCTCTTCGAGAAGTAATGGAACCTCATACAACACATCGCTGGTGATCATGGGAATCACGGCTTGTTTTTCCACGTCGCAGAACAGGGCGATCTTGTCGCAGATATCTTTGTCCACCGGGTAATCGGAGCGCGCCACGATCATGTTTGGCGAAATACCGATCGAGCGCAATGCAGCCACGGAATGTTGTGTGGGTTTTGTCTTGATCTCTCCCGTCGCTTTGATGTATGGGAGCCAGGTGACGTGGATGAAGAAAACGTTCTCGCGCCCCACCTCGTTGCGAAGTTGCCTCAACACTTCAAGGAAAGGCTGCGACTCGATATCGCCGACCGTGCCGCCGACCTCCACCAGCACAACGTCTGCAT
>CAZFDL010000086.1:0-11140 GCA_964517905.1 uncultured Anaerolinea sp. | reverse complement strand
GGTTGCGCCCTGCGTGGTAGAATCACATTGTCCCTTTGCTCTCGCGGTGCATTCAAAAGCCGCGGGAGAATTTTTCTGCCATGACCACACTCGCCGCCCCTGCCGAATTCTCGATGCTTCAACAACAAAAGTATGACCGCACCAGCGCCCTCCGCTGGGTGTGGTCGCACGCCTCGCGTCACGGATGGATCATCCTCATGCTGATCATCGGCGCCGTGGGCAACGCCGGTCTTGCCGCGGTGGTGCCGGTGCTGACAGGGGACGCGTTCAATGCGATGCTCCAGACTCAGCCCGATACCAGTGTGTTGTTGCCGCTGGCATTCATGATCGGCATCTCGCAGGTGATACGCGGCATCCTGCAACTGGGCAGAAACTTCGGCGCAGAATTGCTCGCACAAAAAATGGAACTACAGGTGCGCGATGAGTTGTATCTCTCCCTGCTTGCGAAGAGCATGACCTTTCACAACCTGCAACCCGTCGGCGATACGATGGCGCGCGCCACCAACGACGTGCGCGAGGTGAATTTCATGTTCAGCCCGGGCATCAACCTCGTGGTCGGGTCGTTCATCTTCATCCTCATGCCCATCTTCGTGGCGGGGCGATATCATCCATCGCTGATCCTCACACCGATCGTTTTCATCCTCCTGTATTTCTACTTTCTCATCCGTTATTTGAAAACCCTGGCACCCGTCACGGACGAAGTGCGCGCCTCGTTCGGCACGATGAACACGCATCTTTCCGAATCGTTGGACGGCGTGGAAGTGGTGAAAGGCGCTTCGCAGGAGAATGCCGAAGTGGATAAGTTCGTGATGAACGCCAGCCGAGTGCGCGACGCGTTCGTCACGCAGGGCGACCTCGAGGGCCGCTACGTGGCCATGCTCCTGCTCGGTTCTGCCTACGCGTTCGGCTTATTCCATGCCTTGTTGCTTTTCCGCAATAGACTGTTGACTCTCGGCGACGTGGTGGCGTATTTCGGTTTACTCCTCCTGCTTCAATTCCCCACATTCGTCTCCACGTTCGCGTATTCTCAAATATCGCTGGGTCTCTCCGGCGCGCGCCGCATCTTGGAGTTGATGAACCGCGAGACCAACCTCGACCAGAACGCGCAAGGCCGCGCCGGGACGATTCGAGGCGAAGTGGAATTTCGGAATGTCAGTTTTGCGTACGCTGCTGACAACGTCTTGCAGGAAATTTCATTCAAGGTGAAACCCGGTCAAACCGTTGCCATCGTCGGGCAGACCGGTGCGGGGAAAACCTCCCTCGTCAAGCTGATCAACCGCACCTACGACTCAACGCACGGAAAGATCCTCGTGGACGGTGTGGATGTGCGCGACTGGAATCTCGCCGCGCTCCGCTCGCAGATCTCCATGATCGAGCAGGATATCTTCCTGTTCTCGCGCTCTGTCAGCGACAATGTCGCCTTCGGGAAGCCGGGCGCAACTCACACTGAGATCGAAGCGGCGGCGCAGTCTGCACAAGCGGACGATTTCATCCAATCCTTCGATCAAGGGTATGAAACCGTCGTCGGTGAGCGCGGCGTGACACTCTCCGGCGGGCAGCGTCAACGCATTGCCTTGGCGCGTGCCTTCCTTACCGATCCGCGCATTTTGATCTTGGACGATTCCACCTCCGCGATAGATTCGGAAACCGAGGATAGAATCCAGCGCGCCATCTCCAACGCCGCCCGCGGACGCACGACCTTCATCATCACGCATCGCCTGTCGCAGATCCGCTGGGCAGATCTGATCATTGTCCTTCGCAAAGGTCGCATCGCCGCCATCGGCACACACGATGACTTGATGAAAACTTCAGAAGCATACTCCCGCATCTTCCACGACTAGGCGACAAGCAGACCAAAAGACGAGAAGACTACACATGGGTTTCTTTACCGGCCTTGCAGACGAAAAATACGACCGCCAATACTCCGACCGCGACCTCACCCGGCGGATCGCCGGTTATTTCCGGTCGCAAGTCCAGCGCCTGATCTGGGTGACCGGGCTGGTCGTTATTGTGGCTTTGACCGGGGCATCGCTGCCCATTGTCGTTTCACGCATGATCGACATGCTCAAGGATCAACCGACCTTCACAGCCATCAGCCTTGTGGGGCTGACCGTGCTGCTCATCGGTATTGGTTTGTGGGGGTTGAACTGGGCGCGGCGCAGTCTCGTGGTGCGCGCGGTGGGAGATGTCGTCCTCGACCTGCGCACGCGTGCCTTCCGCGCGGCAGCCGAACACGACCTTTCGTTCTACGACCAATTCTCCTCCGGCCGCATCGTTTCGCGTATCACCTCCGACACGAACGACTTCGGACAACTTGTGGTCATTGTCACCGACGTGGGTTCACAGATCGTTCAGGCGGTGGTTCTCGGTGTGGTGCTCTTCCGTACCGATTTGAAGTTATCGTTGCTGCTGATGGCTTTTCTGCCATTGATCTTCGCGGTGGCGTGGGGCTTCCGCGTCATGGCGCGGCGCGTCACCAAGCGCGGCATGAAAGCCATGGCAGACGTGAACGCCGCGATCAAGGAAACCATCAGCGGCATTGCCATTGCGAAAAATTTCCGGCAGGAAGAAAGCATCTTCAAATCGTTCACAGAGTCGAACCGGCAGTCCTATCACGTCAACGTGCAGCGCGGCTTCGTGCTCTCGCTGGTTTTTCCAACGCTCAACGCGCTGGGCGGAATTTTCGTGGCGATCCTCCTCTATGTGGGCGGTATGAGCGCGGCGCAAGGCATTGTTTCCGTGGGCGCGTGGTATCTGTTCATTATGAGCCTCGACCAGTTCTTTTTCCCCGTGCTCAACCTCTCCGCATTCTGGGCGCAGATCCAATCCGGTCTTTCGGCGGCGGAACGCGCCTTCGCGTTGATCGACGCCGACCCGAACGTTGTGCAGACCGACAATCAGGATGTGCCCCGGCTCAAGGGACAGATCCATTTTGAAGATATGCATTTCCGTTATACGGATAAGGAACCGATCCTTTCCCACTTCAACCTGCTCATCCAACCCGGAGAGACTCTCGCCCTGGTAGGACATACCGGCGCGGGGAAATCGTCCATTGCCAAGCTGATCGCGCGCTTTTACGAATTCCAGCAGGGACGCCTGCTCGTGGACGGGCGCGATATCCGCACGTTCGATCTCGCGCAATATCGAAAACAACTCGGCATCGTTTCGCAGGTCCCGTTCTTGTTTTCAGGGACCGTGGCAGATAATATCCGCTATGCCGCGCCGGATGTTTCGGAGGAGGAAATATTGAAAATGGCGCGCGGCATCGGCGAGGGCGAATGGCTGGAAACGCTCCCGAACGGAATCCAGACCGAGGTCGGGGAACGAGGCGGGAGGTTGTCGATGGGGCAAAGGCAACTCGTGGCGTTGATGCGCGTGCTGATGCAGAAGCCCGCCATCTTCATCCTCGATGAAGCCACAGCCAGTATCGATCCGTTCACCGAGTGGCAGATCCAGCAGGCGTTGAATCTCATCCTGAAACATTCGACGAGCATCCTGATCGCGCATCGTCTGTCCACCGTCAAAGCGGCTGACCGCATTGTGGTGATGGAAAAGGGACGCATCATCGAAGAGGGCGATCACGAGGGCTTGCTCGCCGGCGGCGGGCATTACGCAACTCTTTACAATACTTATTTCAGGCATCAAAGCCTGGCTTATGTGGAGAAGGCAAAAGAGTTCATCGGCGACGATTAGATAAAAAGATGTTCCGCAGTTCAACTGCGGAACATCTGGTTTTACTCACCTGTAGGACTTCTTTTTTACAAGTGTCGGTTGCTTCTGGGGTCGAAGGCGTCGCGCAATCCGTCGCCGATCAGGTTCACGCACAGGATGGTCAGGACGATAAAGATGCTGGGGAAGATCCACATCCACCATGAGCCCTGGCTAATAAAGGACTGCGCCGAGGTGAGCAGGTTGCCCCACGAGGCGGTCGGCGGCTGGATGCCAAGCCCCAGGAAAGAGACGTACGCTTCGGAGAGGATCGCGCCGGCCAAGCCCAGTGTGGTGGCAACGATGATGACGCCCATGGTGTTGGGGATGAGGTGCTTGAAGAAGGTGCGCAAATTGCTCGACCCGAGGGATTTGGATACTGCCACGTAATCCATTTCTTTGAGTGAAAGCACGTTGGCGCGCACGATGCGGGATAACCCCATCCATGAGGTCAGACCGATCACGAAGATAACGATCAGCACACTGCCGCTATACGTTTGCCCCAGGATCGTGATCGTATCGATATCCCTGCCGATGAATTTGCCCAGCACGATTAGCAGGAACAACTGCGGGATGGAGAGCATCGCCTCCGTGAACCGCATCAGGATGGAATCCACCCAACCACCGAAGAATCCCGCCAACCCGCCGACGAGCGTACCCAGGGTGACGGAGACGAGGACGGAGGTGATCCCGACAAATAACGAGATCTGACCGCCGTGGATGATGCGGGCAAAAATATCGCGCCCGGTGGTATCGGTGCCCATGATGAATTGGGCGTTGGGGGCGGTCAGGCGGGTTTGCAGGTCGACCGCATTGGCTTTCTCTTCGCTGACAACGATCGAACCGATGAAGATAAAGAGAATGATCAGGCTAAACCCGACCATGCCCAGCACCGCCATGCGGTGTCTTCGAAAGCGTCTCCAGATCACCTGGCTGGGCGTGAGGATCTTGCCCGAAATACCTTCGGCGGAGATGGGTTGGGAATCGAGAGAGGCTATATTCGCTGCCATGATACGATCTCCATTAAGCTAGGCGGATGCGGGGATCTACAAAGGTGTAGATGATGTCTGTGACGATGGTCAGGAGCACGACTGCGATCGAGATGATCAATAAGACGCCGAGCACGACCGGGTAATCGCTGCGTTGGGAATATTCCCAGAACAAACGTCCCATGCCGGGCCACGAGAAGACCGACTCGGTCACGATGGCGCCTCCCAACAGGAAGGGGATATCGAGGCCGACGATGGTCACCAAAGGCAGGGCGGCATTGCGCAGTGCGTGTTTGAAGAGCACGTTTCGGCTCGTCAGTCCCTTGGCGCGGGCGGTTCGAATGTAATCGAGCCCCAGTACTTCCAGGATGCTGGTGCGCACAAAGCGCGAATACCCGGCGGTATTGACGAACGCCAGAGCGGTAACCGGCAGGATCAAATTCCTGGCGTATTCCACCGGGTCGCTTTTATCCCAGACGGCCGCGCCGGTAGGCAGGTAGGGCAAACCCCACTCCTTGAACTGGACGGCGAAGATCAACAGCAAACCGAGGGCGCTGAAGAAGATCGGCATCGAAAATCCGATGAAAGAGAACGTCGTAATGGCGTTGTCCCAAAAGGAATATTGTTTTACTGCCGAAATGATCCCAAGAAACAGGGCAAAAGTGACAGTGATGATCTCAGCGGTCAGCATCAATACCAGTGTGTTGGGCAGGCGTTGACCGATCATTTCACTTACGGGCTGTCGTGCAAAGAACGAATTCCCCAGGTCGCCCTGGATGGCAAGCCCCAGCCATTTAAAGTATTGTACATATAGTGGATCGTTCAGCCCGAGGCGCTCGACGAGCGCCGCCCGGTCTTCAGCAGACATGCGGGGGTTGGCTGCGTATTGTGCAAGGGGATCCCCTGAAAAACGGGTGAGCAGAAAACAAAGCACGGTGATGATCAAAAGGGTAAACAAAGCCTGAAATAATCGTCGCATTAGATAAGTCCACATATCGAAGCCTCCAGCAAATGATCACGAACGCGTTACTGAACGTATTCCACGAATTTGGCGAGAGGCAGGGGGATACCCCCTGCCTCTCGTTTCGTACTTTTATATTACCCGTTCGAATTACTCGGTGACATCCCAGGTTTCAGAATTCCAGTTGAGATCAGACTCAGGACCGACGGGTCCGAACTGGAAGCGCGGGGTGGAACCGTAGACGTTGCCGCGGGCATACATCATGAGCACATAGTAGTTATCAAAGATGTACGCTTGGGCTTCGTCGAGGATCGCCTTGCGAGCAGCGGGATCGACCGTATCGAGCATGGTTTCCATCAGGTCGGAGAGCGCAGGATCGCACAGGTGATACCAGTTGGTGCCGGTGGGGTTCGCGGCGGTCGGGATGTTCTCACACTTGTAGTTATCGGTGTAAGGATCCGGGTAGAAGCCGGTGGTGTAACCACCCATATCGTATTTGCCGGTGGTCAACGGGCCGCCGTCCACGTACTGGCCGAAGAACGTACCGGCAGGAGTGTGGATCGGGGTGAACTCAACGCCGATCTTGGCGAGGTCAGCTTGCGCGACCGTGGCGATGGCGATGCGGATCGGGGAAGTGGTGGTTTCGAAGTTGAAGGACAACTTGGTCTGTTCGCCGTTGCAGTCGCCCGCGCGAACGCCGTCGGAGCCGAGGGTGTAGCCGGCTTCATCGAGCAGGGCACCAGCAGCATCCGGATCGTAGGCATCCACAGTCAGGTTCGTGTTGGTCCACGCGCTGTTGGGCCATTGGCTCACGGGCACGGTGGTCTTGCCGAAGAGCAGGGCGTCCACGATCGCCTGGCGGTTGATACCGAGGGTGATCGCCTTGCGGACGCGGACATCTTTGAATGGGCAGAAGCCTTCATTCTCAGCTGCGCCGCGGCCATCAACGCCGTCCACTCGACCCATGTTGAAGAAGTAGTGTTCGAAGTCCACGCCGGGTACTACGGTGAGTACTACATCCGGGGCGAGTCCTTCAAGAGATTCGATATCGCCTTCGGAGAAGTTCGGATACCAATCCACGTCGCCGGTCTGGAGGGCGGCCTTGGCGGCTTCAGAGTCAGCCACAAAGCGGATCTGGACGCGGTCGAGCTTGGCGCGGCCCTTGTAGAAGTTCGGGTTGGGCAGCAGGGTCATAAAGTCACCGGGCACCCATTCTGTGATCACGAACGGACCGGAGCCGACGGTGGGCATACGAATGAACGGATCGGTCTCAGCCGCGGTAATGCCTTCGAGGATGTGTTTCGGCAGAATCGCGCCGGCATTATTGGGACCCTGGGTGAAGAGGGTGGGCCAGGGCGGGTAGAGCGTGGCAAACTTGATCACCACGGTGTAGTCATCGGGGGTTTCGATGCTCTCGATCGCATCGTAACCGGTGCGGGTGGCCACAGCATTCGCAGGATCCATCACCAATTCCCAAGTGAACTTCACATCGGCAGAGGTGAGGGGAGCGCCGTCAGACCAGTACAAACCTTCTTTGAGTTTCCAGGTAATGGTCAGACCATCAGCAGATACGCCGCCATTATCGGCGGTGGGAACTTCGGCAGCCAGTTCGGGCACGAAGTTACCCTTGTCATCCCATTCGCCCAAGCCGACGAGAGTCAACTGGGTGACCCACACAGCAAATGACATCTGTGAGAAGTAGGGAACGATGGCGTCCGGTTCCTGATCGAATGCGGCGGTGACTGACTTGCCGCCATCCGGGAAAGGAATCGGCTCGGTGCCGGCCGGTCCCATCATGGGTTCTTCAGTTGCAACAGGGGCTTCGGTTACAGCGGGGGGTTCAGTCGCGGCTGGGGGTTCAGTCGCCGCGGGTCCGCACGCCGCAAGGACCATGCTCGCGAGAACGAGCATTGACAGTACATATAACAGTTTGCGTTTCACGTTTCTCCTCCTAAGAGAATTTTGATTTGGATTCGTTATCTTGCAGGGTTGGGAAATCGGAAATGGCTTTGGGGCAGGGGACCTCCTTCCGTATAATGGGCAGATTATACAGCAAAAGGAAATTTAGTAAACGGGTAAAGGTATGCCCTGCCCATTTAACACTACTTGAGAGGGGTTTTTATGCCATAAACCGGGGGTATTTGCGCCGCATTTCGGGCATTTCCCCTCGCCGGTCACCTGATACTCTTGAATGACGTATCCCCGCCTTTTCACCAGTTTAAAGTTACACGCCGGGCAAAACGTATCCTCATACTCCCCAACCTGCCCCGGCAGGTTTCCGGCGTACACGAAGTGCAGGCCGGCCTCGCGTCCGATATCTGCCGCGCGTAAAAGGGTCTGCGCGTCTGTATTGTCGGGATCGGTCATTTTATAGTCTTTGTGAAACGCAGTCACATGCCACGGAATATCTTTCGAAACTCCGGCGATGAACCGCGCGGCGTCCCACAACTCTTCATTTGAATCGTTGAACCCGGGGATCGTCAGCGTCACGATCTCGACCCATAAACCTAGTTCATGCGCGCGCTTGACTCCGTCCAGCGTGTTTCGTAGAACGCCGCCCAGCGACCTGTAGTTCTTGTCGCTCATGCATTTCAAATCCACTTTGTATGCCGAGATGTACGGACGGATGTATTCCATCACCTCCGGCGTATTGTTCCCATTCGAGACGTACGCACACATCAACCCCGCGTCTCGTGCCTGCTTGAAGATTTCCACCGCCCACTCACTGGTGATCAACGGCTCATTATATGAAGAGACCACAAGCGAAGCCTTCGTTCGTTGCGCCATATCGACCATCCCCTGTGGGGATATTTTGCGAATGTAATTGACCGAAATATCCGCCGACGGATCGCGCATGGCTTGCGAGGTGAGCCAGTTTTGGCAATACCCGCAATGATAGTCGCAACCCAGCATGCCAAACGTCAACGCGTTGACGCTGGGCAGAACGTGAAAGAACGGTTTCTTTTCCACAGGGTCGCTTTGCAGCGCCGCGACGTATCCGTGCGGCACGCGCAATTCCCCGTCCCGATTGAAGCGCACCTGGCAAATCCCGCGCCGTCCCTCGCGGATCACACACCGATGTCCGCACGCGAAACAACGCACTGCGCCATCTTCCAGCTTTTCATATAACTCCCCTTGCACGGTGAGGGTATCCAGCAACTCGCCAATGGATGTCGTCATACAAACCTCATCACGTATAATACACCCATGCTCACGGTTTGTATACAGGCGGGCGGGCAATCCTCCCGTATGGGTGAGGATAAAGCGCTCAAGCCGTTTCTCGAACGCCCCCTCATTCAACGCGTGGTGGATCGGCTTCTACCGATCGCGGATGAACTCATCGTGACGACGAATCGCCCCGAGGCTTACGCGTTTCTTGGGCTTCGTCTCTTTCCGGATGTGAAGCCGGGGCGCGGCGCCCTCGGCGGACTCTACACCGCGATCGCCTCCGCCGCGCATCCGATGGTTGCGGTTGTGGCGTGTGACATGCCGTTCGCCAGCGCTGCATTAATGGAAGCGGCAACCAAACTCATGGAGGATGAACACGTCGATGTTGTCATCGCCAAAGGGGTTGAGGGATACGAGCCTCTGCATGCTGTCTACCGCCGCGAGACCTGCCTGCCTGCCATTGAAGACTCCATCGAAGCCGATCAATGGAAGGTCATTGTGTGGTTTCCGCAGGTGAAGGTGCGCGTGTTGACCGCAGAGGAAATAAAATCAGCAGACCCCGAGGGTCTCGCGTTTTGGAACGTCAACACTCCCGAGGAATTCGCCGAAGCCGAGCGAATCGCAACGAAAAATCCCGAAGGGATGACATGATGAAATTTTCGTATCACCCCTTCGGGGTTTGAAAACCAACATTCTTATTCTATAAAAATTTCACTCCTTCGGAGTTGTTAGCACAATATCGAAAAAACTGACGGTGAGAAAAATAAGCGATGTGCTTCGTGGTGCGGGAGGCCATCCCATACCACGCGACTCACTTGTTTACCGCCGCCAATAACAAAAAAAGAGGAATCATGACCGCATACAACATCGATCTCGTCCGCCAGCAGTTCCCCTCGCTCGACCGCCCGGCGATCTTTCTCGATAACCCCGCCGGGACGCAGATTGCCAGGTCCAGTCTCGACCGCATCAACAAGTATTTGCTCGAACATAACGCCAATCACGAAGGTCAATTCGAGACCAGCCGCCGATCGGACGAGATGCTGCACGAGGCGCATGCCGCCATGGCGGATTTTCTCAATGCCTCGCGCCCGGAAGAGATCATCTTCGGCAATAACATGACCACGCTTACCCTGCACATGTCGCGATCGCTGGCTCGCAATTTGCAGTCAGGCGACAACATTTTGGTCACACGGCTCGACCACGATGCCAATATCGCGCCGTGGATGTTGATCGCCGAAGACAAGGGCTGCAATTTGCTGTGGGTGGATATCGACGTGGAAGACGGCACGCTCGACCTCGATGACTTTGCCCGCGCGTTGGAAAAGAAGCCGAAGATCGCCGCGTTCGGGTACGCGTCAAATTTGTTGGGGACCGTGAACCCGGTGAAAAAATTAACCAAGATGGCGCACGACGCGGGGGCGCTGGTGTACGTGGACGCGGTGCAATACGCTCCGCACGGTCCGATCGATGTGCAGGATATCGGCTGTGATTTTCTGGTTTGCTCATCGTATAAATTCTTCGGTCCGCATGCGGGCGCGTTGTATGGAAGATACGAATTATTGAATGAATTGAAGGCCTATAAAGTGCGCCCGGCTTCTGATGAATTGCCGTATAAATTTGAGACCGGTACTCAGAACCACGAAGGCATTGCCGGTGTGCTCGGCGCGTTGGAATACCTCGAATGGTTGGGAAAGCAGTTTGGGGCGGAGCATGCGTCCAGATGGACAGAAGCGGGATTCACCGGTCGCAATTTGGAGATGAAGAAGGGCATGTCCGTCATGCGCGCGTATGAGGCAGAGTTATCTCGAAAATTGATCGGCATCGTCGAATCCGTTCCAGGCACGCACATCTACGGTGTGACGGATTTGAATCGACTCGAGGAACGCGTGCCGACCGTTTCGTTTACCGTCGAAGGCAAAGACCCCGAGAAACTTGCAAAGGCGATCGGGGATGAAAATATTTACGTCTGGAACGGGCACAATTACGCGCTGGCAATCGTGGAGCGGTTGGGCTTGCTCGAAGCCGGGGGCATGATCCGCGTGGGACCCGTGCATTACAACACGCTGGATGAATTGGAAAAGTTTGGGGAAGTGTTGGAGAAGGTGATGATGTAAATCGTGTCATTCTGAGGGAATGGCGCCTCGCGCCACGACAGAAGAATCTCCCTCGTCTTGGCGGAGACCCTTCGCTCGCCCCTTGATTTCGTTCAGGGCTTCGGCTCAGGGTGACACATGCTATTTCCCATTCTCCACAATCTTAGCCGCGCCGCCGGCGCGCGCAACGAGAATTTTCTCCACGCCATAAATATCACGCA
>CAZFDL010000085.1:0-11180 GCA_964517905.1 uncultured Anaerolinea sp. | reverse complement strand
TGCGTACTGCGTATTGTTGACGGCGTGTGCGACTGCAACGCCTCTCGCGACAGTTGTGCCTGTTTCCTCAACCCGACCCTCCTCTGTGCCAACAGATAAGCCAATTACGAATTACCAGGTACCAACCACTACACCAAGTATCCCGTCTCAAGTCTCCAATCCTCCGATTCTCCGATCCCCATCGCCCGCGCCTTCCGATTGGAAGGATATGCCAGTGATTCCGGCGAACCTCGACCCAAGCCTGCAAAAAATTTACCAACTCGGCTTGGAACTCGGCAACGACCCGCATGCATTTTCGTTGTTCGGCGATTGTCAGGCGCGCCCTGAGGAATTCTTCGGCGTCTTTGAAACCGACGAGTCTCTCTTTGAAAGTCTTTCAACCGAATTGCAGGAGACCGTCGTGCATTTTCGCGGCTCGTTCAACCGTGATAGCCCGACGGCGCAGGACGGCACAACCCCGGGCGCATTGTTGTGGACTCAATGGCATCAAGGCAAATTTACTTGTACGTTTGCCGAGACGCCCGTTGAATGTGAATTGCGGATTCACCGTCCGTCGTTTGTGATTATTCAGATCGGCACGCATTTCGAATCGCGCAACACGGAATATTTGCGAAGAATCATCGAACAATTAATGGATGAAGGTGTTGTGCCAATTCTCGCCACCAAAGCCGACAACCGCGAAAAGGACGAACGTGTCAACCGCGATATGGCTCTGCTCGCCTCCGAATATGATCTACCGTTGTGGAATTTTTGGGCGGCGGTTTCCGATCTTCCCAATCGCGGACTGTACACCCGCGACGACCGCCCTCTGCAGGGCGATATCTACCTCACCGACGAAGCCGCGCTCATTCACCGCATGACGGGGTTGGAGGCGTTGAATGTGGTGTGGAGAGTAGTAACGGAGGTTGATTAAAAGCGTAGGGGCGGAGCATGCTCCGCCCCTACTGTTATTTGGAAGTATTCATCCCTTCAACGGCGGCGCGTCCTTGTCGTAGACGAATACCTGAATATCCATTCCCTCTTTGTTCAACAGGTCAATCGCGGGCTGAAAGGTCGCCTCCTTGATTCTTTGCATGTCGCCCGCGGGCGCATACACCGAAAGCCGCGCTTCCTCGTCGGACATCTTCGCCGTCTTCACGTCTGCACTTGCACATGCAGCTTTGATCTTGTCGGTCATTTGTTTAATGGCATCATCAAGAGTCATACGCATTTTCCCTGAATGATGAAATTATAACCAAAGAGTTTTCCGTCATTTCGCCATCTTCGCTACCGTCACGCCCGCGCCGCCCTCATTATCTTTCGGCTCTTCATAAGACGCGACGTACGTGCTCGACTTCAAGGCGTTACGCACCGCGTCGCGCATTTTACCGGTGCCTTTTCCATGCACGATTCGCACGAACAACAACCCCGCCGAATACGCACGCTCCAGATATTTTTCCAATTCATCGAGCCCCTCGTCCACCAATTTGCCGCGCAGATTCAACTCCAACCCTGGCGACTTGGAACTTGGAACCTGAGACTTGGAACTTGAGACTGATAACTGTTCACTGATCACTGTCTCACTGGATTTTCTCGCCAACTCCGACAGCCTCGCCCTCACGCGCAGACTCCCGATCTGCACCTCCGCTTCGGATTCGCCTATGGCGGTCACTACGCCTTCGGCATTCAACGTGCCCACAGTGACTCGCTCACCGAGTGACAATGGACGATGGACAGTCGAGGAGGATGGTCCATGGTCTGTCGTCTGCCGTCTTTCGACGGGGGTCTCCACCTTTCTCTCCACCACTTCAATTTTCTCTTCGATTGCCTTAATCGCTTCGAGCGGTTGCTTTGCCTTCTTCAATTCCGATTTCAACGAATCAATGTTGCTTCTGAGAATCGCCGCTTCAAGTTCACCTTCGGCGCGGGCTTTGGCTAACACATCACGGCGTTCATCTTCTATTTTTTCAAGTCGCTTTTCGAGTTCGGCGTTCTGCGCTTCGAGTTTCTCTCGCGCTCTCTCCAGCTTCTGCCGTACACGCGAGGTGCGGTTGCGCTCCTTGCGGATGTCGTCGAGCAGTTTGTCGGTGCGCAGGTCGTCGGGATTAATCTCTCCCCTGGCGGAATCAATGATCGTCTGGGGAAGGCCGAGTTGCTGGGCGATGAGCAAGGCGTTGGAGCGTCCGGGGAGTCCGATGGTTAGTTTGTAGGTGGGGCGAAGAGTCTTGATATCAAACTCCAGGGAAGCGTTCACCACCCCGTCAGTGGAATGAGCAAAGGTCTTGAGTTCAGGGTAATGTGTGGCGACGAGGGTCGTGCACCCGGATTCCAGCAAATGACTCATAATCGCCCGCGCCAATGCCGCGCCTTCCTGCGGGTCGGTGCCTGCGCCAAGTTCATCGAGAATGACGAGCGAACGCTGGTCGATCCGCTTGAGGATGCGGATGATGTTTGTGAGGTGACCGCTGAACGTGCTAAGCGATTGCTCGATGGATTGCTCATCGCCGATGTCGGCAAAGACGCTGTGGAAGAACGGCAACTCCGAGCCGCTTTGCGCTGGGATGTGCAGTCCGCTTTGAGCCATGAGCGCGAGCAAGCCGACCGTTTTGAGCGAAACCGTTTTACCTCCCGTGTTCGGACCGGTGATGATGATGGCGCGCGTACCCTCTTTTGGATCGATGTCAATGGGCACAACAGTTTGAGGGTCGAGGAGGGGGTGGCGGGCTTTTATTAGGTTGAAGGTTTGAAAGGCGAAGGTTACAGGTTGACCGTCCTTCGACCTTGAACCCGCAACCTTCAACTCTTTGATAATCGGCTCACTCGCCTTCAATTCCTCCGCATATTTCGCCTTCGCAAAGATCAGATCGAGCATGGCTAGATTTTCGACGCCGTATTTGAACTCTGCTGCATGTTCGCCGACTTGAGATGAGAGTTCCGCGAGAATTCTTCGTTCCTCGTCGCGCGCTTGTAATTCGAGTTCGCGCAGTTCGTTGTTGAGTTCCACGACGGGCAGTGGTTCGACGAACAACGTCGCGCCGCTGGAGGATTGATCATGGACGACCGCCTTGATGCTTCCCTTGAATTCCGCGCGCAAAGGGATAACGTAACGTCCGTCACGCTGGGTGATGATCGGTTCCTGAAGTTTATTGGCTGACTCGGTCAGGTAACGCTGCAGGCGCGACATTAACCGTCCGTGTGCCACTTTGATTTGCCGCCGAAGGTCAGCTAACTTTGTCGATGCAGAATCCAAAACTTCGCCGCGGTCGGAGAGGATGCGCGTGATGGCATCCACAATTCCGTGTGGTTCGGGCAAGCCAGCTGCAATCTGCGCGAGACGCGGGAACTCGTCCGTTTTGCGTTCGAGCGATTTCTTCAATTCACGGCACGAGATCAAGGTGGATTTTATGTCCAGCAGTTGTTGAGATTCGAGAACGCCGCCGCGCGCGGCAAGGTCAACCGCGCCGCGAATATCGTGTGCACCGCCGATGCTGATATCCTGAACCGAGAATACTCTCCGTGCTTCGCTGGTTTCGGCGAGGCGGGCGAGGGCAAGATCATACGAATCCGTGGGTTCGAGCGCAAGCGCGAGTTCCATCGATGCGGAAAAATCGCAAAAGGCTCTCAGCCGTTCGCGGATCTTGTCGTATTCAAGGACGTGCAGGGTCTTGGAATCCATTGTTGGAATTTAACCACAAACCCCCAAAAGGCACAAAGGGAAAACGAAATTATCCGCGCATCACGCGCACGCGGACGGGTTCGCTGATTCCCTTTAAATGCAGACTGCGCGATTCGTACGCGCTTTCGTCTGCTCCCACCTCATGCATCGCTTTCTCGCTGACGACGATCTCGCCTGAGGCGGCTTTGGAGGCGAGACGTGCGGCGAGATTCACTTCGTCTCCGATGGCAGAGATGTTAATCAATCCGTCTGCCGCGCCCATCGCCCCGAAGAATGCCGCACCTGCGTGGACGCCGATGCCGACGGGGATGCTCTGTGCTTTCATGGCTTTCGACATTTTCTGAGCGACATCCAGTGTTCGTTTCACATAATCCGGTCCGGCGAACCCCGCGCCCCAAAAGGCGGCGACCGCGTCGCCTGCCAGCTTTTCCACCAAGCCGTCCTCGCCTGTGATGATCTTCGTGGACTCGATATAGAATCGGTTGATCAGCTGGCTGAATTCCATCGAGGACATCTGTTCGGAAAGGGCTGTGGAGCCACGCACATCCGCGAACAGCATGGACATCTCAACTTCCGCCCCACCGGGAAATTTATGGGCGTAGTCTTCGCATACATTACAGAACCGTGGGTTCAGGCTGGATTGTTTTTTGCCATACACAGCGCGAACGACAGTGCTCCCGATTCCCCGAAAAGGCGCGTTGCAGAATTTACAGCGCGGGTCATGCGGCAAATGCCGAAGCATCCGATGAATGCGCTTTTCGGCGCTGAACGCGCTGGTGGTAAACCACTCGCGCCACAATTGTTCTGCTTCGGAAGAACTGCTAACGCCCATTGGACTTATCCCTCGATCTTGATACCTTCGAATCCTATTCCAGAGAGGTAACGAGGAAATCATCGAAGGTAACGTCGGCGGAGGTGGCTTCGAATCCGCTCCAGACGAAGAGTCCTACGCCCCCGCTGGTGTAACTGCTGTCTGACACCGAATCGATGAACTGACCATCCACGTACAGGGTGAGCATTCCGTTGCCGCAATCCGCGCCGACGCGGTAGGAATCCGCGTTCTTTTGGATCAATTCTGAGATGCCCCATTGATCGTCGTTGGTGAGGAAGATATCGGTTTCGCCCAATTCTGATTTGCCGATCGTGTATTCGCCGCTTGGAGTGAAGCCCATGTAATAATAGGATTCGTCGTCTTCCTGTTGATGGCAGATGATCCCAAACGCCGTATTCGGCGAATCGTCGTTGTTGACGACCGTGACCTCAAGATGGATGTTCTCGTAGGTCTCATTGTTCGGTCTGCTCCACACGAACCAGTTGTCGACGGTCATTGTCACGCGCAGTGTTTCACCGTCATATTGTACAGAACTTTCGGCATCCGTGAGCGTTCCCCAGATCACGTTGTCTTGAGAGAAATCATCCTTTAAAATTGTTTCGCCGAGGACGACGGTGGAAATTGTTTCTATGGGCGCCGGAGGTTGTGTGGGCACGCTGGTAAAGGTTGGGAAGGGGGTGAGGGTTGGATGAGCCGGAGTGGTTGTTCCTTGCCAGTTGAAAAAGACAAAGCCAATTCCTCCGATTGAGAATACAAGGCATGCAACGATAAGACATCCTACGGCCCACCCGGTTCGTCCCCCGGCGGATTGGGAAACGGCGGTCGGAGCCGGAAAAGACGTCCCTGCGCGTGATGCGGGCGCGCGTTGGGCTGTTTCTGTATCGTCGAGGGCGCGCTTCCACGCGGAGAGAAATTCTTCGGCGCTGGCGTAGCGGTCTGCCGGTTCCTTGGCTAGCGCTTTGAGGATGACGCGCTCGATGGGTCCGGGAATGTCTTTTTTAACGACCGATGGCGGCGGTAATGGGTCGCTGATATGTTTCAAGATCACTGCGAGCGGCGTGTCGGCAACAAAAGGTACACTGCCTGTGACCATTTCGTAGAGGATGATGCCCAGCGAGTAAATATCGGAGCGCCTGTCCACTGCCTGCGCCTTTGCCTGTTCGGGGCTGATGTACGCGGGCGTGCCCATGATCGCATCGGTTTGCGTGAGGCGTGGGGAAGCGCTTTCAAGGAGTTTTGCGATCCCGAAATCGGTGAGAAAGACATTCCCGTGTTCGTCGACGAGCGCGTTGGCGGGTTTGAGATCGCGATGGACAATGCCGTGAGCATGTGCGTACCCGAGCGCTTCGGCAAGTTGTGTGAAGAGACGGTCGATCTCGTCCAACTCCAGCACCCCCGCCTCCATTTTGGTTTTCAGCGTCCCCGCTTCAAGATAACGCATTACGAAATAGGTCACGCCGTCGCTTTCGCCAAAATCGAACACCGGCAAGATGTGCGGATGTTCCAGCCGTGCGATGATGCGTGCCTCCTGTTGAAAGCGCGCCGCGAATTCGGGACTCTCCGCCAGTCGTCTCGGCAGGACTTTGATCGCCACATTGCGATCCATGGACGGCTGGTACGCCTTGTAGACGGTTGCCATGCCCCCCTGCCCAACCTGACTGATAATGCGATATGCGCCGAGCATCTGCCCGGGTAGAAGAGTGTCCATGTTTATGATTTCCCAATTCTACACTGTTTAGCCCGCAATTCGATCAACTATTTATGCGGTGGATAGTGCGGCGAAGGATCGAAATGAGTAGATAGATCGAAACCGCCCCGAGGATCGCGATCAATGACCACTTCGTTGCGGTATTTTCGTCCACTGTCGAAACAAAGATCTCTTTCAGCGCCAAATACCCGACTATGACGACGGTCAATCTCATGAGAAAAATGACGCACCCACCCGCGACATTGTTTTTCTTCACCAACTCGTAAAGCAGGCTCAACCCGGTAGGATCATTCGGCTGCATCCGTGCCTCCTTGGCTTGGGTGAATATCCCATCGAATAATTGAACACAGCAGAGGAAACACAGATACGAAAATCGGGGAATCCTGCCAAAGCATGTTATACTCTCGACGCTATACCAATCTGGGAATTGTTTTGACTCACTCCCCCCGAAAAACTCGGGGATTTCATGAACGAACGCCCGATGAAGTTGACTCGGGCTTTTTTGTTGGGCGAGCCGATCTGAAAAGAAAAGCTTTGTTTGCAAGAAGGAAGTGAAACGGAGTCGTCGGAACATTCCATATCATATGTCGTTGCGAGTCTTCGATACGCGATCCTCATCACAATGAGGGCAATCGCTTCGCCACTTCGCGGCTCGCAGTGACAGAACCAGGAAAACGATGACAACCGATTTTACTTCTTTAAACCTGCGTGACGAGATCATGCAGGCGATCACCGAGCTCGGTTATTCCGAGCCGACGCCGATTCAAGCCGCGTTGATTCCGATCATGCTCACGGGGACGGATGTGATCGGTCAGGCGCAGACGGGTACCGGCAAGACCGCCGCGTTCGCACTTCCCATACTGCAAAATTTCCAACCTCAAAAACAACCTCAATCACTCATCCTCGCCCCCACGCGGGAGCTGGCGTTGCAGGTCGCCGATTCGATGACCGAATACGGCAAACACCTCCACGTCCGCGTGCTCGCCGTATACGGCGGTCAACCGTACGGACCGCAGATCAGTAGTCTCAAGCGCGGGGTGGATATCGTGGTGGGTACACCGGGCCGATTAAATGATTTACTCGAAAGAAAAGTCCTGGACTTGAGCGGGATCAAAACCGTTGTACTCGATGAAGCCGATGAAATGTTGAATATGGGCTTTATCGAAGATGTGGAAAAGATACTGGGGATGACTCCCACTGAGCGCCAGACCGCCCTTTTCAGCGCGACCATGCCCCCGCGCATTCGCGCCCTTGCAAACCGCTTCATGCGGGACCCTCAGTCCGTCCTCATCAAACGGACAGCCCTCACCGCCCTGGCGATCGAACAACGCTACTACCTCGTCCATGAATCAGACAAGACCAACGCGATGACGCGTCTCTTCGAGATCGAGCCCATTAAGAGCGCGCTGATCTTTGCCCGCACGCGTGCAGAGACTGCGACCCTTGCGAATGAACTCGTTGTGCGGGGCATTCCCGCGGAAGCAATTCACGGAGATCTGGATCAAAACGCGCGCGAACGCGTACTGGGGAGATTCCGCTCCAATCAATTGAAGGTGCTGGTTGCAACCGATGTCGCTGCACGCGGTCTCGACATTGACGATATTTCGCACGTGTTTAACTACCATTTACCGGATGACGCGGAGGTCTATATTCACCGCATTGGGCGAACGGGGCGTGCGGGAAAAAGCGGCGTTGCCATAACCTTGCTCGCGCCGCGCGAGAAACGTCGTTTGCGCGAAGTGGAGGCGTTGACGAAGCAACCTGTGACCAGGATGGATATTCCAACCGTTGGAGAGATCCATCGTCACCGCGAAACACAGACGGTTGATAACTTGAAGATCTGGCTCGGGCGCGGACGGTTCAAGCGGGAACTCGAGATGGTGCAGGAACTCATCACGGCGGGTCATGATCCATTGAACATTGCCGCCGCCGCGATCAAGATCGCGCGCGCGGATGAAAAGCAGAGGCCGATCGCTGAAATCTCCGAGGTGAAAGCAGATTTCAAAAGGAAAGAAGAACCCTACGGCACGACTCAGGTCAAGCGAGGAACGAAGTTCGCGAGGCGAGAAGAGCCGGGAAGGGGAAACAGGCAGCCCCAAGGGGGTGCCTCGCAAAGGTCACATGGCGAAGCGTCACATGAGGAGGGGATGGTCCGCTTGAAGTTGAACAAGGGCAAGTCGAGCGGAATCCGCCCGAATGATATCGTCGGCACGATCGCGTTTCACGCAAATATCCCCGGCTACACGATTGGCAAGATACGCATCGAGGACAAGTTTACGTTGGTGGATATTCCTGAAGACCTGGTTGAACAGGTTTTGAAACAAAACGGGAATTACAGGCTCGGGAAGGATAAATTGACGCTGGTCAAAGCCAGGTAATTCCATTGACACATCGCTTTTCTCATGTTATCTTAGGCGGCGTAGGATACCAGTAGTTTGCTTTGGAGATACCAGGTGGCTCACGGATCGTCCGTGAGCCGCTTTGTTTATCGCCGTTGCGGCGGTTCCGATGCAATACCAATGGTTACCTCCATATTTTCATTTGCCACAGGAGGCAAACATGTCGGATCGTATCAACGGTACAGTCAAATGGTTCAACGGGACGAAGGGCTACGGCTTTCTCGAGCGCGAAGGCGGCCCCGATGTTTTCGTGCACTTCTCTGCCATTCAGGGCGAGGGGTTCAAGAACCTGCAAGAAGGTCAAAAGGTCGAGTTCACCGTTGAACAGGGACCGAAGGGTCTTCAAGCCAGCAACGTCGTCGTTCTTGGTTAATTGACTGACCTCTGACAAAAAATCCCCGAAGTGTACACTTCGGGGATTTTTGATTTGTGCAAGCGTTGACCTCTGCGATGAAATACAATTGGGAGGGACCCGTGAGGGTCCCTCCCAATCTACCTGCCTTGCGATTCCAGCTTATTTCGCGTGTTCCGCAATATTCTTCACGGAAGCGGCATGTGCACGCAGGGCGTTGCCCAGTTCCTTGATGGACTTGTAAGCCAGGTTTTTGTTGATGACCTTGCCGTTGGCATTGAAGCCCGCGTGGCGTCCAACAATTGCATGTGCGGTCTGCAAAGCGCTGTTGCAAGTGGCAAGATGCCGTGCAACTTCAGCCTTTTCAGCGGCTGTGGCCTGGGTGTCTTTATTCAACCAAGCCTCAACCCATACGTGGGCTTTGTGATGACCCGTTACCTGCCGATCGTAGTTGGTGAGCAACTGGTCCCACTTCTTCTCAAGCTCCTTCTCGGTTTTGCCCACTGCAAGAACTCCGGCGGTCGGGAACGCCGAAACCACCAGCGCAATCAGAATCGCTAACACAGTCATTCTCTTTAACATGGCAACCTCCTTGTTGCTTGCTGTTCTTCTAAACAGCAAAGTCAGCATAGCACCAAACGAGGTGCGCACGTTAAACAGTTGTCTGAATTTGTTATGAGATAATGGGAACAATATACGTGAATTAAGTGAAATATCTGAATTTCATCTCAAATGTCAGGTAAAACGCGATGATGAGTACCTCGAGGGTCAAGTCTGAAGGAATTGGGCGTAGGCGTCTCCCAATAACCGTTCAAGGTACGGTGTGACCCGCCAGAACGATTTGAGATTCCGATACTCCTCGATCCGGTGCGTATTGCCTGCGGACGATGTCTTCACCGAACGGATCATTAGATTCTTCGCCGTATGGTCAACGGGAACGAACTCGGTCACGTCAGTGCGATAGCCCAGGATACGCAAGATCATCGCGCGGAAGGTGTCGGTCAGAATGTCGCCCATCCGCTCGAAGAAAATCCCGTCTTTGAAGATCGGCGCAAACGGAGTCGGCGCGGGGATGTGCGCCAATTGTGCCTGTAATTCATGCTGGCAACACGGCGCGCAGACGATCAATTTGCTCTCCCAACGAATGCCCTGCGCGAGGGCGTCATCGGTGGCGGTGTCACAGGCGTGGAGGGCAAGGACAATATCAGGGATGGCTTGAGGCGCATAGTCCGCGATTTGACCGGCGTGAAAGGTCAATTGATCCCAACCCATCGACTTTACTTTCTCGTTGTGTCGTTCGATGAGATCGGCTTTGATGTCGATGCCGGTAACATGCGCGTCCAGTTGTAAGACCTCGCGCAGGTAAAAATATATGGCAAAGGTGAGGTGGGCGCTGCCGCAGCCGAAATCCACCACGTGAATGGGTTGACCACTCAAGGACTCAAGCGCATTGGTCTCATCCACCAGTCGCAAGAACTCGTTGATCTGTTTGAATTTGTGCTGCATATCCGCCCTGATCCTCCCGTCACTCGTCAGCATGCCGATGGCATTGAGGAACAGTTCGGCATTCCCGGCGGAAAGGAGGCGGCTCTTTTTGCGGTCATGCGCGATATCCGCCTGCGAGGATGTCTTGGAGCGCCTGACTTCGCTCACCACTGCTTTTCCCTTCTTCGAGACGTTGACCTGAAGACCGCCCGCCGCGCTTTCGACAAATATATTTCGGAAGGGGAGCGCGAGCAGTTCGTCCACTTTCGATGCGGCTTCGTCAACCGGATAATTTTTTGTGATGTCTTTTTTCTCGTCGAAATACGAAAACTGTAAATGGATTTTTCCCTTTACTTCCACTGGGCGCACGACCACTCTGTTCCACTGCAGGGACGTTCCCTTTTGCTCGCCGCTGAAAGTGGCACGGATCAATTCATCCCTGGCGAGGATCCGTTCGCGTACAAGTTCCTTGTAATTCTTTTCCATGTTTGAGAGTATATCATCGGCGGAACGGATGAATCAAAAAGGGCGGACACACGTCCGCCCCGACGATTTTCTCTTTTCTCTGCCCTACCCATGCCTTTGCATGAACTTTTCCATGCGGTGGAGTGCCTCTTCGAGCTTGCTGTATTCCGTGGCGTAGCACATGCGGGCGAAGCCTTCACCGCCGGGACCGAACGCGTTACCCGGCACTACTGCCACACTTTCCTCGCGCAATAATTTCTCGGCGAAGGTTTCATCGTCCATGC
>CAZFDL010000084.1:4151-11319 GCA_964517905.1 uncultured Anaerolinea sp. | reverse complement strand
CATTCTTGAATTCCTTCGATTCGAGCGAGGGGTAGACGTTGGTCATATCCCAGCGGGGGGCAGAAATGGTCACAGGCAGCTCCTTGATGATAATTTAGCAGGGTTGCCCCTACAACAATTCTTGTATGGCAAGTATACCAAAGTGATAACGAAACAAACCCGCTTGCCTTTTCGTCTCAAAGCCAATACAATGATTTCAACTTCGGAGGTTCCATGAAACAGGATCGATTTCTGACAGGTATTTTGATCGGCATTGGGATATTGGTGTTCGTAGCGCTGGCTGTCTTCTTCACCCGTAATGACGCACAAACCTATATTTCAGAAAATACGCCGGAAGCCGTCGTCCATAATTATGTGGTGGCTGTGCTGAACCGAGATTACGAGAAGGCTTATGGATATCTCGCTGACCTTGACCACAAACCTGAGTATGATGCTTTCCGTCAGGCATTTTTAAGCGGTTACGTCAATACCAGCGGCGCGGCGGTGGATATCGGTGAGGCAGTGGTCAATGGCGATGAAGCGTATGTGGAGGTCGCATTGATCTACAACCCCAGCGACCCGTTCTCCACCGGGTATCGCGACGTGCAACGCGCGGGGTTGGTGCTGCAAGACGGGGCGTGGAAGATATCGTCCATGCCGTCGTATTATTTTTGGGATTACAACTGGTATACGGAACTGCCGAAGTGACACGCAGTGTCGCCCTGAGCCGCGGAGCGGCGAAGAGTCTCTCCTCTCACGTGACAGAGATTCTTCGATCGTGGCGCCTCGCGCCACTCCCTCAGAGTGACATGAAATGGGAGCTAACATGAAATCCATCCGTCGTCTTTACTTTTATCTCGTGGCTTTCATCAGCATAGAAGTGGTGCTGTGGGGATTGATCGGCTTGCTCCGCTCGACCGCGAATCAAACCGTCTCCGCGGGAGGCGGCGCAGAAACGCTGGCGCGCGCCCTGGCATTGATTCTTGTCGGCGTGCCGATCTTTCTCGTCCACTGGCTGTGGGCTCAGCGCGCCTCTGCACGTGATGAGGAGGAAAAAACTGCCAGCCTGCGCGCGGTTTTCCTTTATGGGATCTTGCTTGCCACGCTCATCCCTGTTGTGCAGAACACGCTTTCATTCATGGACCGCGCACTGATCCAAACGACAGGATTGCAACCCGAACGCGCCTTCAGCCAACAGACTCTCGCCGATAACGTCATTGCGATCCTCATGAACGGGATCGTCGCCGCTTATTTTTGGAACAGCCTGCGCGGTGAATGGGCAACATTGGCTGATAAACAAAACTATACAGACGTTCGTCGTTTGTATCGTTACATTTGGATGCTGTACGGTTTGCTCATGACCGTCTTCGGCGCGCAACAGGTTATACGGTTTCTCTTTTACATCCCGGGCACTATTTTGGGAGAACTTGGTCGCGAAATTGTCGTCAACGGAACAGCATTGCTCCTCATTGGGACTCCCGTGTGGGCGCTTTCTTGGCGCGTCATTCAGGACTCGTTGGTTGATCCCGCTGAAAGCGGCTCGAACCTCCGCCTCGGAATTTTGTATCTCCTCGCTTTGGGCGGAGTCGTCACTGTTCTCACCGCATCGTGGACCGTGACGAATACTGTTCTGGCAGGCCTGCTTGGTTCAGGAACGACCTTGAACGGTTTTGCACGCGAAGTGAGCGGACCGCTTTCGATCGGCATCCCTCTTGGTATCGTTTGGGCTTATTACGGTTTTTGGCTCAACCGTCACATCGAAGGCGCGGGAAATGCGGTGAAGCAAGCCGGGATGAAGCGACTCTACCATTACATCCTATCCTTCATTGGGCTGATTGTCACCTTCATCGGTGTCGCCACCTTGATCTCATTCACGATTGACGTCGTGACAGGCTTCGGCATTCTGCTCAGTGAAACCTATCGAAATCAACTCTCTTCCTCCGTTTCCTCGCTGATCGTTGGTTTGCCTCTCTGGTTGCTGAATTGGCGACCTATGCAAGCCGAAGCGTTGGCGCAAGGCGAACTAGGCGACCACGCACGCCGGTCAGCGCTGCGCAAGTTTTATTTGTATCTCGCATTGTTCGCTTCGGTTATCGGCGGCATGGCAACCGCAGTGGGTTTGGTCTATCGATTGATCGTCGCCGCACTGGGTGGCTTTACAGGCAGTGACTTCACGAACAATTTGTTGAACCTCACGCAACTGCTGTTCCTGTTTGCTGTGGTGCTGGTCTATCATTTGTCTGTTTTGCGGCGGGATGGTGAATCTGCGAAGGACGCGCTCGCTGAAAAGCAAAGCAGATACTCTGTACTGATCGTTGACTCAGGTGATGGGTTTGCGGATTCGATCAAAGGCGCGTTGGGCAAACTTGGTTCGCCGATGCAAATCACGGTCACGACACCAACCAAAAAACCGCAAGGCGAATTCAGTGCGATCATTGTCCGAGGGGATGTGGCGGTGAACGCGCCAGCGTGGATCGGCTCGTTTGCAGGGAGCAGAATCATCGTCCAGCATGAAGCGCAGAATCTCGCGTGGGCAGAGGATGTTGTGCAGGCGGGTCAGTTCGTCAGGCGGTTGGCGGAAGGGGAGGAAATCCGTAAACAAAACTCGATGCGTTCTGCGTGGATGATCGCGGTCTACATCGCTGCAGGGCTTTTCGCAATGCAATTTCTGTTTATCCTGCTGGCCATCGGTATATCGCTGGTTGCTGGTTTCTGATGTAAAATAAGACGCAATCATCTGTCTTATCGAGGAGACGCGCCATGAAAGTGACTGTCCTTCAAGAGAATTTAGCCCGCGGGTTGGGCATTGTTTCAAAAGCGGTTTCGCCCCGCAGTACGTTGCCCGTGCTCGCGAATATATTGATCGCGTCGGATGAAGGGCGTTTGCGACTCTCCGCCACGAATTTGGAAATGGGTATCACATGCTGGATTCCCGCGCGTATCGAAGAAGAGGGGTCAACAACCGTTCCTTCCCGCACGTTCTCTGATCTCGTCACCACACTGCCAGGCGATCAGGTGATGTTGAAACTCGATACACAAACACAGACCCTCAACGTGCGCGGAGGTACATCTACCAACGATATCAAGTGTATCGACGCGCAGGAGTTCCCGCCCCTGCCCGTGCCCGATCTCGATGGCGCGGTGCAGATCAATAGCGGCGACTTCCGCGAGATGATCCATCAGGTGGTTTTTGCGGCGTCCTCCGACGAGGCGCGTCCTGTTTTGATGGGCGTACTGATGCAAGTTGATAAAGATAAATTGACGATGGCGGCGGCGGATGGATTCAGACTCTCCGTCCGCAAAGCGGTTCTTTCCACGCCTTCACCTGCTCCGGTTTCGGCGATCGTCCCTGCCCAGGCATTGAAGGAGCTCGCGCGTGTTGCCTCCGATGGCGAAGAGCCGATCTACATGGTATTACCCAAAGGACGCGGACAAGTCGTATTTCGCGTGAAAGATGTGGAAGTGGTCTCGCAATTGATCGATGGCACATTCCCCGATTATCAACAGATCATCCCGCGTTCGTACAAATCGCGCACTCTGGTTTCAACCTCGTCGTTGTTGAAGGCTTGCAAGCAGGCGGAGATCTTTGCGCGCGAAGGCTCGAACGTGGCGCGCTTCAATATCAAAAGCGCGCAAGGCGAGATGCAGCCCAGTGAAGTGGAAATAAGCGCGACATCCGAAGAGACCGGTAAGAATGAGACCATCGTCGAGGCGACGGTGGATGGCGGCGGATTGCTCATCGCTTTCAATGTGAAATTTTTACGTGAAGCTCTTGAAGTGATTCGCACCCCGAACGTCGCGTTGGAGACGTCCGCGCCGAACGCGCCGGGGGTGGTGAAACCCGTGGGCGATGACCAGTTCCTGCATGTGATCATGCCGATGCACTTGGGATGAAGAGTTTAAAGGTTGGAAAGTTGAACGCCGAGACAATGTCTCGGCGTTTTTTTTGTTGCTGCTCTATTTCAAAATATGATAAATGATAAACCTGCGATTCTCAAAAACCTTATCGAGAGGCAGGTAGCATGCGTCGATGTCCTCCGGGGGAATCTGGTTATTCTCGCCGACCTTTTTGCTGAGGATTAGGTAATCGCCTTTGGTAATTCCGTCACATTCGTAGATCATGATGGTCGGATGATTTGTCATCAATCGCATCGCGCGGGCTTTATAGAAGATCAGCACACTGTCGGGCGGGGTCTTTCTTTCGACCCAGTCGTACACTTCCATGCTGACAGGATCGAACGGGCCGTTGATCTGACGTCCATTTCGTACGTTGTTATAAGCCGATATGCCCGTTGTAAATAGAAAATAACCAACCATGGCGAGCCAGAAAGCATAGAAAACACGTTGACCCGTCAACTGGTATTTTTCAGAAAGTTTTCCGACGGCGAACTTCATCCCCTGAAAAGCAAAATAAATGAAGATAGGTAACAGCGGAAAGATATAGCGCGGTCCCTGCCAATAAGGATAGGTGATGTGGACGAGCATCCAAACGGTGAAGAAGAGGATGAAATACAACTCGTCCCTGCGGCGAATCCATGCGCCGAGCAGGGCAAAGGCAAGGACGACATAATACACAACATGCCATAAAGGTGTGTCACCAAAAAACCAACCGAATACTTTGAAGTATGCGCCGACATAACCGATTACCAGATCCACTGTCAAGTTTGCGTATTGTGAAAGATACGATTCGCCTCCGCCGGGGAAGAGAAGGATATTAACGATCCACAACGCGGCAAACACCGCACAAACAACAAATGAATTGAGAATGATGCGTTTGATTAATTCACGGTCTGTTCGGTGAGAGACAAGTTTGAAAAATTCGATGATTAAGAAACAGCCCAGCAAGAGAAGCCCGGTAGCGCGCAGGAACGTCGTACAGAAAATGGATGCGCCGATGAGTGCGTAACGCGTCCGCGAATCGCTTTGTTGGGTCACAAGGAAAAGAGTTAACGTCGAAAAGAAAAGGAAGGGGATGTCGGAAAGAATGTGATCGAGAAACGCTAATAACAGGGGGTTGAACGCGAACAAAGAAACGAGAAGCAGGCTATCCACGTTTGCTAGGCGCGGTCTTGCGAAGAGATACAGGCAGATCAAGAAGCCTGCATAGAATATCAATCCGGGAATTTTCAAGGTCAAGGGGCTGAGTCCATTCCATGCGTAAAAGGGAACCAGGATCAATGGATAGCCCCACGGGTAGGCGAGTGGTCCGAGATGCGATGTGGATCGGTAATTCGTGAAATCACTGATCTCGATGAACTCATCCAGCGAACCTTCTGCAATACTTTTCGCTTGCAGAACATACCATGCCCAATCATCACCCCATTCATGCCCCCGTCTTAACATCCCTGCGCCGAGGACGAGTGAGATCAAAACGATTACTACAAGCGGGTGCCAGACTTTTTTCATGTGTTGATTTTACTCTTGATGAAAAACAACATGGTTAATTATTTGTATAGACAAATAATTAACCATGTTGGAGCTGGTGTATTATTGGCATCTTTCCCCCATCTGCATCTAGTACTATTTCCATGCGTTTAGCCCATCTGCGGCATGGACCTCAAGCGACGCGTACGTTCAGTCAACGGACGTTTGGCTACGATGGTGATCTTTCCGCTGTTCTCCGGTGTGAACACATTGATGGCTTCCCATCCTTCCAATCCCCATTCATCAAGCGTTTCTTGAATGTTCTCATCTTTTGTGCCAAACATGCTTCCGATCGTTTGTACTCGGTATTCCCAATGTTTGATTTCTTCGGTCATGTTGGATCTCCTACAATGCTAAAAGTACGTGCAATACGATATCTGCTGAGAAGTGAGCGATCATGGCGGATTCGAGGCCCCGCTTCCAATAGAGATAACCAAAGGCGATGCCGCCTATTCCATTGAGCACAATGGCGCGTAGGATGACCAATGGCGTAAGCGGGATCAAGGATGCTGTGGCCGGTAAATGCCCCAGGCCGAAAAGAATCGCGGCGAGGATGTTTGCGATCCAAAATACGGCGCTGGTCGGCTTGCCCTCGGATGTCTTACTGATGAAGGATCCAAGCCATGCCAGCAATGACATCACGAACAAGCGCAACTGAATTTCCTCCGCAATGCCGCCGTAAAACGAAGCCAGGAAGCCTTTCCACGCGGCGGGTTGTGAGGTTTGCAGATTCAAGTTATTCGCTGCATTACCGAGTTCACGGAGCAATGCGGGTTGAAACACATACAGGTCGAGCCCAATGATCAGCAGCGAAGCGATCACTCCTAGCATGATGCTGGTCGGCAGGATCGCACGAATCTTGTCGGACGCCGATTCGCCGCGGGTGAACGATTCAAGGATCCCGGCGGTAAGACCGATGCGCTTCATGAGGATCAGCCCGATGAAGATCAGGAAGCCGAAGAGCAATCCGCTTTGAACGATCTGGAGCGCGATCAAGGCGGGGAGCGGGATGGGCAATTCCACTTCGGCGAGGAGGCCTGATTGCAAATCAAGCGCGTATGGGATCACGGCGAGAGTGGCAAGAATTGCCGCTAGCCAGAGGCTGAGGAAGACTTTCCAATTGATGAGCGTTTTCATGGTTACCTGTTTCACGTGAAACGGAGCAGGGGAGGCCTCCTCTGTTCTATTATGCCCGGGTCTCGTTGCGATAGAGAACGTAGGAATAGACCACCAGGAAGAGAGTGGACCCGATCAGTGGGACAAACAACATCCAGAAGGCGGTCATGCCACCGAACAGGCCGCCGATGAAGGCGAGCACACCCGAAGCCATGAACAGAATTGCGCCGAGTTTGTGTGTCTTGTCCCAGACGGTATCGCTGGAAAGAGTCCACGGGGTGCGGATGCCGATGAAGAAGTTGCGTTTTGCCCTGCGCAGCATGAAGCCGATGAAGATGAAGAGCAAGCCCATGGCGGGCAACAGCATGGTGCTGAGCCTGAATCCGGTGTACCCAAGACCCCATGCCAACGTCAGCGCGTGGACGTAGAGCATGAATACGACGAACAGCAGGATGAACAGGTTGAACGACTCTCGAAACTCGGCAATGTTCGCCTTGTTTGGGTCGATGTTTGGAATGACCAGAAACAGCCCGAACAATCCCAGGGTGACGAGCGGCATCAAGAAGACTCCCCAGAACTTGGGCATGTAGCCGTCCACTTCATCGTTGATATTCCAGTGCGACGCCATCTGGTCGGGCAGTTGGTTCCA
>CAZFDL010000084.1:0-4051 GCA_964517905.1 uncultured Anaerolinea sp. | reverse complement strand
CATGCCGCTCAAACCACCAAGATTCATAGTGTCTACAGCCGACGAGGGAACGATTACCAGCGCGCCTTTCTCCTTCAAGCCTTCAAAGAGCATGTTCATCGCACGGAGGTGTAACGCCGTTGGATTGTTAATATACGCCTTGGATGCTTCGGCAAACGAGTCTGCGATCTGTTTCTCCGATTCGCCGAGTATGACGCGTGCCTGTCGTTCACGCTCCGCCTGCGCCTGGCGCGACATGGCATCTTCCAGATCCGGCGGAATGACAATATCGCGGATCTCAACAGATTGTACGGTTACGCCCCAGGGCGTAGTGCGCTCATCAATGATCTGTTGTAACTCTTTATCCAATGAACTTCGACCCACGAGGATGTCAGCTAGCATCTTGCGACCAATGATGTCGCGTAGCGCTGTCTGTGCCGCCCAATCCACAGCGGCGCGATAGTTTTCCACTTCCAGCGCGGCTTTCTCGGCATCCCACACAACCCAGAACAGCACGGCATCAACATCTACCGGCACAGTGTCTTTCGTCAGCGTTTTCTGTGCGGCGAACGGCGTGACCATCACGCGGTGATCGATCCAGGTTGGGATCGAGTCTATGATCGGGATGATCCAAAAGGCGCCAGGTCCTGCAAGTTTTTCAAATTTTCCGAGTCGCAGCACAATGGCTTTTTCCCATTGCGATGCCACTTTTAGCGCGAACAGGATATACGTGCCGATCAACGTCCAGACGAGCACCCATGTTCCCAACACAGCATCGCCGAATTTTCCATCACCGAAAATCGCGCCTACTGTTGCAACCAGCAAGAAGACGCCAAACAACGTGCCTGCAATCGGCGGGATGTGCGGATCGCTCTTTTGTGACTTTTTCTTTTCGACCGACGATTTCATAAATTTTGTGTCCATGACATTCTCCTTTTATTCTTCAGACTCATTCGCTTCTTTCCACGCTTTGAGCTGGTCGCTGACCATCTGCTTGATCTCACTCTTTGAAAATTCCAGTCTCAACGCTTCACCAATGTATCGTTGTGTCAACGCTTCGAGTGATTCTCTACGCAGACGATCGGTCACCTTCGGCGGCGGGATCTCGGTGATGTAGGTGCCGCGTCCCTGTTGCGTAGAAATGATGCGAGCCTCATCCAAAATACGATAGGCTCGAGCCACCGTATTGAAGTTTACGCGCAGCTCTTCTGCCAGCGCCCGCACCGTTGGGAGTTGATCGTCTGGTTTGAGTATTCCGGTTGCCACTTGCGCCTGCACTTGATTGACGATCTGGGTGTAGATCGGCAAACCAGAGCGGAAGTCTATTTGGAGGGTGAGTTTTTTGTTTGCCATGATTGTACTAATTGTATCATTGTCATAATTGTATGCAGACGGCGGATTTTGTCAAGGGGCAGAATCGCGTTCAGGATGGATGGAATTTGTCGAAGCAGAATCAATCATCCCCTGCGCGTGAGGCGTTTTGTCCTGCGTGGTAGAATCTCAAACGTAACGATTAAGTCATCGCGTGGGTATAAAACCATGCGCAGGAAATTCAAGGAGTAAAAATGGAAGTGAAGACTGGTACATGGACTGAGAAAAAAGGTCTGGCGCAAATGCTCAAAGGTGGCGTGATCATGGATGTGGTGACGCCCGAACACGCCAAGATCGCGGAGGATGCGGGCGCGTGCGCGGTGATGGCGCTCGAACGTGTGCCGGCGGACATTCGCGCACAAGGCGGCGTAGCGCGCATGAGCGACCCCGAGTTGATCTTGAAGATCATGGATTCAGTATCCATCCCCGTTATGGCGAAGTGCCGCATCGGGCATTTTGTTGAAGCCCAGATCCTCGAAGCGCTCGGCGTGGATTACGTTGATGAGTCGGAAGTGTTGACCCCCGCCGATGAATCGAACCACATCTTGAAACACAACTTCAAGGTGCCGTTCGTGTGCGGGTGCCGCAATCTCGGCGAAGCGTTGCGTCGCGTGGGCGAAGGTGCGGCGATGATCCGCACGAAAGGTGAAGCCGGAACAGGTGACGTTGTGGAAGCGGTCCGTCACGCACGGACAGTGCTCGGCGATATCCGCAAATTAACAACAATGGCGGATGAGGAATTGATGCGCTACGCAAAAGAAATTGGCGCGCCTTATGAATTGGTGAAGGAGACAAAGGAAGTTGGTCGCATGCCTGTGGTCAATTTTGCCGCAGGCGGAGTTGCGACTCCCGCCGATGCCGCGTTGATGATGCAGCTGGGTGTGGATGGCGTATTCGTCGGCTCCGGTATTTTCAAAAGCGGTGACCCAGCGCGACGCGCTCAGGCAATCGTCAAAGCAGTGACCCATTATCAAGATGCGACCATCCTCGCAGAGGTGAGCAAGAATCTTGGTGAGCCGATGGTCGGACGGAATGTGTCGCAGATGCCTGAAGCGGAGAAGATCGCGGGACGGGGTTGGTAAAACGACCGTAGACAGATGACCATAGACCAGGTGTTGGTTTATGGTCAATCGTCCATTGTCAATGGTCCACCTATGAAAATCGGTGTTCTCGCTCTTCAAGGCGACTTCTCCGAACACGTCGCCATGCTCAAGCGGCTGAACGTTGAAACATCCGAGGTGCGTTTGCCCGAACATCTCAATCGGCTGGACGGCCTCATCATCCCCGGCGGTGAATCTACGACGATTGGCAAACTTGCGGTCGCATTTAATTTGATGGATGCCTTGAAGACGTTCGGGCAACGCCGCGCGATCTGGGGAACGTGTGCGGGCGCGATATTTTTATCGAAAGATATTGGGCGCGACCAGCCTCTACTCGGTCTTATGGATATCAAGGTTCAGCGCAATGCATTCGGTCGTCAGATCGATTCGTTCGAAACGGATCTCGATATTCCCGAACTTAAACAAGCCACAGGGACAGAGGAAGATTATCACGCGGTCTTCATCCGTGCGCCGATCATCGAATCAGTGAGCGGAGACGCAAAGATTCTCGCTTCGATTCCCGACGGGAGGATTGTCGCTGCGCAGCAGGGACATCTCCTCGCCACATCGTTTCACCCTGAATTGACGAACGATACGCGCTTCCATGAATATTTTTTGACGCTGGTTGATTAATCGTTTGAAGGTTGGCAGGTTTGCAGGTTGCAAGTTAAACCTGTAAAGCCTCTAACCTGCAACTTGTAACTTATCATGCCGATTCGCCCACTTGCACTGCTGGATTTACCTTACATCTATCGCTTCCGCGATGAAGCGATCGGACTGGATACAGCGCGCACATTGACGCGAGGCAATCCGCTCGGCGCGGCAAGGTTGCTTGCTTATATGAATCCCGCACGGCATGTATACGCCGCCATCGCCAACGGAGAGCGCGACTCGGTGCTGGGAGGTATCATCCATTCGCAGGACGATACCTTTGCCAAGCTGCTTTACCTTGCCCCGTTATCGAATTTAGGTCATCCAGAATTGCCTGCGCTGATCGAAAATTTATCCGCGCAGGCAGGCGCGTGGGGCGCGTTCCATGTTCTTGCGGAGGTAGATGAACTCAGCGACGCCTTCGTGCCGTTGCGAAAGTCGGGATTCTCCGTCTATGCGTGGCAGAGGATGTGGGATGTTTCAGGAATTGTCGAAGCAGGCTCAGGGTCCGAGTGGACGCGTGTGAGGTCGGTGAATCTTCCCTCGGTGCAGAGTCTCTATCATCAGATCATCCCTCCATTGTTGCATCCTGTAGAACCCCAGCCGAAGATTCCGCTTGGTTGGATGAGCAACGATGGGCCGAGAGGCTACATCAGTGTTGCACACGGTGCGCAGGGAATTGTGCTGACGCCGTTGATTCATCCCGAAGCGATGGATGTGAGTTCGAAACTTGCTGCGTTGATCAGTCACTTGCCCGATCGACGAAACCGCCCCGTATATGTATGTGTCCGTTCGTATCAGGTATGGCTCGAACCGGTGCTCGCAGACTTGGGCGCTCAGGCGGGGCAACGTCAGGCGGTGATGGTGAAGCACCTCGCCCGTTTGGTGAAGGATGGCTTGCCCGCGTCCGCTGTGCCGACCGGTGTCAGCGTCCAGCCGAGTAGGGTGAG
>CAZFDL010000083.1:0-11382 GCA_964517905.1 uncultured Anaerolinea sp. | reverse complement strand
GCGAACGCGGTGAAAAGTTATCGACCTACTGGCAAACGCAGCTTGGCGGGCAGCTCCCCGCATTGAACCTGCCCACCGACCGTCCGCGTACGCCGATGCAGACCTATCACGGTGACTCGGAACATCTCTTTATGGATGTCGGGTTGTATGAAAAATTGAAGGCCCTCGCGCAGGAACACGGCGCGACGATGTTCATGACCCTGCTCGCCGCGTTCCAGACGCTCTTGCATCGCTACTCAAATCAAAACGAATTTTTGGTCGGCTCAGTGACTGCCGGTCGAAGCCATACCGGGTTGTCGAATCTTGTCGGTTATTTCATCAACCCAATTGCGCTCAAGGCGGATTTTTCGGGTGATCCTTCGTTCAACGAAGTCCTCCAGCGGGTGAAGCAAACAGCGCTCGGCGCGTTCGAGCACCAGGATTATCCGCCCGCGTTACTGGCAAAGCGACTCGGCATCCAACGCGATGCATCCCGCCCGCCTTTATTCGAGACCATGTTCATTCTGCAAAAGGCGCACGAAGCGGACGTGCAGAGGCTCAGCCCGTTCGCGCTGGGGTTGGACGGCGCGCGCATGGAAGCGGGTGGGCTGGTCCTCGAATCCATCGCGCTCGGCGGCGAACCCGCCCAGTTCGACATGACCATGATGATGTCTGAAATGGAAGACGGACTTGCCGCCGCGCTTCAATATAACGTGGACTTGTTCGACACGGCGACCATTCAGCGCATGTTGAAGCATTTCGATTTGCTGTTGCATGAAATTGCCGTCGATCCGGCGAAGCCTGTTTCACGGTACGCGCTTTTGGACGAATCGGAATCTCAAAAAATTCTCGTCGAGTGGAATCAATCTGAAGCCGAATACCCGCACGAGGCTTGTATTCACGATTTGTTCGAAGCACAGGTCAAACGTACGCCGGATGCTGTCTCCGTGCAATTTGGAACAGAGAGCCTGTCGTACAAAGAGTTGAACAAACGCGCCGACGAGGTCGCCAAAATGTTAACCGCACAAGGCGTCGGGCCGGGGACACTCATTGGCTTTTTCGTGAGCCGTTCGGTGGAGATGCTCGTCGGTTTGCTTGGCGTGCTGAAGGCGGGCGGCGCGTATCTGCCGCTTGACCCCTCTTTCCCGGCGGAGCGACTTGCATTCATGCTCGAAGATTCAAAGGCATCAATCGTCCTCACGCTCTCTGCTTTGTTGCCTGAAATTCCCAGGTCCGATGCGCAAGTTATTTGTCTCGACCAGCTCGAAAAAGTGAAATCAACGCGCGGCAAAAAATCGAAAGCCTCCGCCGAAGATCTTGCGTACATCATCTACACCTCCGGCTCAACGGGCAAGCCGAAAGGTGTGCAGATCCATCATCGGGCTGTGGTGAATTTCCTTTGTTCGATGCAAAAGGACTTGGAAATCAACGCGCAAGACTCACTGCTCGCGGTTACGACGCTTTCGTTCGATATCGCCGTGCTCGAATTGTTGCTGCCTTTGACAGTCGGTGCAAAAGTTGTGATCGCTAATTCCGAAGTCGTGGCAGATGGTGCGCTGTTGGCGCAGACGTTGACCGATTCGCACGTCACCTTCATGCAAGCCACGCCCGCGAGCTGGCGTCTGTTGCTCGAAGCAGACTGGACGGGTAAACCCGATCTGAAGATCCTGTGCGGCGGGGAGGCATTGACCCATGACCTCGCCGAGAAACTCCTACAGCGCGGCGCGCAAGTGTGGAATGTATACGGTCCCACCGAGACGACAATCTGGTCGACGATTTACAAAGTGGATTCGATTCAAGCGGGCATTTCGAACACGGTTCCGATCGGCAGGCCGATCGCCAACACGCAGATTTACATTTTGGATTCGAGTCTTCAACCTGTTCCAGTTGGCGTGATCGGTGATCTGTATATCGGTGGCGATGGAGTCAGCCGTGGTTATTTGAATCGACCGGAGTTGACGGAGGAGAGATTTATCCAGCATCCCCTCTCCCTTTGGGAGAGGGCTAGGGTGAGGGTGAAGGGAGAGGGGACACGGTTGTACAAAACCGGCGACCTGGCGCGCTATCTCGCGGATGGGAATATCGAGTTCTTCGGTCGCAGCGACCAGCAGGTTAAAGTTCGCGGCTACCGCATCGAGACCGGCGAGATCGAGGTCGCGTTGATGGGGCATCCGTCCGTGAAGCAGGCGGTGGTCGTCGCGTGGAAGGAGCGTTCGTCGGAGGCGAGTCTGGTCGCTTACGTGGTGCCAGCCGTACCCGCCGCCCTGAGCGAGTCGAAGGGTGAGAGTGAAGCGGAGCACGTCCATCTCAGAGATTATTTACGCACGAAACTTCCCGAGTACATGGTTCCATCCGTGTTTGTGAATCTTGAGTCGTTGCCGCTCACGCCGAACGGCAAAGTGGATCGCAAAGCATTGCCTGCGCCATCGCAATCGCGCGTGGATCTGCGCGCGCAGTACGTCGCGCCGCGCACGCCGTTGGAGTTGCAGCTTGCCGAAGTCTGCGCGCAGGTGTTGGGCTTGAGCGTGGAGCAGGTGGGCGTGAACGATAATTTCTTCGACCTCGGCGGGCATTCACTGCTCGGCACGCGATTGGTGTTTTTGCTGCGTGAGAAATTTGGCCTGCAAGCCGCCGACTTGCCGCTGCGCGCGTTGTTCGAAAATCCAACAGTGGCGAATCTGGCGTTGACCATCGAGCGCGCGAAACGCGGCGAACGCATGACGCGTACGCGCAGCGATTTCATCCAGCGCGGTCAGTTGAGTGTGGAGGCGTTGAACGCGGAAGCCAAACTCGATGCAGACATCACAGCGGGCGGTTTGAAATATGAACATGCCGAACCGAAAAAGATTCTGCTTACGGGCGCAACTGGATTCGTCGGTGCGTTCTTGTTAAAAGATCTGCTCACGATGACCTCGGCGGAAATTTATTGCCTGTTGCGCGCCGACGACCTCGAGCAGGGATTGAAGCGCTTGAAGCGCAACCTGGATTCGTATCAGTTGTGGGATGAATCGCTTGCGCATCGAATCAAACCAGTGCTGGGCGATCTGGGCTCGCCGCGGCTTGGGCTGAGCGAAGAAACATACAACGAGCTTGCGAATCAAATGGATACGATCGTTCACAACGGCGCGATGGTCAACTTTGTCTATCCGTATCATGCACACAAAGCGTCGAACGTGCTCGGCACGCAGGAAATATTGCGGCTTGCCAGCCGTGTGAAATTGAAACCCGTGCATCACGTGTCCACGCTTTCGATCTTGTATTCGCGCGGCGTCAACGATGGGCGCATCTATCGCGAAGATTCGAACCTCGATCAGGTCGGCGCGCCGTTCGGCGGCTATGCCCAAAGCAAATGGGTCGCGGAAAAACTGATCATGCAGGCGCTGGCGCGCGGCATCCCGTGCGCGATCTATCGCCCGGGTCTCGTGTCGGGTCACAGCGTGACCGGCGCGTGGAATACCGAGAACCTCATCTCGAGCATGACGCGCGCCTGTGTTCTGCTAGGCAGTGTGCCGAATCTCGACGTGATGGTCAACATCGTGCCGGTCGATTTCGTCAGCGCGGCGATCGTGCAGCTTTCGAAGGATGAGAAAAACTTCGGTACGATCTTCCACTTGGACAACCCCGAACCGCTTCATTTCAAACATCTGGCTGGATGGCTCGCCTCGCAGGGACTCCAAGCCCGCACAGTCTCGTTCGACCAGTGGCGCGAGGAACTGTTCAGCCAGATCCCCCACATGCCCTCCGACGAGTGGGCGCCGTATTTGCCTCTGCTCGAAGAAGTGGATGAGGCGCAGGTCTTCATGCCGGAGTTCGACCTCACCAACACGCTCACCCGCCTGAATGGGAGCGGCATCGTCTGCCACCCCGTGAATGATGCGCTGTTCTCCTCATATTTGAATTATTTCATTCCGCGCGGGTTCCTCGAAAAAGAAAAATCAAAACCATCGTGACTTCAACGAAGTGGTTCGTTTGTCCGCAGCCCAACCCCTCGGCGGAGAGTCGGCTGTTCATTTTTCCCTCTGCAGGAGGCAGCCCCGCCGCATTCAGCAAGTGGACAGCGGGAAACATTGAAACATTTGTAGCCCACTACCCGGGGCGGGGATCGAGGTTCAACGAACCGGCGATCAAGAAGCTGGATGTTCTGGTTGAGGATCTCTTGCACGAGATCCAGCCGTTGCTCGATAAACCCTTCGCGTTGTTCGGTCACAGCATGGGAGGGCTGATCGCGTTCGAACTGGCGCAGTCGTTACGACGTTTCGACCCTTCGATCAAACTCAGGGCAAGTCTGCCTCGCCCCACCCAGCTTTTTATCTCCGCCTGCGCCGCGCCGCAATTTTCTGATTCCAATCCGCCGATTCACTCCCTGCCAGACGATGATTTTTTGGACGCGCTGAAAAAGTTCAACGGCATCCCCTCTGAAATTTTGAATCAACCCGAAGCGTTGAAAATTTTCCTCCCCATCCTCCGCGTGGACTTCGAAGCCGTTGAAACATATCGTTTCGACTTAAACGATCCGCCCCTGGATATTCCCATCATTGTCTTTGGCGGACTCCACGATGCGCGCGTCAACCGCGAGCGCATTGAAGGGTGGGCGGACCAGACAACCGCGCGATTTGAATCGCACTATTTCCCGGGGGGACATTTCTTCATCCATGATATAAGGGAAGCGATGATGCGGTCCATCGCTGCCGAGTTCCTGCGCTAGACTGCGATCTGCGTACATTCGAATCACCGGAGCTTCCCATGCGCATGAAGAACGAACAATTTTTCGTCTGGTTCAATAAATTATTTTTTTCTTTATTCTATTTAAGGCATCAGGGTAAATCGACTGTGGTGGTGAACGCGAAGGATGGAGCGCGGTTCCGGGTGCGGGTGAACACGCCCGATCGGCTGATGATCTGGGAAGTCTGGAGCGCAAAAACGTACGATGATAAAC
Source organism: uncultured Anaerolinea sp. (assembly GCA_964517905.1). Lineage (GTDB taxonomy): Bacteria > Chloroflexota > Anaerolineae > Anaerolineales > Villigracilaceae > Defluviilinea. Next base: position 6,467 of record CAZFDL010000083.1, on the reverse strand, counting down.
GCATTCCCATCGGCGAAGGAGATATCGTCGTGGATATTGGCGCGCACATTGGCGCGTTTTCAGTGCGTGCGGCAAGGCTGGCTCAACGCGGTCATGTATATTCTTATGAGCCCTCCAGTACAAACTTCGCCATGCTGACGGAAAATCGACTGTTAAATAAAGCGAATAATCTTTATATCGAAGAAAGCGCCGTGTCCGGCAGGACCGGGCAGATGACCCTGTATACGCCTTCCGGCAACGCGATCATGGGTTCGTTGTTGCAGGGAGTGAGCACGCATACCGAAACGGTGAACGTGACGACGATTGCCGATATTATTGCAACACACCACATCGAACAGATCGATTTGTTGAAAATGGATGTGGAAGGCGCGGAATATGACATTCTGTTCAGTTGTCCGGCTGAGACACTGGCGAAGATCCAGCGGGTGGTGATGGAATATCATGAATACGAAAGGGAGACTCGAAAATGCTTCGATCTGGCGCGCTTGCTCGAGGCACACGGCTTTCACGTGGTCGTGGAGAAGGGTATGTTTCCACAGCCTCATTGGTTCGGCACCGGTATCAACCGGATCGGCATCATCAAAGCCTGGCGCGATTGAGCTCAAAATAATCACAGCAGGCACAGGAATGACAGGTTTCAGATGGCTTACCGCTCCAGTGGATTTTCAGCTGGACTCCCAGCAAGTGGATGTCTGGCGCGTCTTTCTGACGGTTCAGCCTGATTCGGTTCAGCGAATGGAATCCGCACTTTCAGCGGACGAATCGCAGCGCGCCTCCCGCTTCCACTTCGAGACCGACCGGCAGCGCTACATCGTTGCCCATGCCAGCCTGCGCGAAATCCTGGCGCATTATCTGCAATGTGAACCTCACGTTTTGAAATTCTCCGCCAATGACTATGGCAAGCCGTTCCTCCCAGACCATAATATTGAATTCAACCTTTCCCACTCCGGTGACTTCGCGTTGGTCGCCGTCGCCCGCGGACGAAGAGTCGGAGTTGACGTCGAGTTTGCTCGTGAAGAAGGTGAACTGGAAAATCTTGCCACCCGTTATTTTTCGCCGCGCGAAGGTTCCGAATTAATGGCTCTGCCTCCCGGGCAACGGACGCGCGGCTTCTTCCATGGCTGGACCCGCAAGGAGGCTTACATCAAAGGGCAGGGACTGGGCTTGTCACTTCCGCTCGATAGTTTCGATGTGTCGCTTGGCGAACCAGCCGTCCTGCACGCGACGCGGCCTGATACCAGCGAAGCCGCGCGTTGGTCGCTGCATTCGATCGAAGTCGGATCCAATTACACCGCCGCGCTGGCGGTCGAAGGCGAGGGCTTGGAAATTCGGTATTGGGATCGGCGAGTTAATCAGTAATTGAGTCGAAGGTCAGGCATGGCAGGGCGGCATCCCCTTTTTTGTACAACCGATAGAGATTGACTTCAGGGACAACACAGTACATTTCGATCAGCGTCGAGGCGGCATAATATCTTTCGCTCAGCGATGCAAGATAAACAGGTCGTTCGGGGAATGAGTTTTCGATTGCCCTCAATACGAGTTGAGGATCGAAGGAGAATGGATCTTCGTCGGGCCAGCCCAGGATCGTAACATCCGGACGCAATTTTTCCACCGTGCGGAAGTAACGCAAGATGAAATATTCGTCCGTGTCTGTGTACCATTCGGCGATCACCACCGCATTGGGTGACAGGCCGGACGTGGTTTCGCGCCCGAAGTTGTGGGCGGTGAAATCCCCGCGCTTGTATGGGTCAATGTAATAAGCGAACCCGTCCCGGACGCCTGTCCCGATCTGCGGGATGCCAAGGAGCGAGTCGCCGATGCCGTTTTGCCGCGCCAGCGGAGGCACGAGTCGGTACAAGGGCGGGGTCGTTAGAATGGTGAGAAACAGGAGGAAGGTCAGCGCGAGACGGGTTTTGTCGCGAAGGGACCCGAGCAGATGACCCAATCCGATCGCGATCAGCATCGTAAAGAACACGTACGATGTCAGAAAAAAAGCGAATTGGTCGGTCACTCGATACAGGACCCCGAAGAGCATGAATACGGAAAAAAAAGCAAAGACACTGCGCGGGAAATGTTCCGCATTGACGAAGACTCTGCGAATGCCCAGGATTCCCAGAACGATCCCGATGGGACCGAACTGAAACGTGAGGAAAGCCGCATAGGTTAACAGGCTGCTGCCCAAAACGATCGGCGAGAAGAAGTCGAGGCGGCTGAGGAAGGTCGAGCCGACCGCGGGTCCCACCGTTTCGTGGATGGATAAACTCGCGGAGACGCGAATGAATTGAATGATGTACAGTGAAAAACCAGCCAGAAAACCGACGGTCGCGGTCAGTGAGCTCTTCCAGATCGTTGCGCCGAGGCTTGGGAATTGTCTGGTCAGGAGGAGGTAGATCACAAATGCCGGTGGTGCCAGAAAAGCGAGGATGTGATTGGATGCCGATAGACCGAGAAAGAAGGCGCTGCCCATCAGGAAGTTCATCCTTCTCGTTTCCACAAATTTATCGAATAGAAGAAAACTGACGAGAAGAAGAAAGACGAAGAGGGTATATACCTCTGGGGTGGAAGAGTGCCACCAAAACGTGTGTGAAACAGCCAGCGCGCACGCGGCGTAGCACGCAGCCGCCATGGAGCTGGTGAGCCGATGGGCGATGATGAAAACCAGGGTGACGCTCCCGGCGCCGAACACTGCGGAGATGAGATTGACCAGCCACAACGAACTAATGAACGGAAATGTCTTGACCAACCCATAGCCCAGTACGATGTAGAGCGGATGATCCCACGCCGCCACGCCAACTTTCGAAAAGATGTAAGGGTCGGGTGAAAATTTCTCTGCGGGCATCTCTGCCAGCACGAACGATTCACCGGTGATGGCTTCGGTCTGCAGTTTAACCCCGTCGCCCCATGCCAGCGATGGGGAGAGGGTAAAAATATAAAAACTTGTAGTCAGTAGGAGGACCAGCGCGGCGGTCAATTTCCTGTAGTGCATGCAGGTACGTCAGTTCGCGTCTTCGTATTTGCCCACGATCAGCACGGCATTACTTCCCCCGAACGCGAAGGAATTGCTCATGATGTTTTTCAATGGCAGGCTGCGCTTGCCTTCGGTGACATAATCCAGATCGCATTCCGGGTCGGGGACTTTGTAGTTGATCGTCGGCGGTACGACCTGATCGCGCAATGAAAGAATGCAACCGATCAACTCGAGCGCGCCGCTCCCCGCGATGGAATGACCGAAAGCGGCTTTGTTGCCCACTACCGGGAGTTCATAGGCGCGGGGGCCAAACACGTCGCGGATGGCTTTCGTCTCGTTCTTATCGTTCCATTCGGTGCCGGTGGCGTGCGCGTTGATGTAATCGATATCTTCGATCGTCAAGCCCGCGTGCTTGAGCGCGCGGCGCATGGCGAGCGCGGGTCCCTCCGGATGAGGCTGGGTGAGATGATGACTGTCCGCGCTCGCGCCGTAGCCTTTAAGTTCTGCGAGAATGGGGACGCCCCGCCTCAACGCATGGGTTTCGGATTCCAGGATCAATATCCCCGCGCCTTCGCCCAGCACCATCCCATCGCGATCGGCGGAGAACGGACGACAAGCCTCCGCCGGATTTTCATCGCGTGACGAAACCGCGCGCAAAGCCACCCACGCCGCAACCACGGCAGGCGAGAATGGACTATCTGCCGCGCCCGTGACAGCAACGTCAATGTCTCCGTTTCGGATCATATTGAACGCCTGACCGATCGAATGCGCCGCCGAGGAACACGCCGCATCCACATTGATGAGGGGACCGCGAAAACCGTATTTGATCGAAATGTTCGATCCGGGACCCACGTTCATGGAGATCGGAATCGTGAACGGACTTAGGCGTTCGGTTGCGAAAAACGATCTGAAATAGGGTTCCGAGCCGCTGAACCCGCCGATCGAACTGCCGACGAAGATGCCCACCTCCTCACGGGGAGTATTTCCGCGGTTGAGTTCCGCCTGTTCGATGGCCTGACCCGCCGCCACCAGACCGAGCTGCGACGTACGACTCATTCGACGGGCGTCTTTCGCCTCGAAGTAGTTGATGTGTTCCAACCCCTGAACGACCGCACCGATGTTCGTCTGCATTCCGGAAAAGATTCCGCCCTTCAGTGATCCGACACCCGTCCTGCCCGCCAGCAAACCTTCCCAAAATTCGTTGGTGTCGCAACCGAGTGGACTGGCAATGCCCAGCCCGGTGACCACTACCCGTTCAGTCTTTTCGGTCATCCGATGCTCCTTGTGCTTTGCGATCCAAGATTGAAACCGGAACAGTAACTAATTCCGGATGAACGATATGACCAAAGTCGGCAAATTCTAACATGATTATCGCATTACAATTGAAAGATGAACCGCCCGTTCGTTTTCATTAACGTCGCGATGTCCGCCGACGGCAAGATCGATACGGTTGCTCGCCGGGGCGCGGCCATCTCATCGCCGCGTGACAAGCAACGCGTGGACGGATTGCGCGCCGGATCGGACGCGGTGATGGTCGGAGGCCGGACGCTTCTCGCCGAAGACCCAAAACTGACCGTGAGGTCGGACGCCTTGCGCGCCGAACGCGCCGTGCGGGGGTTGTCTGAGAATCCGATGAAAGTCGGCGTTGTTTCGGAAGCGAACATCGAATCTCATGCAAATTTCTTACGGGCAGGCGGGGCAAGGGTCGTAATATTCACTACGAATCGTACATCTAAAGACAAACTTGGCCTGCTCCGTTCGCTCGGCGTGGAGGTGTTCGTTCACGAAGGCGGGCGTGTGAATTTGGCCGACATGATGCAAACGCTCGCTGAACTCGGTGTGAAGCGTTTGATGGTGGAAGGCGGCGCAACACTTAATTTCGAATTGTTGCGGCTCGGTTTGGCCGACGAGGTGTATGCGTTCGTTGCACCGATGATCTTCGGGGGAGAATCGGCTCCCACCCTGGCGGCAGGCACAGGCTTGGAAAGAAGCGAAGCCATCCCGTTGAAGTTGGTGGACGCGCAGACATGGGAGGATGGTGGTGTCCTGCTAAAATATCTGGTAGTGAGGTAGACATGATTACAGATCTGCATGAAAAATTCGATGTGTTGATTCAGACCGAAGGCGAACATGAATGTGAGGGGCTCGGAAAAGACAAGGTGTGTGTGCGCGTCGTCGCGCTGGCAGAACTGCCCACGCGCTTCGGCGATTTTCATATCATCGCATTCGAGAACAACCGCGATGGCAAGGAGCATGTCGCCATCGTCAAGGGCAACGTGATCGGCGCGAAAGAGGTGCCGGTGCGTCTGCATTCCGAATGTTTGACCGGCGACGCGCTCGGCTCACTGCGTTGCGATTGCCGCGACCAGCTCGAGGCGTCGCTGATCGCGATCGGGCAAATGGAGCGCGGCATGGTGTTGTATCTTCGCCAGGAGGGGCGCGGCATCGGGCTGATCAACAAGATCCGCGCGTACAGCTTGCAGGATGAAGGACTGGATACCGTGGAGGCAAACCAGGCTCTCGGCTTCCGCGACGATGAACGCGATTACGCCGTGGCGGCGCACATGTTGATGTCGCTCAAGATCGAATCGGTGCGCCTGATCACCAACAACCCGAAGAAAATTCAGCAACTGATCGATTACGGGATTAACGTTTCGGACCGCATCCCGCACATCATGGAGCCGAACGAGTACAACCGTTTTTATCTCGAAACAAAAGCCGCCAAGTCGGGCCATCTGATCGACTTCCACGGCAAGGAACACCTGCCCGAACAAAGCGACCGGCCATTCATCAAGGGCATGAGCGAATTACCCGTGGATGTATATAGTGAATAGTACGGTTGTGATCACCGGCGCAACAGGCGCGCTCGGAAATAAAACGGCACATGCGTTTGCCGCGCGCGGACATTCGCTGGCGTTGCTTGATTTCGATCAGACTAAATTGGATTCTCTCTCGCGTGATCTGAATCTGCCGGGCGAGCGGCTCTTCACCACGGTCGTGGATTTGCGCGACGCGCAGGCGGTTCGTTCCGCCGCTGAGGCTGTGACCGCCAAATTCGGCGGAGTTCACGCGTTGATTCATCTCGTCGGCGGCTGGACCGGCGGCAAAACCATCCCCGAATCGAGCGCGGAGGATTTCACCTCCATGCTCGGTCAGCACGTGTGGACGACGTTCCATTTGTTCCAATCGTTCATGCCGCTGCTCGAAAAAAGCGGATGGGGACGCGTGATCACGGTTTCACCTTCGACAGTTTCGAATCCCCCGCCCAAGCGCGGAATCTACAACGCCGCCAAAGCCGCGCAGGAAAACCTTGTGTTGACTCTTGCCGCCGAACTCAAAGAATCCAATGTTACAGCAAACATCATTCAAGTCCGCGCCATCGACGTGGACAACAAAGGCACAGGCGCCACCCCCGAAGAGATCGTCGCGGCGATACTGTATCTGTTTTCGGACGAAGCGGGGAAGGTTACTGGAGCGCGAATACCGTTGTATTAAATCC
>CAZFDL010000082.1:0-11441 GCA_964517905.1 uncultured Anaerolinea sp. | reverse complement strand
CAGTTGCCGATTCGAGATTTGTCGATAAAGAAATTGTTCGTCCACGTACATTGTGTACACACAGAACCCGGGATTTCTCATCGGGCGAGAATCGTTCGATCGCAAAGACGGAGGGATGGACATCCAAGATCACCTGCCGTCCATGCGGGTGAAATGCCGAAGCGCCGCGCCTGGCTTTCAGCAATTGGCGGAAGCGAGTAAATACTTTATAACGCAGTGAGTTTTCATCAGTTAGTTGCTTCTGTAATTCATCGACCTGAAGTTTTTGTCGGTTGATGGTGCGGTTGCGACCCGTTTTTTCTACACCTTCGACCCAGCCGCGCGAGCCGAACAGGCTGTGGAAGTATATCCCCGGCACGCCAACCAGCGACAACATGATGGCTTGCGCGGCGATGAAACGATCCACCTGCAAATCTATTGTTTCAAAATATTCTCCAGCCGCCGAGGACGGCGATGGGAGCAGAAATGGGTTTGACAAGGCGTCGAAATAATTGATGTTCATCTCGTAGGGACTTTGCGTCCCATCCGCATTGTGTTTGTACGAGATCAAGCCTCCGTGTTCGAGGGTTTTAGTCACCAGCAGGTCGATTTCTGCGTCTGCCAAAATACCGCGTGCGGGATTTAAGCCGATGCCATCGTGCGAGGCAAGGAAGTTGAAGAAGGTCGTCTTATCGGAAGGTAAAACCAGTGTTTTTGCCCAATTGGATAGCGTCCGCGCATCCCCTGTGTGGAAGGCGTGCAGGGTCAGTGGTGGGAGTGCAAAATTGTAGACAAGCTGCGCTTCGTTGTGTCCATCACCAAAATAGGAGATATTGTCCACGTGCGGCACGTTGGTTTCGGTGATGAGGTGCACGTGCGGCGCGGCTTTGTTCAACGCGGCGCGCAGGAATTGGACCACGGCGTGCGTTTGCGGCAGGTGAATGCACGTTGTGCCGGTCTCCTTCCACAAATAGGCAATCGCATCGAGACGGATGAAATCCGCGCCGCGCGCGGCGTACAGCAGGAGGACATCGAGGATTTCGAGCAGGACTTCGGGATTCTTGAAATTGAGGTCGATCTGGTCGGCGCTGAAGGTCGTCCACACTTTCTTTTCGCCAGATGGAGTTTGGAACGATGTGAGCAGCGGCAGCGCACGCGGACGAGCCACAAGAGATAGATCCGACTCTCCTTCGACGGTAATGAAATAATCACGGTAACGAGAATCGTCCAGAAGAAATTTCTGGAACCATCCACTTTGCGATGAAATGTGATTGATCACGGCATCGAACATCAGACGGAAATTTCCCATCGCGGAAATATCGTCCCAATCGCCGAGCGCGGGATCAATCTGGCGGTAATCCACAACGGAGAAACCGTCGTCGGAGGTCCACGGGTAGAAAGGCAGGATGTGAATCCCGCTGACGATATCGTTCAACTGTGCGTCACAAAATCTCTTGAGCGTTCGCAAGGGTCTTTCACCAGATGATTGGACCTGATCGCCGTAGGTGATGAGGATCGAGTCGCGCTGGCTGAGTCCGCCGTCCCGCGGCGTGATGCGGGCGCGATAGTCTTCCAGGAGCGCTTGAACACGATCCAGCAGCGGAGAGGCATTATCTTCGCCGTAAAGCAAGGTCAGGTGACGCCAAAAAATATCTGTCATGGTTGATTCATTCAATTCAATCCCCCGGCAGGTGATGCTATCTGCACGTTTATATACCACAGAATTTTCGGCGATGGATTAATTCTCATTTAAACATTCATCCCCTCTTCGTTCTACCGAGGGGATGAATTCGATTGAGATTCTTCAATCTGTTTTTTTCGAATGAAAGGCAATGCGCCCAGGATCAAAAGTACGATCCCCGCAACAAGAATGGGCGCAAGGCACACCACGAGAAAGGCAGAGAAGTCGCCTGGGCTGCCCTGACCTTCAAGTTGCACTGCGAATGCGCCGATGGTCATGATGCAGCCAAACAATAGAAGCAGCGCGCCGCTTGCGATCAGCCCCCAATTCAGGCATGAACCTGAACGAGGACTGTTCTGTTTCGGTGGAGATGCAAACGGATCGGTGCCTGCAATGGGCAGGTCGTCGGTATTCATCCGGTTGGTTCTGCTTGTAACTCTTCCTGTTTTTTGAATTGGCTCATGTACAGCTCGTAGTAAAAGCCTTCTCGCGCGAGCAAATCATCATGTTTTCCGCGTTCAATGATCTGACCGTCTTTGAGTACCAGGATCATATCAGCGTTTCGGATGGTGGACAAGCGGTGCGCGATGACAAACGATGTGCGGCCCTTCAGCAATTCATCGAACGCTTTTTGGATGAGACGCTCGGTTCGCGTGTCCACGCTTGAGGTTGCCTCGTCCAAAATGAGGATCTTAGGGTCGGACAGCGCCGCGCGCGCAATGGACAGCAGTTGCCGCTGTCCCTGAGAGAGACCCGAGCCGCGCTCACCCAACACAGTCTGGTATTTTTCCGGCAAACGCTCGATGAATGAATCGGCATTGGCGAGTTTGATCGCCGCCATCACTTCTTCATCCGTCGCGTCGGGTCGCCCAAAGCGGACGTTTTCCATCACGCTCTGGCTGAACAGGAAGGTGTCTTGCAGTACGATGCCGATCTGTTCGCGCAGGCTTTTCATCGTCACATCACGGACGTCTATGCCGTCGATCTTTACCGAACCGCTCGATACATCGTAGAAGCGCGGGAGCAAATTGATGATGGTGGTCTTGCCTGCACCGGTCGGACCGACGATCGCGATCGTTTGTCCCGGCTGGGCGCTGAACGAAACATCTCTCAATACAGGCACACCGTCTTCGTAGGAGTGAGAAGCGTTATTGAACTCAACGAGTCCCTTGATGGGCGGCATGGTGATCGCGTTCGGTTTATCCGTCACAGCCGGTTCCTCGTCGAGGATGTTGAAGATGCGTTCCGCGCCCGCGATGCCGTTCTGGATGTTCGTCCACAAGACCGCGATCTGTTGGATCGGCTGGTTGAAGCGCTGGACATACGCGAGGAAGGTGACGACCAGGCCGAAGGTCACGGTTGCGCCGAAGAGGGTGTTGCCGCTCACCAACGCCCACCCGCCCGCGCCCACGACGATGGCGAGTGCCACGTAGGACAGGGCTTCCAGCACAGGCGCAAGCGCGGACGTGTACGAAACGGCGCGCACATTCGCGTCGCGGTTGGCGGCATTTACCTCTTTGAACTGCTCGATATTCTCGTCTGCGCGGTTAAACGCCTGCACTTCGCGCACAGCCGAGATGCTTTCCTGTAACTCCGCGTTGACGTTGCCGATCTCCCTGCGGCTGGTGCGGAAGGCCTTGCGTGCCTGCGCGGAGAAGTAGGCGGTGGCAAAGAACATGATCGGCGCGACCAAAAGCGAGAGCAAGGCGAACGGCAGGCTCGCCGCGATCATGTTATACGAGATCCATACCAGTTGGATGACGCCGCTGATGAACTGCACCAGTGCGAAGGACGTCCCCTGCTCGAGGGCGGATGTGTCGTTGGTGATGCGGCTCATCAGGTCGCCTGCGCTGTGCTCGGAGTAGTAGCTGAGCGAGAGGCTGTGCAATTTCTCGAACACCTGCAGGCGCAGTTGACGGATGACGTGCTGCGCCGCCCACGTCATGGAGAGGAAGGTCATACCGAAGAGCAGCGCGCCCGCCACATACAGCACCGCCATGATCATGGTCAGGCGGAACAAGCCTTCGATGCGCTGGTCGTTGGACAATGTCGAGGCGTCCACCGGCGCGGGATAGTCGTTCCATGTGTAGGCGCGGTAGATGATGCGCTCCGTCAGGCTAAGGGAGGCGGGATCGTTCGTCCCCAGCCAGCAGGCAGATTCAGATTTCGCCGCGGGCGAACCAGCCAGAGGCGCGAAAGAGGCGGCTTCGCCTCCCACTTGTACAATGAAACAGTCGGTCGCTTGTCCGGTCAATTGAGGCGTGGTGACGGTCATCCACGTGGAGGCGATCATGACGACGAGCGAAAGCGCGACCATGTACCAGTAGGGCGCGAAGTAACGAAGCAAGCGCATGAGCGTGGCACGCACGTTGCGCGCGACGACGGTTTCCTGTTTGAAGAGGTCCTGACGATTCCCCATCATGAGGCACCTTCCTTGGCATGCACGAGGATCTGCGAGTTATAGATTTCCGCGTAGATCGCGCTGTCTTCCATGAGGTCGTTGTGTTTTCCTTCGGCGACGATCTCGCCTTTATCGAGCACGATGATCTTGTCGGCGTTGACGACGGTGCTGATACGTTGCGCGATGACGAACGACGTGCGACCTTTCATTAGGATCTCGAGCGCGGATTGAATTTGCGCTTCGGTGTTGAGGTCGACGCTGGAGGTAGAGTCATCCAGGATGAGAATGCGCGGGTTGAGGAGCAAGGCACGGGCAATGGCGATGCGCTGTTTCTGTCCGCCCGATAATGTGGCGCCGCGTTCACCGACGTGTGTGTTGTAGCCCTCGGGGAAGGACAGGATGAAGTCGTGCGCCTGCGCGGCTTGCGCGGCGGATTCGATCTCGGCTTGCGAGGCGTCGGATTTGCCGAAGGCGATGTTGTCGCGTATGCTTCCGCTGAAGAGCGTTGTCTCCTGCAGGACGATCCCGATCTTCGAACGCAGCGATTCGAGTTTTACATCGCGCAGGTCGTGATCGTCAATGATGATCCTGCCTTCGGTCGGGTCGTAGAAGCGCGGCAGTAGATTGATGATGGTGGTTTTACCTGAGCCTGTCGCGCCGAGCAAGGCGATCGTCTCGCCTGGGTTGGCCGTGAACGAAACATTTTTCAATACGGGGTCGCCGCCGCCGAAATAACGGAAGGTGACGTTCTCGAACTTCACAGTGCCAGTCACATCGGGCAGAGTGATTGCATCCGCTTTATCTATGATGTCGTTCTTCGCGTCGAGAATCTCGAAGATGCGTTCCGCTGATGCAGAGGCTTGCCCGAGTTGGGTAATGATGAATCCGAACTGCGCGATGGGGAAGAACAGGTAGATAAGGTAGAGCGAAAACTCCTGCCATTCGCCGAGCGTGAGCAAGCCCGTGATGATCTGTTCGCCGCCCACGTACAGGATCGCGGCCTGACCGAGGTTCGCCACCATGAAGATCAACGGGAACAGGAAGGTGAACAGCCGCGCCACGTGGATCTGCTGATACATCGTATCGTCTGCAGCCGCGCGGAATTTCTTCTGTTGTTCCTTCTCGCGCGTGAACGCCTTGATCACTTTCACGCCCGCGAGATTTTCCTGCAAGACCGTGTTGAGCGCGGAAAGTTTCTGTTGCACCTGTGCGAACAACGGCTGGCTGATGATCCCAAAGAAGACGAACAGCCCGAATGCGATCGGCAGGATCGGCATCGAAGTCCATGCCAGCGTGACATTGGTGCTGAACAGAATGACCACCGTTCCGGTAAGCAAAAGAATGGCACCCACGAGTTGCAAGAGTCCCTGCCCGATGAACAGGCGGACCTTTTCCACATCGTCGGTGGCGCGCACCATCAATTGCCCCGTCTGGTTTTTATCGTGGTATGAGAACGACAGCATTTGAATTTTCGCATACAACTCATTGCGGATGTCATACGCGACCGCCTGCGAATTTTTTTCTGCCCAGTACGCCTGCAAAAACGAGAAGACTCCGCGCAAGGCGGCAAAGATGACGATAAATATCAACGCGTTGATGAGGATCTGCGGCGCGGACGAAATATCCGCCTCCAGCTGGACTGTGAGCTGGTCCACCGTGAGCGACGCGTCCTTCCCCATAGCTTCCAGGATCTTTGGCAATGCCGCACCGATGAAGTTTTCTGGTATCGTGTCCAGCGTTTCCAAAATTTGATTCGCAGTGTATCCGCTGGTTACGGCATCGATGACATTGCGGATCATGCGCGGCACGGCAAGCTGCGCGAGCGTGGCAATGATAAGGAACACATACGGCAACGCGGCTTGGCGTCCGTACCGCGTGAGATAACGAACGGCGCGTCCGATTCCCTTGAAGGAGGGTCGTTCGCGGCGCGCGCGGGGTTGAGAGCGGGAGAGAGTGGCTTGCATAAAGTTCCTTTGAGTAAATCGTGATGAGTAGCCTGTTCTCGCGCAGTTTAACTGCCGGAGAAACGAGGCGTATCGAGACCTGAGAGTAGAGAAGATTGGTTACCAGAGATTTTATAAACAGCGTGTGAATTGAATATGAAGCCGCTTGGGAATCAAGCCGCTTGCTGAATCGCCTCGGATTCGAGTTCTTTCGCAGCTTCCGTCATGATAGTGAGCGCTTCACTGACTTTTGCACGCCTCTCGGCGGATAATTTCCCGGCGAGTTCATCCACCCAGCGGTAGCGCTCCTCGATACCTTGCTGTATTAATTTCCTGCCCTTGTCGGTGAGATTCAACAGCTTGGCGCGGCGGTCACTCGGATCTTCGTCGCGTTTGACGAAGCCGCCCTGCACGAGCTTATCCACAAGTTGACTCGCCGCCGCGTTGGTGATGTCGAAGCGTTCACTGATCTCCGAAACGCCGCACGAACCCTTATGATGCAGTTGCATCAGGATACTGAATTGAGGCATCGAAAGCCCCGTGGATTTGGCAAACTGCCCCCAGCCGCGCATCGAACGGTGCATGAATACGTCCATCCATGAACGGATGGCTTGGTTAAACGTGGATTTGGTCATGGTTAAGCCTTCTTTTTAGTTAAGCGGGCTTAACTTTATGCCTGAATAAGGTTTTGGTCAAGGGAGGGCGAAGTTAGAAAACCGTAAGAATTTACCCTCTCTATTCTTCCAGCGCGTACGCGATGGCCTGCTCGATCGTCATGACACGGCCCTCGGTTTGTAGAGCTTCAAAGGCAACTTCACCCAGTTGTTGACGCGCGATTTGAATGTGACTTTCGAGTATTCCGCGAAAAAAAGGTGGATACATAAAGCCCGTTTTATCCAGGATCGCCTGCCCTGCACCGCTCAAGCGTGCCGCGCGTTCAGGCTGATCTGTGCCGCTGGCTACCGCCGCGAAACCCCAACATAAATCGCGCGATTCGCTGATCGTGTCGATGCCCTCGATTGCGTTATACATTTCAACAAAACGCCGTGCGGCGACAGACATATTATTTTGCCGTAACGCAAGCAACCCCAGGCGAAATAAGGAATAGTGATCCGGTTTCATACCATGTTGATGACACATGGCTAAAATCTCTTCGTAGTATTTTTGCGCCTGCTCGTCCAGCCCCTGAACAAAGTGCAGGCTTCCCAAATCACGCAAGCCGCCGATCATCCCAGAGATATATTGAAGGCTCTGATCCAACTTCATCTTTTCTTCAAAACGGGACCGGGCTTGATCGTACTCTCCGAGGTCCAAATGCATCCGCCCGAGGGATTGATACACCTGACTCTTTCCCCAGCGATCGCGCACTTGATCGAACAAGTCAAGGCTTTGTTCGAAGAATGGGCGCGCGGACGCGGAGCGATTGATTAGGCTCTCCACGTCACCGATTTGAAGAAGGCTGTGGGCACATCCCCAAGGATGGTTGTGTTTTCTATGGATCCCCAAACTTTGTTCTGCGAGTGACCTTGCATCAGCCATTGCGCCTTCGCTGTAACTGACCTCCAACGCCAGCCAGTTCAAACATTCAGCCAGGCCCGGTTCGCCGTCCTCTCCCAACATTGACCAGATATTTCGGCTTTCTTCCAGCAGGGATCGTGCCTCCCGGCTTTCACTGACCTCCGAACTTTGCGCGGCTACACGGTTCAGTATTTTGGCATAGCGGGCAGGATAATCGTGAATTCCTTCCATCGAACGTATTTTGTCAAACCAACTGTGCAACTCGCTGTAGTGGCATCGAATCCACCACGTCCATGCCAGTGCGCCCAGCAAACGCAGGGCTGATTCTGTGTAACCGTTCGTCACGCACCAATCCAGCATGGTTTGAAAGTTGTTGTGATTCTTTTCGATCTGTTCCATCCAAGCAATTTGATCCGGTCCATGGATCTCTTCCTCTGCATGTTCGGCAAGGTCGAGAAAATAAGCCAGATGCTTATCCCGGATATCCGATTCTTTACCTGCTTTGCGAAGTTGATCCAACGCATAATCTCGAATCATCCTCAGCATGTTGAAGCGCGGCTCATCCTGTTCACTGGGCAATCGCTGAATGAGACTCTTATCAAGTAATGAACGAATCAGATCGTTGATGGGTTTATCCTTTGCGAAGTCATCAGCGATCGCCTCCGCGGCGTCCGTGGTAAAGCCGCCGCTAAAAACGGACAAGCGCATCAACAGTTCCTGCTCATCTCTTGAAAGCAGGCTGTAGCTCCATTGAATTGCATTGTGCAAAGTCTTCTGCCGGGCGGGGACGGCGCGCATCCCATCCGCAGAGAGGATGAATTGCTCATCCATTTGTGCCAATAACTTCTGCGGCGATAGAAATCGAACGCGCGAGGCAATCAATTCAATCGCCAGCGGCACGCCATCTAATCGCTCGCAGACCGCGGCAACTAAGGGCAGGTTTTCTGGAGTCAAAGTAAAACTCGGGCTGACCGCGCGGGCGCGCTCGGCAAACAAGGTCAGCGCGGGGAAATTAGAAATATCCCGCAAATCAACAAGTTCTGTTCCTTTGGGAAAGCCGAGGATTGGCACAGGATACAGCCATTCGCCGGGGATGCGTAACGATTCCCGGCTGGTGGCAATGATCTTTAAACCGGAACAGGCCGAAAGGAGTCGGGAGGCGAGCGAAGCGGAGTCCTCGATCAGATGTTCAAGGTTATCGAGCATGAGCAGGATTTGTTTATCCCCAATACTTTCCAACAGTTGTTCCACCGAGAATTGATTTTTCGATTCCACGAAGCCAAGCGATTGAAAGATGGCGGGTCCAATTTGAGAGGCGCGTTCCAACGACCCAAGCATGACGAAACAAACACCGTCGCGAAAATCAGACGGCGATCCACGCGTTACTTCCAGACCGAGGCGCGTCTTGCCGATCCCCGGCGGTCCTATCAGTGTGACCAGGCGAACACTGGCATCCAACACATATTCGCGAACGGCTGAGAGTTCCTGTTCACGACCGATGAATGAGGTGTTGGATGTGGGCAAATTGGAACGGGGCAAACCAGCCTCCGTGTGCCATGGATATTTCTCATCCGGCTCCTTGAGGAATGATTCAACCTTGCCGCGAGCAAAGTTCTGAAATTTTTCCCATTCACCCTGGGGGATGTTCATGATCGCGGCAAGCCCCTCGATCAATTGCGCCGAGGGACGGCGCTCCTCCGCTTCGATCTTGCGCAGCATGATCGTAGAGCAATGCAACTGCTGTGCTAATTGCTCCTGGGTAAGCCCAAGCGATCTACGATGGCGCTTGAGCCACCCTCCAAAAGTCAGGTCTGCGGACGCATCCACTTTCATACTGTATCGGTAATTGTATCGTTCAGCGATACCAAAATCAACTCAATCTTCAGTACAGTGGATGGGTTTTCAGTTGATGTTTTGAATGATCTTTCCCACCTGACTCTGAAAGAGGAGTGAAGCCATGCAAACAATTCAGCCTTCCAAAATACTGGTCGCGTTACTATTGCTGTTTCCGCTTCTATTCGCCGCCTGCGCGCCTGCCGCCACCTCTGCTCCCGAAGCAACACTAGCGCCCACCGACCCACCTGCCCCAACAGCCACGCCCGATCCCAAACTGGCGCTGGTTGGCAGTTGGACTACGACGGTTACAAAAGAGGATCTTGTGCGGATTCGCCCCGAATTCCCGCAGGAGCATTTGTGTGATAACGCAGGTACTTACCTTTGGAAATTCAATGCCGATGGAACATTCACGATTGACCAGACTGCTCTCTCAGATTGCCCAACCCCTGCGAATACTCACATCGAGGATGTCTGGTCGGTGGAGGGCACCCTCTTCACGATCGCGCAGGGCACACCCAATCAGGAGGTCTACGAATGGAGTGTGGATGGCAACCAGCTCATCTTTGTGTATCTATCGGGAGAATGTCCTCCATGTGAGGCGATCAATACCGCCAACCCATGGGTGCGGGTCGAGTAACTTGAAAGCAGCCTCTCGGACGTTATGTCCGCGAGGCTGCTCGTTATTCGCTCAACGCATACGCGATGGCTTGCTCCACTGTCATGGCGCGTCCCCTGGCGCTCAGCGCATCAAACTCCGCATCCCCAAGTTCCTCGCGCAAGATGGCTGTGAGGCGTTTTAACTCGATTTGGTCAATCGTCTCTAAAGGATTCACCCTTGCTTCTGCGTTTGCCTCTCCGACACTCAGGAGTTGCGCGGCGCGCTCGAAATGCTGTTCGGCACTCGCAATGCCTGCAAAGCCGATAAAACATTCGGCAAGTTGCCTCGGTAAACCAATCTGTTGGTCGAAAAGCAGACATTCCGTGTACCACGCTTTGGCGCGGATATAGTCCCCTTCGCGTACCGCGATCACACCCAACAGCCATAAGGGTATATCCATGAAGTAATTAAGGCGTGCCTCTCGGTGAAAATTTAGGATCTCCTCCAGTTCTATGCGGGCGTCCGCGTAATTACCGTCCTCCAATATAAGATACGCCAATATGGCGTTCGTTTTAGACGCGCTGATCATATCCCCACACTCCCGAAAGAGTCTCAGGCTCTGTTCCAATGCCTGACGTGAGCCCATGAAATCGCCACTACGCTCTAATTCGCCACCCATATCCGAAAGCATACTCGCCGTCTCCCACGGATCGCCTACTTCTTGTAACAATTTCAAATACTCATCATACCTCTGCCGTATCTGAATCGGTGTTTGCGTAATACCGCTCTGCCTGAAATTATGGTAGATATGCCTGGACCATACCAGATCCACCTTGCCTTCCGGACCTAGAAGCAGGGACAATCGTTGACTTTCCTTGAAATGAGCCTCACTTGATATTTTGTTACTTGAATTCCACTTTAATACTCCAACTATGCGGTGACCCCTGGCAAGTGCCTCAATCTGATCGGCTGGTAAAGGTTGGGTAAGCAGATTTTCAAGAGCCAGACATGGTTCCTGTATGTGGACGCGCCAAATCCAAAACATTTCCAGATCTGTTAATAAACGGAGACCTTCGGCAACGGCGCCACTTGCCTGCGCCCAACTCAGCGCGGCACGGAGGTTGTCATATTCCGCATCCAACCGGTTCAGCCACTCTAATTGGTCTGAGCCTCTAAGATGACGTCTGGCCTGCCTTGCCAATCCGCTGAAATAAGCCAATTGCCGGTTGCGGATTTCAATTTCAGCGCCGGATTGTTTTAAACGATCGAGAGCATACTCCTGAATGGTCACCAGCATCTGATAACGATCTTCATTCGATTTACTAGTTGACCGTCGTATGAGACTCTTATCCAGAAGCAGTGCAACGAGTTCAGTCACAGACTTCTCTGTCACGGTGTGCGCAAAAACCGCCTCCGCTTCAGGCATTGTGAAGCCGCCTGAAAACACAGAGAGGTGGGCGAACAGTTTTTGCTCTTCTGCGGAAA
>CAZFDL010000081.1:0-11473 GCA_964517905.1 uncultured Anaerolinea sp. | reverse complement strand
ACGGTGAGATCGCTCTCGAACACCGGCCCATTCCCGAAGTTGAAGAAGAGCCGGTTGTGTAATAAGAAAGAGCCGTAGAACTTGAGAAATGAGAGCAGAGACCATGATCTCTGCTCTTTTTATTCGTTTTGCAACGCCAGGATGATCAACCCCTGTTCTTCATCCGAAGCATACATACAGGTTCTGGGGATTCCTTCCACGTCGCAATCGCGGACTCGGATCGCGCCGACACCGCCGTCTGAACTAGTGTAAGGAGGTTTTCGCACCGATTGAAATGCGATTTGTTCAACGGCAGGATGATCGGGGTCGCTCAAGTCAAAGCGGAAGACGCGCAGTCCCTCGCGAAACGACGGGACGAAAAGCAGGCTGCCATGTATTTGCATGGTGTGTTGATCGGTTTCCGCGTCAACGTTGCTTGCCCAAATTTCGCGGGGATGAGACAAATCGCGGATGTCAAAAAGACGTAAACCATCGGATATCCGATCCATGTCGTTGACGAAGAGGAAGTTTCCATTGGCTGTCGGCTGTGAATCGTGAGTGACATAGTCATCGGGGTCAATGCTTCCAGGCGGGGTAAGCAGGATTTCTTCAGGCGGTAGCCCTGCTTCTACTCCATGTTTATCTACAACAATCACACCGCCTCCCCAATAGGAGATATAGACCCGGTCACCGAGGACTGCCGCGCGATGCGCCCACGACCCATATTCTCCATGCGGATGGATGTGCTGGTGAAACACGTTCACCTCGCGGATGTTTTCCAAATCGCGGATATCGAGAACGCGCAAGTCGGCGGTGTTGAGAGTAGCGAGGAAGAGGAAGGTAGCGTTCCCATCCGCATCGGTGTCTACCTCTGCCGCATGGACATTGCACCAAGCTACATCTGATTTCAGCGTTGCGCCATCGTGGCGGCCCAACAATACCGGCGCCTCAGGTTGCGTGACTTCGATGATCGCCAGCCCGCAGGGAAAATTTTCGTACGGCGTGGGCGACTCGAGCGGCATCGCAAGAAAGCGGCGGTCGAATTGACGAAAGGCAGTGATATGCTCCTGACTTGCGCGATTGTCAAACCGCCAGGCGCCGATTTCTTCTGGTTGGGTTGGCTCGGTAACATCCACGATACGGAAACCGCGCGCGTTCCGCTGGGCAACGTATAAACGATTTCCGACTTCAAAGAGATCAAGGTCAGAATTGACATCGTCACATTTTCGATTCGGAAGAAATGCGAGTTGCATGACACCTTCGGATGGCAGGTTGAAAGGTGATGTATCTTTATCGCAGAATGTTACCGGGTCGTCTGACGCGACCAACTCGAGCGTACCGTCATAAGGCGCGGGCAGGGAAATCGCTCCATCGGTTGTAGGCGCGTCCTTAACGGGCGCGTTACTGCATGACACTGCAATCAAATGAATTAAAAATATCAGCAAGAATTTGCGTTGCATAAAATAATCCTCCGGCTCACGCAGTCATACCCGCACACCCGCCCCAAGCGGACCGTGTGTCGCGGCGGTCTCCGAGGTGAGCACACCGAATGGCATTACCTGCAGGTCGGTGAACGCCGGATGACGTTGAAAACCATCCATGAGAGGCGAGGACAGAAACATTTGAACGGATACCGCATCGTCAAACAGATAAATTCCGCCGGCGGTACATTCAATCTCGTTGATCAGCCAGATCTTCCAACGCAAGCCGGGCGCGTTCAAGATTTCGCCGGTCAGGGGTCGCATAACCTGAACATACTCTTCGGGCGATATGTTGAACTTAAAACTCACAAACAAAACATGCACAGGCATGGCAACCGCTCTCTTCCGCGCTATTCACGATCCTGCATACGGACTTAACAATAACCAGCTTGCCCGGAGATTCCAGATGCCAAACCCGATCAGCGCCAGTCCGCTCAGGTGTCTGATCAACGCTGAACGCCGTGTGACCAGACGGATCAACATATCATTCAAGGTTTTGGGTAATAATGCCAAGACAAGCAGGGGCAACCCAAACCCCAAACCGAAAATGAAGAAGAACAAAAGTTGCTCCACGAATCCCGCAACGCCCAACGACAGACTGAAGATACTGATTACGAGAGGTCCCGCGCAAGGCATGATCATGGGACCGAATAGCAGTCCATACAGGAAGGCTCCCGCATGGGGTGTTGAACCAGTTATCCTTGTGGAAAGAACGGGCAACCGGCTCAAAGGATTGATGTCGAGCAGAAGTAAACATCCCATGAGTAATGTGATCGCCGCGCCCAGTGGAGCAATGATGGCGGGGATACGTCCCAGCATTTCGATCAACCCGGCGATGAGCGCGCCCAGCGCCAGCATCATTGCCATCACACCCCCCAATGCCGCGAATCCCAGGTATTGGATATTGACCACCCTATTGGGCTTCGCGGCATTATTCGCAAGATATGCCAGAAAGCCCGGATACAGCGGCAGAACGCACGGGTTGATCGTCGCCAGCAAGCCAATGGCAAAGGCTGGGGCGAGGTGAGCCAAGGTCAGGGAGTCCACTGGTTCACAAGTTCCACAAGGGTCGCGGAGGTTTTGATGCCGGGTTCGGTGGCGTGTTTCTCTCCCGATGGGTAAATGATGACGACCGGCGTACTGCTTGGCACAGTGATGAGGGAGCCGAAATCTGAAACCAGGGCTTGCCCGAATACCCGCGTCATGGATGAAACCAACCAGGTCCCTCCGTTTTGGTCCGCCCATTTAGCAACCGCCGCATCGCCTTTGAAGCCGACATCCACAGATACCGCAATCGCTTTATCGCCCAGGATTTCAAGAGCCGCTTTGACTTCTTTCAATTGATCTTTGCAGATGTAACAGCCCGGATCCATCATTTCGAGAATGATGACTTTATCGCTGAAATCGGACAACTTGAACTCCGCTTGGGTACGGGCGTCGGTGAGGGTCATGTCCATCCATGCCCCCGGCTCGTAGACGACTTCGGATGTTTCGACAGTAGCCATATCTTCATGATTCTCCTGCTGACCGCCACATGCAGTAAGCACCAGAGTCAGGCTTATCAACATAACGACTAGAAAACGAAATGTACGCATGGTGAACTCCTTTACCTGTAAAAATGTTTTCGGATTCTTTCCCTGTTTGCAGGGATGCCGCCATTATAGGAATCAATCGTCTCAAAAACGTTGCGAAAACACCATTTGTCGGGCATTAGGACGGCACAACGCGTTAAGCCCAGGCGACTCGCAAGCCCCAACTTACAAAGGCGGGATAGCACGACGTATGAATTTCACCCTCAAAGAAGCGGGTCTTTAATTCAAGGTTCTTGTGTTTGCTACTTCGCAACGCGTCTGCCATTTTGTACATGTCCGCAATCATATACTCGTCATCACTCCCAGAAACCGATAAAAATACTTTTGCCGATAGATCGCTGTTCCGGGAGGCGAACTCACTTGCCAGGCTGAAGAGAATCCCGTCATCCCACCACAGCGACGGATCGCCCACAAGGTAACGCGCGAATGTGTCAGGATGGTTGAGTAAAACATACAGCGCGAATAATCCACCTAGTGAAAACCCCATGAAGGCGTTGTCCTCGGGTAGCACTCGATATGTAGAATTGACAAACGGCATTAATTCTTCCCGAATAAACCGCAGAAAATTCCCCGCCCCGCCCGAGCCTGCATCTGCTGGGGCATCAGGCATGAAAGATTTCAAGCGGGTTTCATACCAGTCCGTCTCCGTTGGTGTCAAGTCACGAGTTCGAAAGCCCAGCGCGTCTTTAAATCTTTCAACGGGATAGCCAATACCAACGATAACGACTTCAGGGATGTTGTTGAGAATGGTGAGCGAGCGGAGGGTTCCTGTCACGGTTCCGAAATCTGCATTCGCGTCGACCATATAAAGGACCGGGTAGGTTTTGTCGCCGCTGGCATAGGTATCTGGCAGGGCGACGAAGATGCTAAATTCCTGATTGACGATCGAGGAATTAAGCGTGCGCAATTCTGTGTTTGAGATGGTTATCTGTGAAGGAAGTGTTGACATAATTCTCTCCTCGCATTTTGGGTTGAAGTCCGTTGTATCTTTATAACTCTCAGGCATTGTAGGAGATCACCGTCTCAGCATCGTTGCGAATGTTCAGAGTCTGCTCCCACAAACGCGCTTCAATTCGGACAAAACCTATTATAATTTTCATCCTACCCTGGAGCGATGGTTGTCACAAGTAGACCTCGCCTTGCTCGGAAACCCTCAACTTCATCGTGACGGTGAACTAATTACCCTCGACCGTCACAAAGCCTTCGCGCTCCTCACCTACCTCGCCATGAGCGGGGGACCGCATCGCCGCGACACACTCGCAACATTACTCTGGTCCGAGTACGATCAAACCCGCGCCCGCGCGGCTGTGCGCCGCGCCCTCGCCTCCCTCAACAAAGCCATCCCCGGCTCATGGTGGGACACCGACCGCGAAACCATCGGCTTGAATTACAAAGACGATCCAAAGTTTTGGTTGGATATAAATCAATTCCACGCGCGGCTTGCGGATTGCGGCACGCACGGTCATCCCATGACCGACGTTTGCCCCGCCTGTCTCAATCCCCTCACGGATGCGATAACCCTCTATCGCGGCGATTTCCTCTCCGGCTTCACCCTGCGCGACTCCCCCGACTTCGACGATTGGCAATTCGATCAAACCGAACATCTGCGCCGCGATCTATCGAGCGCGTTGGAACGTCTTGCGCGTTTGCAGGCGGCGCAGGGCAATTTCGATTCCGCCGTCAACACTTCGCGGCGCTGGCTCTCGCTCGATCCGCTCAACGAGCCGGCGCATCGTCAACTCATGCTCATCCTCGCGCAATCCGGCGAACGTCACGCCGCGCTTCGTCAATACGCGGAATGTGTCCGCGTGCTGGAACGTGAATTGGGTGTGACTCCGCAAGATGAGACGACTCAACTGTACGAAACAATTAAAGCGGATCAACTGCCATCCGCTCAATGGACATACGCCCTACCTCATCCTCAACCGACAATTGATTCCCATCGGAAAAACTTTATCTCTCCTCCGCCTTCCGCGCTGTCAGAAAAATCCGCCTCACCCTTTGATCGCCTCATCCGCGGACAGTTAATCGGACGCGAACCTGAATTGGAACGCGTAAAAGAAATTTGGAAGCGCGTCAACACAGGCGAAGCGCGTGTACTGCTGATAGGCGGCGAACCCGGCATTGGCAAATCCCGCCTCGCGCGCGAAATCATCGCAAGCACAAAATCTTCCGGGGCTGAGATATTAACCGGTCAATGCTACGCCGAAGACAGCGCACCCTACGCGCCCATTGCTCAGATTATCCGCAACACACTCGCCAACCGCGAAATTCTCCAATTCTCCAATCCCACCCTCACTAATCTCCTAACCCTCACCCCCGACTTATCTTCTCGTTACTCAGGAATCCCATCCAATCAACCTCTCGATCCCCAGTCCGCACAGCGACTGCTATTCGAAAGCGTGACATCGTTCATGGATTCACTCGCGCAAAAGAATCAAACTCCATTGTTGCTATTCATCGAAGACATTCACTGGGCAGATACCGGCACATTGTTCTTGTTACGCCACATTGCACGCAGAGCCAATATACAAAAACTCGAACTACTGATGCTCCTCACCTACCGCGACGCAGCATCCGACCTTGACGAAGCGCGCGGCTTGAGAGATGTTTTACTTGACCTCAACCGCGAAAATCTAGCCGATCACATCCGACTCTCACGCCTCAACCGTGAATATACAAACAATATGTTGGCGATGATGCTCGGCATGGAGGGCGATATTTCAACCGACTTTTCAGAGGTAATCTTCGGCGAGACGGAGGGTAATCCATTTTTTGTTGAAGAGATCTGTAAAGCACTCATCGAAGCGGGCGATCTTTACTATGCGGGCGGTCACTGGCGGCGGGCGGAGATGGAATCCATCAAACTCCCGCAGACTGTGCGCGGCGCAATCCTTTCACGCGTTGAAAAATTACCGCCGGATGTGCAGGAAACCTTGAGAGTTGCCGCGATCCTTGGTCGCGAGTTTGATTTTGAAACGCTAAAGAGCGCAGGCGAATTAGACGATGCCTCACTGTATATTGCATTAGAACGTGCCGAACGCACGCAACTGATTCAAAAGGTCGAACAGGATAACAACCTCACGTACGCCTTTGCCCACGCCTTGATTCCCTTTGCCCTGCGCGAGAGCATCGGCGGTCTTCGTCGTCAGCGGATGCACGCTCGCGTCGCGGAAGCCCTCGAACGTCAACAACCCGATGATGTTGAAGCATTGGCATATCACTTCATCGCGGCAGGTATTCACGCCAAATCGTTGGACTATTCCCGTCAATCGGCAATGCGCGCCGAAAAAATGTACGCGTACAGCTCCGCCATTCGGCGTCTGGAAACCGCGCTCGAAATGCTGGACGCGCGTGAAGATGTTCATCTCCACATGGCATTACTTGAGGATCTGGCTGATCTGCACTTCAAGATCAACGAGGGCGTGCGAGCCATTCCAATCTTTCTCGAAGCGTTGCAACTTTGGCGTGGACAGGAAAACGCAGATCGATGGGTCGCCGTTCGCCTGGAACGCAAGATCGGCGAGGCGGCGGTGTTCATGAATCGCTTTGCCGACCACCAACGATTCGCCGCGATCGCTCGATCCAGCCTGGAGGAGGGATGGGCACTGGTTCAGGGTCAGGCTCCTCATCCGGAGACCGTCCGTTTGTTGTGCGCGTTATCCCGCGACGTCTGGTACATGGCTTCCTCCGCAGATTGGGACAAGGCGGAACATTATGCCCAAGCCGCCATGACGATCGCTGAACGCCTTGACGCTCCGGTGGAACTTTCGCTCGCCCTCGAGTCGCTTTCCTTCGTTTATGGCGCGCGCGGACTATATCGCGAACGGGTGCAGGTTTGCATGCGGCGATTGGAACTCAGCCGCGGCCCGGGCTTCGGCGGCTATCGAGAGCGCGTCGATATTCTCTACCTGCTCGGACGGGCGCTATTATCCGTTGGTGAATACGAAGCCGCGCTTTTGTATGCGGCGGAGGCGGAGAATCTGAGCGTTGCGGTTCAGGATGTTTCTAGTCAGGTCACTGCCATGGTGCTGCAAAGCCAGTGCCTGTTCCAGTTGGATCGTTGGGACGAACTGCTTGCTCTGGATGAAAAACTGCGGGAGATTCAGGCTCACAATCCTTTCGAGCGGATGGGACCTACCCTGTGTTTCCACACCGCGCTCCACTCCACCATAAAGACTTTGCGCGGCGACCATGAACGGGCGAATGTTTTACGCGAGGATGCGTATGAGATGATGATTGCCATTGCGGGTCCGCCGGAAGGCTGGCTGCGCAACCAGCACTTTTGACTTTGCAAGCCGTTGATGGCAGAGGGCGAGTTCGCCCTCGTTCGGGAACATGGCGAAGCGGCTCTCACCCGCTCCTCGCAGGGATGGGCGGCTGTCGGGGATCATGACCTCTACAGCCTGTTGGCGGACGCGGCGGCTCAACAGCGCAACGAAGCGGCGTTGCGAAAATACGCGCCTCTCGCGGAGGAGTTCGCCTCGCGTTACGACCACAAGTTATATCGAGCCATCGCGCTACGCGCGCAGGGTGTGGCTCACCTTTTGGCTGGCGAATACAACGATGCGGAATCGAGCTTAGACCAAGCGTTAGGCTTGTTTGGGGAATTGAGTACCCGCTATCAAATTGGCCAAACCTTGTTTGAGTTGGGAGAAGTAGCCGCCGCGCAAAAGGACAAGAACAAAGCGCGAGAGTATTTCACCGGCGCGCTGAATGACTTCGAACGAATCGGCGCCGCGCCAGACGCGATTCGCGTTCGCGAAAGACTAGCGGCTTTATAATTGGCATCCAAAGACACCGCCCAATGAACACTGTCCCTTCCGGCACCGTCACTTTCCTCTTCACCGATATCGAAGCCAGCACCAAACTTGCGCGCGAACACCCTGACACATGGGAACGCGCGCGGGCGCGGCATCACGCCATTTTGCAATCCGCCATTGAATCGCAGAACGGGCATGTCTTTCAGGTCATAGGCGATTCGTTCAGCACCGCCTTCCACACCGCGAGCGACGCGCTCCGCGCCGCCGTCAAAGCACAAAACGATGTTTATCATGAAAAGTGGCAGGATGCCGTCATCAAAGTGCGGATGGGGATTCACACCGGCAGGGCGGAGATGCAAGAGAATGGTGAATATCACGGCTATATTGCATTAAGCCGCGCCCAACGCATCATGTCCGCAGGGCATGGCGGTCAGGTTCTGCTTTCGCTCGCCACGCAGGAACTAGTCAATGATGAATTGCCCGATGGCGTTGAACTGCGCGATATGGGCGAATGGCAATTGAAGGACGTACTGCGCCCGATGCGGTTGTATCAACTTATCATGTCCGGCTTGCCCGCAGACTTTGCACCGCTCAACTCGATCCCTGCCATCATCTCCGCCGAGGATACAACCGCATCCATGCTTGATCGTATCGTGCGCGGTAAATTGATCGGGCGCGAACGTGAACTGATGGATGCAAACCTTTGCTGGCAAAAAACAATCGCAGGCGAAGGTCAGGCTCTGTTGATCAGCGGCGAGCCTGGGGTCGGAAAGACGCGCTTCACCCGTGAACTTGTCGAACAGTCGAGAAACAGCGGCGCGACCGTCCTGATCGGTGAATGTTATGCCGAGGGCGGCGCACCGTATGCGCCCATCGCCCAAATGATCCAGCAGGCCTTCACACAAAATCCGTCCCTTCCCAACACTCTGCCGCAATACGTTCTGGCGGATATTCTCACCCTCGCGCCAGCCTTACGCGCGCGGTATCCTGACGTTCCTGCGAATCAACTGGTGGATACACAAACCGATCAGGAACGGATCTATGACAGCGTGCTGGAACTTTGCGCGCGTCTCTCGCTGCGGACTCCCGTGTTGTTGTTCCTCGACGATGGGCATTGGTCTGACCCCGGAACGCTATCCCTCCTGCGGCATCTTGCGCGCCGCAGTCGCGCCACACTCCAAACGGCGCGCCCGCGCCTGATGATCGTCATCACCTACCGCGATGTGGAACTCGATGAAGCGCGCGCCTTGAACGAAGTTCTGCTGGATTTGAACCGTGAACGCATCGCCACGCGCATCAAATTGACGCGTCTCACGAGGGAACGCACGCACGAGCTGCTCTCGACCATGTTTGCCGAGGAGACCACGCCCGAATTTTTGGATAGCGTTTATCGTGAGACGGAGGGCAATCCATTTTTCATCGAAGAGGTCTGCAAAGCCCTGATCGAATCGGGCAAAATCACCTATGCAGATGGTCACTGGCATCGCCCCAGCATGAACGAGTTGGAAATCCCGCAAAGTTTGCGGCTGGCAATTCAAACCCGCATCGGGCGGCTCGCATCACCGGCACAGGAGGCATTAACACTTGCCGCTGTGATCGGCAGGGAATTCGATTTCGACATCCTGCTCCATTCCAGCGAACATCAGGATGAAGACCTGTTGATCGAGGCTTTGGAATCTGCCACGCGCGCTCAACTGATCGAGGAAGTAAAAGGCAAGGGTGCAGAAAGTTATTCCTTTGTCCATGCGCTAATCCCAACCACATTGTACGAAAGTATCAGCGGCCGCAGAAGAAAACGGGCACACGCACGCGTCGCGGATGCCATCGAGAAACTTTTCCCCACTGATTATGAAAGTCTGGCGCATCACTACTCTGCCGCCGATCATTCCCAGAAAGCGGTTGAATACGCGCGCCGCGCGGCGCGGCGCGCTGAATCGTTATACGCCTACGATACGGCGATCCATCACCTGCGTGCCGCGCTCGAGTTCGTCGAATCAGATCAGCCCGAACTGCGGCGCGAACTGCTGGAACAACTTGCAGACATACTCAGTTTCATCCACGCAGGAGTCGAGGCACTGTCCCTGTATCAGGAATTCCTCTCCTTATTATATGCAATGGATGATCCAACGCATGAAATCAAAATCCGTCTGCATCGTAAGATCATCCGGGCGATCTCGCGCACAAATCGTTGGGAGGATATTCGACGCTACGAATCGGTTTCGGAGGAACATAAAGTCGCAGGACTTAAACTGATCGAGAATCTACCACCTCATACAGAGACCGTCCGGTTTCTAACGGAGCTCTCGACCGAAGCCTGGTTGCATCGCGTGCCTCAGGATTGGGACTCCGCCGAACGCTTTGCCCGTCGCGCGGTTGAAATGGCGGAACAGTTGGACGCTCCCATTGAAATCTCGGATGCCTTGAATGCCTTGAGCAACGCGTACGGGGCGCGCGGATTATTTCGCGAACGCGTGGATCTCGAACTGCGTCGGCTCGATTTGAGCCGCGACCCACGTTTTACCGACACGAACAAACGCATCAATATTCTCAATGCGGCGGGCGCCGTTCTGGTTTATGTTGGCGAGTATGCCAAAGCCATGCCGCATTTGCTTGAAGCGGAAAATCTCGCCTCCCAAACTCAGGACCTCGATCAATTACTCACCGTGCTTCGAGTTCAATCACACTGCCTCTACCAGTCCGATCAATGGGATGAGGTTATGAAAATCGAAGGCAAGTGGCGCGCGCTCGAAAAACAATACCCAAAATTCTTCAACCTGGTATGGGCAAGTTGTTTTCAAGTTGCGTTGAATGCCAGCGTCCATGCGCGTCGCGGCGACATGCAACAGGCGGAAATACTGCGCGAGGAAGCCCGCGTCCTGATGGTCGGCCTGGATGGCACGGAGGAGCGGTTCGGGCGGGATAACTACTACTGACTTTGCCAGCCGTTGATGGCGGAGGGCGAGTTCGCCCTCGTTCATAAATATCTTGAAATCGCGCTGGATCGAACCGCTGCATGGGTCGGAGAACATGACCTGTATGCCATGCTGGCTGATGCCGCCGCACAACAGCGCGATGAAACCGCGTTGCAAAAATACGCGCCGCTTGCCGAGGAGTTCGCCACGCGTTACGACCACAAGTTGTATCAAGCCATCGCGCAACGCGCGCAGGGTGTGGCTCATCTTTTGGCTGGTGAATTCAACGATGCGGAATCGAGCTTAAACCAAGCGTTAGGTTTGTTTGAGGAATTGGGTACCCGTTATCAAATTGGCCGAACCTTGTTTGAGTTGGGAGAAGTTGCCGCCGCGCAAAAGGATACCGCTAACGCGCGTCACCATTTCACCCGCGCATTGGAGTCGTTTGAATCCATGCAAGCAGCGCCCGATACCGCACGCACGAAAGCCGCGTTGGAAAGATCGAATTAACTGCCAATCGTGTTGTGCTCCGATAACTTCTCGAAATAGAGAATCGATCTGCGTGAGCAGAGATTGGTCTTTGCGTTTTCTTAATTCCACCCGTTATGCTGTAATTCATTCGTAATAAGTTTTCGCGTTAACGCTGCGTCAATCAAGCAGACCAAGAAAAAGGAGAAATCATCATGAACAACAATCTTCAAACCGCAACGCTGGCTGGGGGCTGTTTCTGGTGCCTCGAAGCCGTT
>CAZFDL010000080.1:0-11588 GCA_964517905.1 uncultured Anaerolinea sp. | reverse complement strand
TGGAGAACGCGGAGAGAATCCACGTGCCGGGCGCGACCACGTCCGGTTTGATGCGCGTATCGTCTGTAGGACCGCGGCTCGACCACGATGCCATCTGGTTGCTGTTGCCGGCGGTCACGTCGCTGAACAGCGGGTTGGCAGGGAAATCGGCGGCGTAGCGTTGACCCCACGTGCCGAGGAAGTTCAATTGGTTGCCGCCCATGCTGTTGCAGGTTTGCCCGGTCTGATACGCATCGTGGGAGGTATAGGTTAGGCTGCTGTCGCACGCCCAATTATCCGCACGCACGTTTTCACTCGCGCCGATCGTCAACACGTTCTTCGCGGTTGCGGGCGAGCCAATGGAATCATTATCGACTACGCCGTTCGAGTTCGCGTCGGTGCCTTCATTGCCTGCGGAGAAAGTGATGACCATATCGCGGTTGGTCCACACGAACGAATCGGTGTTTGCGCTGTCAACCGTGTAATCGCCAGCCACGGCTGAGCCCCACGAGTTGGAATGGATGCGCGCACCGGCGTTATACGCCTGTTGGTACATCGTCTTCAGATCGCTGGGGATGCCGGTAAGGAAATAGCCGTTCGCGGGATAGCCGCCGAATGCCTGACAGAAGTTTGTGATCGTTGCCCAGTTCTCGGTGGATTGGAAGACCAAACGTGCGGCTGGCGCAACGCCCTGACCGATGCCGCCCACGCCTCCATCGCTCAACACGGAACCGGCGGTATGAGTGCCGTGACCGGAATCCACGTCGATCGAGCCGTCATTTGTAACGGTCTGGAAACACCCACCGGCGGCACCTGGCCAGTTATAGATGGCGACGATTCGACTCGAGGGGATGTCTGTATGCGCGGTGGCGGCTGTCCCACCGCCGAGACCGGTATCGGAAACCGCGGCGATCTGCGTCGAACCATCGTAGCCGCGCGAATTGGCGACTGCCGCGCCGATGATATCGCGGGCTTGATCGTTCTTCGCTGGACCTTCCGGTTTGCTGACGAAGGTTTCTTTGAGGGCAAAGTTGCTGATGGAGGCAACATCGTCCACGGCCGCGATCGCGTCTACGAACGAGCCGTTCGCCGAGACGATCAGCGTATCGTTCTCAAAGGCAAGCACTTGCGCCCCCGTCGCCGCGATCAACGCGCGAACCGCACCGAAGTTTGTCCCTCGCTCGATGCGGACCATGTACACGTTCGTCGCGCCGTCACGCTTTAGATCAGCTCCATATTTGAACTGCGCGCGGAAGGGAATTACGCCACTCACAAAATTCATTCCCCGCACGCGTTGGGCAATACCCGCGTTCATGCGCACCTTGAACGCGAAGTCCGGGATGTAATCGAGCACTTCCGCGCCCTCGGCTGTCAACGCGTCCTTCCATGCCTGTTGCACCGGACCGTTGAATTGCACGATGAAGTATCTGCCGCTTGCCTGCGCGGCAGTGTCGCTTTGCGACGCAACGAAAACGCCGCTCTTCAGATGGATGGAAGCCTCTGAACGCGCGGCGGGGGTCATTGCCATGGAACCCAGGATCAGGGTTAGAATGGCAACAGCTGACAGAACGAACCTGACTGGCTTATTCATACACACTCTCCTCTTTGTGATAAATAATTGAAAACGCTGACCTACGCAAGTCAACGTTCAGCACAGGGTGGATATTAATTGTATTATGAAGTTAGGGCAGACAAGTGGATAAATTTTATTCCCTTTTTGGTTTGTGTCAATGATTTTTTTGTTACAATGTGCGGGCGTCCCGGTCTAAAATCAAGGCGGCGCCGAAAGGACAACCCATGAGCAAAGATACCGTTGAGCACGGCGTGGTGGTTTCGATGGAGTACACCCTGCATGTGGAGGGCGAGTTGCTGGATAGTTCGAAGGAGCAGGGTCCGCTGCAATTTCTGGCGGGTTACGGGAACATCATCCCGGGCCTCGAGAATGAAATGATGGGTATGAAGATCGGCGATAGCAAAGATGTGACGGTCCAACCTGCGGACGGGTATGGAGAAATCGACGATCAGGCAATTATGCAGGTGCCGCGCCAAGACTTCCCCAAGGACATGCCGCTCGACGAGGGAACGGAATTGAACGTGCGCGATAACGACGGTAATCAAAAGTATGCGCGTATCGAAACTGTTGAAGGCGATACGATCACGCTTAACTTCAATCATCCGCTGGCAGGGGACGAGTTGCATTTTCATGTGAAGGTGGTTGACCTGCGCGAACCCACCGCGGAAGAATTGGACCACGGTCATGTGCACGAGGGCGGACATCATCATTAGTACGGATGCTGGCTGAATCAAGAGCCCGCCTCAATTTGACCTTGAGGCGGGTTTTGCTTTCTTTCAGGGACTCGGCCACGGGATGTCCACCGGTCCACCATAGCCGTGTTTCTCCTGGACGAAGACGCGTCCGTGCGAAGGCAGTGCACAACCGGCTTCGTCCACTTCAACAGTAATGAAGGGGAAGTTCGTGCCGAGCGTTTCGAAGATGATCTGCCCGGCTTCACATCTCCACACCTCGATGATGTATTGATGCATGTACTCATCTTCATATTTACCGGGGCTGATCGGTACCGGCTCCCATGAGATGACCACTTTGCCGGTTTCATCACGTTCGGCGCTTGCCCAACTCGGACCCGGGTAATACGGCGAGACCGGAAGTTTGAGCCCGGGATATACAATGGGTAGGGCTTTCGGATCGCCTTCGATTCGAAGGAATTTTGTATTGACCCAGCAATTGTTGTCCCGGTTGTTGAGGTCTTTGTTTGCCACCCACACCCAATTGTTCGCGTCGGTTCGTCCGACCAATCTGATGTTCGTCGTTGCATTGAACGCAAACAGATACAGATATTCCGCGCCGGGACCATAGCGGCAACTCAATTTTTCCGCGATCACGCTGGCTCGTAAACTTTCGACTGTGGGAATGGGAGTCAGTGTGGGAGTATACGTCGGGGAGGGAGTGTCTGTTGGGAAAGGGGTAAAGGTCAGTGTGAAGGTCGGCGGAATGTGTGTAAGCGTTTGGGTGGCGGAAAAGGTCGAAGGTGAGTCCGCAGGCGGAGGGGAGGAAGACCCGGGTCCCCCTCCGTTGCTGGGCGCGCAGGCAGTCGCGAAAATCAAAAGAAAGGTGAAGAGGCGCGCCCTGGTTTTCATCCTCGAATTGTATCAAACCAACTCATGGGGCAATCATGCTTTTCGATTCAGCGGCGAAACCCGCAAGAGAAGCTACACCCTGCACCAGGAGGCTGACCCCGAACCACATCATGTAGTATTCCATATCACCGGTTGTGATGCCGCGTTGGAACGTCCACACGGTTGTCGCCGCACCGAGAGCCACGAGGAGCAAATTGCTCATGGGCAACAGACCGGTTTGCACGGCGCGTGAGCCCCCTAACCATGTGAGCGCGCCGATGACCATGACAACCGTCGCGGCGGAAACTTTTGTGAGCAGCCACAGAATTTGTATATGCTGAACTCCCTGGCTCGAAAGGGTGAGGAGAAGTAGAATCCCGGCGGTAATCGAGTTGACCAGCGCGAGAAAGATGGATATGGTTTTCATGGCGGACCTCCGTTGGTATAGTTTGCCCCATCATACGCGTGAGAGTCTCTCAAAGTCTCTACGGAGGCTGTCAAAGGCGGTCACTTTCCTTTGGAGGGACGGAAGCGCGCTTGCGCGCTCAGCCTGAGATGCAGCGCGTAGAAGCCCAGCGCGGAGATTGCGCACATGAATCCACCGAT
Source organism: uncultured Anaerolinea sp. (assembly GCA_964517905.1). Taxonomy (GTDB): domain Bacteria; phylum Chloroflexota; class Anaerolineae; order Anaerolineales; family Villigracilaceae; genus Defluviilinea. The sequence continues at coordinate 7,868 of CAZFDL010000080.1, read as the reverse complement.
GTACCAGAGCAAGTGCGGATTGTAGTGATCGAGGATCAATCCCGCCGCCGCAGGACCGATCGTGGCGGGCAACGTCCAGCCGAGATCGAAGATCGCCATATATCTTCCGCGCATATCTTCCGGCGCGAAGTTCGAGGCGATGACGCGGTTGGTGGGGAAGGTGATCATCTCGCCGACGGTGATGATGATCACGGCTAGCAAAAATAGCGGGGCGCTTTGGACAACTCCGATCATGGTGAAACCCGCAACAAAGAATAGCGTGCCAAGCGTCATCATTTGGAACGGCTGAAAGTTGCGGATGATGCGGCTGACCCAAAACTGCAGCAGGACCACCTCGAGCCCGGCGATGGCGAGCATTACGCCGTAGATCTGCGAACTGATGTTATGCACATCGCGTAAATAGACAGGCAGAGAACTATATTGTTGTTGATACACCAGCAGCGAGATGATGCCGACGAGGATAAACACGATGTATGCGGAATCTTTCAGCACGATCCGATAATTGGTGATCGTCGTGAAGAGCGACTCGTTTTTCTTCGCGTTATTGTGATCACGGGGTTGCGTTTCGGGAAGCTTGAAGTACAGGATGATCGCCACAAGTGTGCTCAACACCGCGTCGGTTACGAACAATGCAAAAAAGGATCGCGATGCGATGAGCCCGCCTAGCGCGGTGCCGAAGATCCATGCGAAATTGAAGGCGACCCGCGTGATCCCGAATCCCTCCTGACGTTTCGATTCCGGCAGGATATCCGCCAGCATCGCGTCCTGGGCGGGAGCCGCGAGTCTCGAAAGCACGCCGACGAAGATGACGAGCAGGTAGAGCAGGTTCACCTCCGAGGCGAGACCGAAGGAGAGACTGCTGAACGCGCTGAAGACCAGCCCGAAGAGAATCAACTTCCTGCGCCCGAAACGGTCGGTGAGCGCGCCGCCGATCATGCTTCCGACGATGCCGAAGAGGGAAGACATGCCAATGAAGATTCCCGCCTGTGTCATACCGACGCCGAACTTTTCGGTGATATACAGCGCGAAGAACGGAAATAACAATGTGCTGCCGATGGAATCGATGAAGAGTGTTCCAACCACGACCCAGAAAAGAGGGGGGAAATCGTTGTATGTCTTTCGGATGCTGTTGAGCATGTGGGTCTGCCGGCTTAACCTCAGTTTCACTTTCCTTGTGTTATGGGAATGATAATCGTGTTGACGGAAAATCATAACACCAGATTCGTGAGGCGGCGATGAGCGTAAGAGGGCGGTTGGTATAATCTTTCAAGCGTGGTTCATGAGCCATGGGTGGAATTCAACCCACCCTTTGAGAAGGAGCGAGATGTTCCAGCGTCTGTGGGCGAAAATAACCAAAGTTGAGTCTTCAACAGCCGCGTATTACGATTTGGTGGATGAACGCCGTTACGACCATCCGATGATCCTTGCGTTTGCCAAGCCGAAGATCGATTGGATCTTTAAGAGCATCACAGTCGCGAATCCATCGATCCTGGAGGTGGGTGCAGGGAACGGTTACTTTTCCCATCATCTCCTGCAACGGGGCAAGTTGACCGCGACGGATGTTTCAGCGCATCAACTTCAATTCAATCCGGCTCCGTTAAAAGAACGTTGCTCGGTGTATCAACTCCCATACCCGGATAATTCCTTCGATGTGGTCTTTGGCTCCAATCTCCTCCATCATCTGGACCAGCCAGAGCAGGCAGTGCGCGAGATGACACGCGTCTCTCGAAATTACGTGATCGTTTCTGAACCCAACAATAGGAACCCGATCCTCTTTCTTGGCTCGTTGCTCATCCCCGCGGAACGGAAGGCGGCTTTGTTCTCCCGTGCGCATGTGACGAAGTTGCTCGGCCGCGATCTTGTGATCCTTAAACACACCTATCAGGGGGGGCTTTTATTGCCCAACCGAACACCGGGCATCTTCTTCAAATTTTGCCGCCCCGAGTCGATCAGCCCCTACAGCTTCTTTCAGATCTTCATTTGCCGCAAACCCGACACCTTCACCAACTAACCGTGTTTAAATAAACGAAGTGGTTTTGCTCGTGGGCAATTTGGGCTCCGTTCGTTTGCTCAGGCGTCCCGGCGAGGGAAAGGAGTATGGATCATGTTTATCGATGGGAACAATCGGCTTGTCAAGGATCAGGGGGAGGATTATAAGATCACATTCGATGGGGCGAATGTCGTCGCCCCGGCTATCCAGGATGCCAAACGCACGCTTGTGATCCATGCGCCGCCCAGCGGTTCAGTCGGTGGCGCAGTGCAGACCATCAAAGACAATCTCAAGATCAACAAGAATTTCAGTTTTTCCGCACACATCGTTGTCGGCAGGAATGGAAAAGACATCACCCAGATGATTCCCTTTCACACCGGGGCGAACCATGCAGACAAGGAATACAACAAACGGTCGATTGCGATCTATCTCGAATATCCGGGAGAATTGATAAAGAAGGAAAACGAAGCCAGGTGGAGGGAAAAATATCCCGGGATTGAATTCGTTCTTGGCACTCCCTTGGGCAGTTCCCGCTTTGGGGATTGGCCCCTCTACCCCAAAGCGCAACTGGATACGCTTCTCGCGATCGGAAAGGCGCTCAAGAAGAAATACAACATCAACGATGCGGTCGCGTTCGATGAAGTCCTGTCGCCGCTCCAGCATCACCCGGGACCGACGTTTCCCATCGTCCAGTTTCGCGAACTGCTTCTGGGTGTGAACGACCGGTCGATGGTCTTGCAGGAAATGGCCAGCGCGGCGCGTCTCCTTGGTTTTCCGGGCAAAAGCGGAATCAACCTGACGAATTCACCGCTTCCGGTGGGAACGCACGTCTCGGTCATTAATGAACGGGATGATTGGTATCTCGTCTCTGTGATCGGCACGCTGGATAACAACGCGTGGCTGGCCGGCTGGGTGCCGAAGCGCGCCGTACGCGTCGATACGGACTTCAGCCCGGTTGTGCGCGGGGATCATTTTCTTGCCACCCGCGACGGAAGACGATTCCAGGAGATCGCACCGAATAAGAACGGCTATGAGGAAAAACCGCTGATGGCTGTAAAGGGAGAAACGCCGCCGGTGGATCCGCTCAAAGCGGCCCAGTACACTCTCAAGTACATCATCATGCACTTCACCACCGGTACGCGCATGGAAAGCTCGATCAACCATTTCAAGGATCCGTCGTCTCTCGTCTGCACTCATCTGCTCATCGGGCGCGACGGCCGCGTGGTGCAATTTCTGCCCTTCAACAAGGTTGCACATCACAGCGGCTTCAGCTGGTGGGAGGGGAAAAGAAACCTCAACACCATGAGCATCGGCATCGAGATGGACAATGCAGGAATCTTGATAAAAAAGAAGGTGGGCAATGAGGAGGGCTGGTACCGGAGGAATATCAAGTTCGATAAAAGCCAGATCACGCGCGATGTTCACATGAAGCAGTACATCCCGCTACAGCCCAATGGCAAACCGGATAAGAATAGATTCCCCGCTTGGGAAAGGTTCACCGATGTTCAGTTGGAGGTCGCTTTCAAGATCGTCGCAGCGTTGGTGAAGAAATACAAGATCGAGGAGATTCTCGGGCACGATGATGTGAACCTGAGGAACCGGTACGATCCGGGTCCTGCCTTCCCGATAAAGGCATGGCGAAAAAAGCTGTTTGGCAGGGGTGAGCCTACTTTCATCGAATATGCGATCAACCATAAGACCGACCTGTATGGCAATTTTGAAGGCAGGCTCCCGAACACCAAACAAGGCACGTTCGATGTGCCATTGCCCGAGGGGTCGCTTGTCAAAGTCCTTCGCAGGGAGGCGGATTTCGCCTTGGTCTCTGTGTTGAAAACCAAAGACCCGCGCGCCAAAGCCACAGGCTGGATTCAGACCGCATCGCTCGATACCGAGAATACGAAAGGCGCGAAGGGCGCGAAAGCCAAAAAGAAAGGCGCGGAGGAGAGAGCGGAGAGGGTACGAACCACCATCCCGCAGGTCTTCTTCAAACGCGGCGAGGATATGCCCACTCCCAAGGTGGGCGCAGGTCCGTTCGGTTTCGGAACGCGCATCCGCGTGCAGGAATTCAAAGAGGATTGGGCGCTGGTTGTGTTGCTGGATCGAACCGGCAAAAACAAGAACGGTCCTGCCTTTGTGGAAGGTTGGATGCCAAGGAAATTCGTTTCGCTTAAGAGTGAATTGCCTGTCTTCCCGAAAATCAGCAGTGCCGGTGCAGCAGCTGTCTCGTCTTCGGAACCGCTCTGGAGGCATAAGAACGATTTTGAGTTAGGCGTGAATGCACCTACTCGTACGTTCGGTGAACTGAAAGCCGTACCGGAAGTGTATACGCTGGATGATCGGGGCATGGCGCTGACCAAACAATGGCAGTTCTTCATTTATGCCATCAACTTCCATATGGATATCAAGAAGATCTCCGCGATCTTCGGCACACGCCGGGCATTTACAAATAAAAAAGGTTTTCCGTCGAAACCCAACGACCCACTGCGCGCGGATTGGATCCTCGGCGAGAATCTCGATGCGCCCAACCCGGAGTTCGATAAGACGCGGACGTGCGCGCGCTCGGTGATGACCGGAACCGTGGTCGGGAATAAACTGCGCCTCAAAATGCTGGATGGCAACCTGCCTCCACCTCTCAAGCAGGGACGCACGTACCCGGAAAAGATTCAAGATGTAGACCCCGATGATTACCTCTATCTGCCGTGGACGCACCGTTATTATTTCTTTGCCGCAAACACCGTTGATGTACGCGGCGAAACGTCGCCTTTCCCCAAAGGCGGGAACTACAAGGACTTGATCGGTGACAATCGAATGTACACCTGGTTGCCGCATGTAACGAAGTTCCAGGTGTTGTACCCGCTTTCGATGTTGGAAAAAGTGGCGGCGGGCGAACCGGTACCGTCTCCGTATACCGATTAGTCGAATGGATTAAGAATCGAACACCCCGCCGAGAGGAGGGGTGTTCATCCTTCTGTATTTACTTTTGGCTGGCGAACAGGATTCGCACCAGGCGGCCGGCGACCCACGCCAGGGCGCTGTAGGCTACGATCGCGAACAGGGTGTTCAGTTCGAGCGCGAGATCACGAAAGAGGTGAGAACGCGTGAGTCCCTCAAATATGGACACAAACGGTTCCGTGACACTGTAGATCAACTTCGCAAATGTGTTCACGGGACTCGCTTGCAAGACGTCCAGGAGGTAGCGCAAGACGATCATCAAGTTGAGCAGGCTGGAGCCCAGTTGGATCAAGGCGGTGACTCGGATGACGATTTCCTGGTTCGCTTGAACCGGCGCGTTATCCCAAAGTTGACCGGTGATCGGTTGGAACTGTCCGGTATCGGTGATGGGTTTCATCCATATCTCCTTTCTAAACAGGCAGCAGGCGCAGCTGTCACTTCATGCGGGAGAATAACACCCACGTCAACTGGATGATGATCCATCCGAGCAGGGCGTAGACCGCCATTGCCACCAGCGAGAAGAATTCGATCTCGATGCCCTCGAAGGAGGGTGTGTGGGTGAGTCCTTGGAACATCCACAGGAATGGCGTGGTGATGAAATACACCAAACTCGCGAACGGATTCGCAGGGTTGGCAGCCATCAGTTTGAGCATGAAGCGCAGACCGATCATGCCTTCGAGCACGCCGAAGGCGATCTGAATCAGCCCGATCATGCGCCGCAGGGTCTCCTCGCTGAGGATAAAGACCCTCGGGGCAGACGTTCTGCCCGCCGTCGTTTTGATTCGTCCGGTGTCGGTTAATTGACTCATTCCTATCTCCTTTCATTGGTCGGGTCAAAACTGACTGACCGCGAATACGTGCGGTCGGTCCTATTATGTTTAACGAAGCGACATGAGCAGGCAATTAAATGGATGTGATTCTCCAATAAAGTGAAATAGGACATAGGTGTGATATTTGAATCACGGAGTGTAGATCGAAGGACATGGACACGTCGTGACGTATTCATTCTTGGCCGCGGCCGGTGCCCGTTTCATAATGCGAATCTCGGTGTGATATAATCACCCCATCTTATAAAAGGTCGAGCGTGTTTGTATCACCGTCAACCCGAATAATAGGGTTGGCGGTTTTCTCTTAATCACCAGCAAGATTACAAAGGAGTCGATCGATGGAAGCCAAGCTATATGTTGGAAACCTGTCGTATGAAACCACCGAGCAAGGCTTGCGTGAGCTATTTATGCAGGCAGGGAATGTGATCTCGGTGGCGTTGATCAAGGAGCCGGGCACCAACCGCTCGAAGGGATTCGGGTTCGTCGAGATGGGCTCCCAGAGCGAGGCTCAAAAGGCGATCAGTATGTTCAATAGTTACACGTTGAACGACCGCCAGTTGACCGTGAATGTCGCCCGTCCACGCGAGGAGCGCGGCGGTTTTCGGCAGGATCGCGGCGGACCGCGTCAACACCGCGGCAACACGAATCGGCGCCGTTATTAATTCGCGATCGATGAACTTCGAGATCGGCGACCGGGTCGTTCATCCGCAACATGGGGTGGGGCAGATCGTCAAGCGGGAAGACAAGGAATTCGAGTCTGGGGTGATTCGGCAGTATTACGAAATTTCCATGCAGGGAGGCAGTACGGTCTGGGCCCCGGTGGATCTGAGTACTGTTGGGCTGCGTAAACCGGCAAAAAGGAACGACATTTCCCAGTGCCGCAAGATCCTGGTCTCTGAGTCTGCGCCTCTTCCCGAAGACCTGCGCTCCCGACAATCCAGCTTGTTAGCCCGCCTCAAACAAGGGACCATCTTCACATTTTGCGAAGTGGTACGAGACCTGTATGCCTACGGCGAACACAAATCGCTGTATGGGACGATCGCGGGATTCTATCGCGTGACCAAGGATGTGCTCGCGCAAGAATGGTCCATGGTGGAAAAAGTCACGCTCCTGGATGCGGCTCAGGAGATCGATGCCCTGCTTGCCAAGGGCAGGGAAGCCATGCGCGCAAAGAAACGCTGACGAGAATTATCACCGCCTTCCGATGCGTGAAACGAATGCAGGCAGGCGAAACACAACCGCCCGGTTCTGTACACCTAAAGTACCACAAAACAAAACATCCCCCGTCCAAAAAGGACGGGGGATGTTTGACATAATAGATGTTGTCTTCTATGCAGCGCGCGGCTTGGCAATATTGACCTTGAGCTTGTTCTCTGCGAGTGCGTACTCGTTAAACATGCTGATCGCCTTGTCGGCTTCTTCCTGCGTGGGCATTGATACGAAGGCGAATCCCTTCGACATACCGCTGCCTTTCTCTTTGACAAGATCCACGGATGAGACTGCCCCGGCTTGCGTGAACAGGGTTTTGATCTCGTCCTCGGTGGTGGTTTTGGCAAGATTTCCTACGTAAATTCGAACTTCCATTTCGATACTGCTTTCTGCCCGAGAGGGCATATGTCCCGGCGGCGCCGGGAATAAAAATGACCGCCACCCAAATAAAAGGGTCGGCGGTCAAACGGACGACAGAGATCCAGTTATATACTTCGCGTTCAGTGTAACACACTTATCGCCCTCAGGCGGATGAGGTTTAAATCCGTCAGGATTTCGGGTGGATCATATTGCCGGCAGTTTGACGCCCAACTGACCCAGGATCGCCATTAATCCTGCGCCTTCCCGCGGCTCGACCACCCACGAGGAAACCTTCCCGTTCTTGACGGTGATCCGGTTGTTCTCGACCTCTGTGGAAAAATTCCTGTTCGTTGCCGAGATCACACCCATTCGCAATCCGGTGAGATCGATGGCGCCGCGATGATTCCCGCTCAATTGCGATGTGCTGGTGACAATATCGCCGGCCGCTCCATTCACCTTGAAATTATATTTGAAACCGTTGAAAGCCAGCCGCAGGCTTGCGCCTAATTTCAGCCAGGTGCTCCCGCTGA
>CAZFDL010000079.1:0-11691 GCA_964517905.1 uncultured Anaerolinea sp. | reverse complement strand
CCCGAAGATAGATGACCAGGTCCGGGGGCGGCAGGAAGCGCATCATCGTCTCGTAGAGGTCGCGATAAGTTAGATAGTCGCGCTCCTGAATATGTCCCTGCAGATACAGGTTCTGGGCGAAGATCTCGGCATCTTCATAGACGCTGCGGTCCTGCACGACCGATTCGGGATGATGTGCGAGTTGAAAATGAGAGCGCAGGCGATGAGTGAGGAAAAAGACCTGCGAATGGAACGACCACGCCTTCATGTCGGAATAAAAATCGGCGAGATAGGGGTTCTCGGTCACCGGCTCGTAGAACGGCTCCCAGCCCATGCGGGCGCACAACATCTGCACCAGCGTGGATTTTCCCACACCGATGTTCCCGGCGATCGCGACAAATTTCTTCATGGCATTCCTCCTCAAAAATCAGGCGACCAATGCTGTTGGTCGCCTGTTGGATGATTATTACGGAAATTCTCCGGCAAGTTCCTTCTCGATCACCTGTTGGAAGACCTCCAACGGTTGTGCGCCGACGATGGCGAGCCCGTTCACAAAGAACGTCGGCGTTGAATTGACCCCCAGATTGAGCGCAAAATCGCTGTCTGCCTGAACCGCTTGCTGGTAGGTGCGGTTATTGACGCAGCTCTCGAATTTCTCCACATCCAGACCCAGCGCGGCGGCATATTGCGAATAGACTCCCGAACCCAGCAGTTCGCCCCCGAACAATTTATCATGAAAATCCCAGAACGCATTTTGCTCGTTCGCACACATCGCTGCTTCCGCGGCTGGCTGTGCTTCGGGATGAATTGACGTCAGCGGCAGATGGCGATACACCAGCCGGATCTGATCAGGATATGCCGCACGCAGGGGTGCGTATACGGTTTGATGCCACTGGCGGCAATACGGGCATTGGAAATCGCTGAACTCGACGATCGTGATGGGCGCGTCGGCGGGTCCAATGGAGGGGTATCCCTTGTCTGGAATTTCGTAGCGGATAACCTGCGGCGCCTCTTCCACGGCGGGAGGCTGGTTCACCACCTGTGGGTTGGTGCCCGTCTCCGAAAGCAGTTCCGTGCCCCAGATCACGTAGCCGAGCAAAAGACCGATGGCAAACGTCAACACACTCAGCGCAGTGAAGAAATGACTACGCTTGAAGGTGATCGTTTCTTCTTCTATGATGACCGGTTCGGGGATGATCTCTGGCTCGGGTTCAACAAGTTTTTTTATTCGGGTTGGCATGGACGGCATTATAGTTCATGCCCCGTGATTTGTCAGTTACAACTTTTATGCAAAGCCCACGTAGTTTATGATGGAGGTCGAAATGTCAGCTCATGCAAAACGAATCCCCTGGTACTTATGGCCTTTCGCTGCGATCTGGAAACTGTTGGCGGTCATCGTTGAATTGACCGGCAGACTCGTTGCGATGATCCTCGGCATTGTGCTGATGATCGTCGGTGTGCTGGTGAGTCTCACCATTGTCGGTGCGATCGTTGGTGTGCCGTTGGCGATCGTAGGTCTGTTGTTGTTCTTGAAGGGAATTTTTTAAACGCGTAGGGGCGGGGTTACCCCGCCCCTACGATGCAATCGTTTCAGGCGGCGAACCCCGCCTCCGAAACCGGTGCAGGATTCGGCTGGGAAGCCCTGCGAGGAATCTCCTCACGGGGGGAATCCGCATGATCAGCAAAATTCCGGCGATGATGGAATACACCAACGGGCGGATGATCTCGCCCTGTAGGGCGAAGAAGTCGCCTTTCTTTCCCCACGCGTAATGCAATAACAACAACGGCACGATGAAGTAAATGGTCTGGTGCAGGCGTTTCCAGTTCTTGCCCAGGCGTCTCTTCCACTCATCGAAGGAAGTCATTGCAAGCGGGATCAACATCAAGAAACCCAATAAGCCGACAAGGATGTACGGCTTTTCGACGATTGTCTGGAGGATCAGACTCCACGCAAAGCCATAATCAAGGTTAACGAAGATGATGATGTGGATGGCCGCATACATGAACGCGTACAACCCAAGCGCGCGTCGTCGTTTGATCAGTTCACGCCAGCCAAACAGGCTGTTGAGCGGCGTGCACGCCAGCGAAAGGATAAGCAGGGTGATCGCGTGGCGACCCGTGCGTTGCTCCAATTCCTGAATCGGGTTGGCGGAGGTGTTGCCGGTGGCGAGATCAAACATGATCTGCACGAGCACAGACCATGCGTAGATATGCATGGCGATCTGCAGGGGGGTGTAACGGGTTGAAATGTTTTTCATGTTTGATCTGTAGGGGCGGGATTACCCCGCCTACGACATTATCAATAACTCTGCATCAGATCCATGCCATCGTACAAGTGCGCCACCTGTTCGCCGTACCCATTGAACATCAATGTGGGGCGGCGGCTCAATTCGCCGATGCGCCGTTCGGAGGCTTGCGACCAGCGTGGATGTGACCGTTCCGGATTCACATTCGAGTAAAAACCATATTCACTTGGTCCTACTGTGTTCCACAGCGTCTGGGGGCGTTCCTCCACCAGCTCGATCTTCACGATGGATTTGATGGATTTGAACCCATACTTCCACGGCACTACCAGGCGGATCGGCGCGCCGTTCTGGTTCGGCAGCGGCTGACCATACAGACCCGTCGCAAGGATCGTCAGGTCATTCAGCGCTTCATCGAGGCGCAAGCCTTCATTGTACGGCCAGGGATAGAACCCGCTGCCCTGTCCCTTCAGCTCTTCGGGGCGATAGACCGTTTCAAAACGCACATACTTTGCATTCGATGTCGGTTCCACTTCATTCAACAAACGTGCCAGCGGAAAACCCGTCCACGGGATGACCATGCTCCACGCTTCTACGCAACGCAGGCGATAGATCCGTTCCTCTTGGGTGAACTTGCTCAAGAGATCTTCGATGCCATAGGTCTTTGGTCTCTTCACCAAGCCATATACTTCAACCGTCCAAGGCGACGTGGTGAAGTTCTCTGAAAGCGGCGCAACCGCTTCCTTATTGGTGCTGAACTCATAGAAATTATTGTAGTTGGTGATATCTTCGAATGTGTTTGCGGGGTCGCCCAACTCATCGAACTGCGGAGGAAATGTCGACTCTTCCTCCGGGACGGCTGATCCAGTCGCCTTGGGCGCGCACGCCGCCAGCAACGCCGACCCGGTGAGGATGCCTGCCGCCTTGAGGAACTCACGCCGCGAGAGGTATTGCGAGTATGGCGTGATCTCCGAAGATCTCACAGGGACCGATTTGTATTTGTTCATGGTTGACCTCAATGTTTTGTAGTGGTGAAGCATGCTTCACCAAGAGAATTAATTAATATCCTCGCCCAACAATACCTGAATGTTCTCCTCGGTTTCTAGGTAGCGCCCTTCGCCGATGTGTACATAGCGGATGTGACCCTGTTTGTCGATCAAGTATAGGGTGGGCCAGTAGTTGTTTCGATACGCGCGCCACGTGGCGCCATCGTTATCCTGAGCGACCGCATATTCGATGCCATAACTCGAGACCGCGTTCTGCAAATTTTCAAGATCGGCTTCGTAATTGAACTCGGGATAGTGATTGCCGATGACGACCAGTCCCTGATCGGCATACTTGCCATGCCAGTGCTTCAGCGACGGCAGAACGTTCTTGCAGTTGATGCAATCGAACGTCCACATCTCGAGCAGGATGACCTTCCCTCGCAAGTCTGCCAGGCGGAGCGGCGCCCCGACATTCAGCCAGATGTCGTTCGTCAATTCGGGGGCAAGCCCCAGGTCCGGCAGGGTGGCGGGTTGGTTCGGCATAACAGAATCCACTGGAGGTTGAGTCGTGTTCGACGCACATCCAAAAAGAAATAGGACGATCCATCCGAAAAGAATTTGCCTCACGCTTCGGTTTCCTTGATGCCGTTATTCTAGTTAAACTTCCTTACGAGAAGATTACATGTTGCTAAATACAACCTAACGATATTCAGGGGATGGAAAACGTGAAATGCGTGCCTTTGCCGATCTCGCTTTCCACATTGATCTTCCCGCCATGCGCCTGAATAATGCCGCGCGCGATCGCCAGCCCCAGCCCGGCGCCGCCCGTTGTCCGACTTCTCGATTTCTCGCCGCGATAAAAACGTTCGAACACATGCGGCAGATCCTCCGCGCGGATGCCCTCGCCCGTGTCGCTGACGGTCACCTCCGCCTGCCCACCCGTGCGCCGAACCCACACGCTGACCCGTCCATTCGGAGGCGTGTGACGCAACGCGTTGCCGATCAAATTATTCAACACGCGTCCGATCGCTTGCGTATCCATATGCACGGGGTCCACATCGGGGTCAACATTGCCCTCAAGCGTGACCTCCTGTTGTTTTGCAAGTTGGGTAAAACTTTCGAGCGTGTCTGAAACCAGATCGCCCAGTGACGCGTCCGCGCGATTCAACGGAAAGCCTCCCGCGTCGAGTTGCGCCATCTGGAAGAGATCGTCGATCAATGCCGACAGTGAGCGCACGTCGCGTTGCGCGGTATGCAAATAGCGTTGTACCGTTCCGGGGTCTTCCACAACCCCGTCAGATAAGGCTTCCAGAATCGCGCGCATCGAAGTCAGCGGCGTTTGCAGATCGTGGCTGACCCAGGCGATCAGGTCGCGCCGCAGATTTTCAAGTTCGCGTTGTTTCTTATCCGCCGCCTGCAATTGCTCCGCCATTTGGTTGAACGTGACCGCGAGCGATGCGACTTCGTCCCGGCCGCTGACTGCGACGCGCGTTTTCAAATCTCCCTCCGCCAGCCTCTCCGCCGCGCTCTTCAGTTGCTGGATTCGCTCGGTGACCGTGCTGGAAAGAAAGTATCCCAGCACCATCGCCATACCGCCCGCGAAAACAAGCAGGACGATGGCGAGCAGCAGGTCATGTTCGCTGGCGAACATCATTTGCGCCGAGAACCACACGTTGAAAAACGTGAGGATGCTGGCGAGCGCGTATCCGCCGAGCAGCGTCCAGCGTAACGTGGGGGAGAAGTTGATCCAGCCCATGCGATAGGCAATGTAGCCCACCAACGCCGAGACCAGCGCGGTGATGGTCAGATACAATGCCATGAGTCCAAAGTCTCGCAAGGGCGGGAGCATCACCAGCTCGAAGATTCCCAGCGAGATCGCAAGAATGAGGGCAACACCCAACAAGAATCGGGTGGGCATGGGGGTTCGGGAGAGAGTGGTTTTCATAAATGCTTTTTGTGTGGGCGACTCGATGTGAACTCAAACAATGGCAGACACACAGGTCCGCCTACGAGATCACGGTTCGAATTTATATCCAACACCCCACACGGTGAGCAACCGCGCAGGCTGTGAGGCATCCTCTTCGATCTTTTCACGCAGGCGGCGCACATGCACCGTCACGGTGCCGGGGTCGATGTATTGCGAGCCGCCCCACACGCGCTCCAGCAATTGCTCGCGCGTGAAGACCTGCTTCGGGTGCCGCGCCATCAAATACAACATATCGAATTCCTTCGCGGTCAATTCGACTTCTTCCTCTTTGACCTTCACTACGCGGCTGAGCGGATCAATGGATAGATCCTCGAAGGACAAACTGCGTTCATTCCCAGCCTCAACCTGTTCACGCCCCAGGCGCCGCATCACCGCCCGCACGCGACTCACCAACTCCTGCGGACTGAACGGCTTTACCACGTAATCGTCTGCGCCGATCTCGAGCCCCACGATGCGATCCATCTCCTCGCGCCGCGCCGTCAGCATGATGATCGGCACATCCGAGCGGCCACGCAGCCAACGGGTCAGCGCGAGACCGTCCACTTCAGGGAGCATGATATCGAGGATCACGAAATCGATCTGCCCGTGCTCGAAGAGGTTCATCGCCTTTTTCCCATCCGACGCGACTTGCACTGCGTACCCGGCGCGCTTGAGATAGAGCGTCACCACCTCGGCGATGCTGGCTTCATCTTCGACGATGAGTATGGTCTTCGCGGTCATTGCAGCGAATCATACACTAGTATTGTCCGGCGGCACTTGGGTGTTCAGAAATTCGTAAGGATTGTTTATTGCCCCTCCTGGATCTTGCACTGGCTAGTCCTCGATCGGTTCGAGATCGTCAAACGAACGGATATGGTCGCGTCCTGCCACTTTGACCGCATACATCGCCTTGTCTGCCGCGCGCAACAGCGATTCGTGCGTCGCCCCATTCGCGGGATACGAAGCGATGCCCATCGAAAAAGTGGCAGTTAGAGTGTGGGGACCGTAGGGAACACGCAACGTATTGAGGGAACCACGCAGCGTTTCGGCGCGTTCATAAGCCACCTGCATGCTGACGTTCGACATGACAACGACAAATTCCTCGCCTCCGTAGCGACAGGCAAAGTCACCGCGGCGGCTGAGCCCTGACAAAACATCTGCGATCGCTTTCAGCATGAAGTCGCCTGCCTCGTGCCCGTAGGTGTCGTTCACCTGTTTGAAGTGGTCGATGTCGATCATGATGATGCACACAGAATATTTCTCGCGCGCCGCGCGGGCGAGTTCGCGGTCCAGCGTCTCTTCGAGGTAGCGACGGTTAAATAAGTTGGTCAATGGGTCGCGGATCGCTTGCTCGCGCAGCTGGCTTTGCAGGAGCCCGATCTCGATCAATTGCGATTGCAAGCGACGGTTCGCATTGCGCAGTTGCTTTTCCACATCCTTGCGCTCGGTAATGTCACGGAAGACGAGCAAGCGCCCGCTTAATTGTCGGTCGGCGTCGTAGAGTGGCGTGACGCGCAGATCCAGATAACGGGACGGGTCGTTGGGCATCCGCAGTTCGGTCTGCGATTGAGATTCATCCACCAGCGGATCCGATTGTTCGAGCCAATCACCCAATAGCTCGGAAACCTGCCTGCCCAACATGGACGTTGATGCATCCCCCAAATGATTTTTCATTGCCGGATTGAAATCCACCACGCGGTTCTTCGCATCGAGCATCAACACCCCGTCGCTCATGTTTTCGATGAGCAAGCTGCGCGCCACGGGGATCAGATCCATGAAGCGGGCGCGCAGGACAGCGAACGCAAACAAAACTCCGCTGATCCCAAACGTGAACGGAGTTAGATTCAATCCGTTCATCTGGGTGAAATTGAACTCATGGTATATGCTGCTTACCCAGGGGATCATGGAACCAACTAGGATCAGGCGGTATTGACTTCGGTACAGCGCGCCCAATCGCAGCGCGGAAATGAGCATCACAACCAACGCAAGGATGACAATCGCATACGTATAAGCGATATTCACGTAGTACCACGGACCGCGCACGACCTCAAACAGGATGAGCCCGTTTATTTCTCTCGTCTGGACGCTCTCATAAAACAGGTGATGGAAGTTGTTGGTCCACAGCAGCAGCAGGGAAAGAACAGGAAAGATCGCAAGCAGGAACCGATTTCGATGAGCCAGCCAGCGTTCGTTGTGGGTGATCTTCAAGATGAACGCCATGAACAGGTTCGGCAGGGCAATGATGCCAATATACATCACTTGGAACCATAATATTTTTTGTTCAATCGAAATATGGAACAGCCGCATCGCATACGCCCCCGACCAGACCGTCATTGAAAGCAACAATAATCCCAGCGTGAAGGAGCCCGGTGCAGAACGACGCCAGGCGATCACCGCGGCGCTCAGCGTGATCAATGCCGAGAAGAAGAGATATAAAGCATATGGATGAAACTGCATAAAACCATGACCTTCATGGCGACCAATTGTAGCCCTCCTTTGAAAGCCAGCGGCTTGCAAGGAGTTAACAATCCCGTCGATCTCTCAGCCGTCCGCTGCCGTAGAGGAGGTTACATCAGTGAACAAAACAAAAGGCTCTTCGGTTCTCCGAAAAGCCGTGTGCGTTGTAACCTACTCCTGATCGAACGAATCCAACGCGGTTTCGAGGCTTTCATACATCGGTATGTTCTGCAGAAAGCCTGTGATGCCCAGCACGTTGTAGATCTGCGGTGGCGCATTGCACAATTTCAAGCGAGCTACTTTGAAGTGTTCCTCCTTGGGCGTGTACATCTGGTACACCTTCTGGAGGGCGCGCATCCCCGCGCTGGTGAGTGTGTCCAGGTTGCTCATATCGATCACCAAATGCCGCGCACCTCCGTCGTACGCGATGCGCGCATGCTCGAGCAATTGACCTTCGCTCTGTGCATCCAGCCAGCCGCCGATCCGAAAGACCGTTATCGGAACTGCGGCTTGCGCTTGTTCAGATGTGATTTTGAAATCTGCGTTCATAGGCGCCTCTTGTAGACCTTCCTCTTCACTACACTACCGAGTTGACACCAATATTAACACGCTTTCTTCGTCAGAGACGCGAGAAACGATCGCTTTGGGTGTTTCTCGCTACGATAAGGGCGGGTACATTCGGTGGACTTGATTATACTGGTGGTTACGATAACGAGAACGGCACGGTGATACCATGAAATTCGGACTCCGCAACACATCCTTTGTCTACCCGGGTGGTACGGGTGATATTTGGGCAGATACGAAAACCCACATCCAGCGCGCGGAAGGGGATGGGTTCGAGTCATTCTGGGTGATGGATCATTTCTACCAACTGCCGGCGCACGGCTCGGAGGAGGAACCGTTCCTCGATGCATGGACAGTCCTCCCGGCGCTGGCGGCGGTGACGAGTCGAATCCGTTTGGGGGCGATGGTCAGCCCGGTTGGATATCGCAACCCCGCGTTGCTGGCGCGCATGGCGGCGAGCCTCGATCGCATTAGCAGCGGCAGATTGGATTTCGGCTTCGGCGCCGGCGGATACAAGCCGGAATATCTCGCATACGGTTTCGAATTCATCGAAAAGGGTTCAGTACGCCTCGAGCAGATGAAGGAAGCGTTGCAGATGATCGTTGAACTGTGGACCCACTCGCACTTTACGTTTCACGGCAAATACTTTCACGTGGAAAACGCCATCCTCGAACCCAAACCGTTGCAGACGCCTCATCCTCCCATTTTGATCGGCGGTGTGGGACCGAAGATCACCCTGCGCCTGATCGCCGAGATGGGCGATGCATGCAACTTGTGGGGTCCGCCGGTAGAGTTTGCGAAGCAACGCGAGACGCTCAAACGTCACTGTGAGGATATCCGGCGCGATGAATCTACGATAGAAAAAACCACCTATGATCTGGTGGTCTGCGCGGCGAACCAATCGGAATTGAAGCGTAAGATCGAGCGACTCCACCCAAAGGGGGTCGAACCGTGGATGGCGTTGGTCGGCACACCTGCACAACTGGTGGATGTGGTTGGTGAGTATGAACGAGTCGGCGCGGATCACTTGTGCATGGATTTCGCAGGCAACGACCCTGAATCCTACGCCTTGTTCGTGGAAGAGGTGATGCCGAAGTTTCGAGGTTAATCAGTAGGAGACCCATCCCGCGCCACGACAATAAAAACGGACCGCGCGATACAAGGCGCGGTCCGTTTTTATTTATGAAGTGATCTACTTTCGCTTGCGGGCTGACTTCTTCGCTTTGGCTTTGCCGGCGGGCTTCCGGGTTTTGGCCTTTAAACCGGCTTTCTTTGTCTTCCTCGCGGGCTTCTTCGCCGCGGCTTTCCGGGTTGGTTTCTTGGCTTTCGCCTTGCGGACAACCTTCTTTGCCTTGGCTTTTTTCTTCGCGGCCACTTTCTTTTTTGCCTTTTTCGGCTTGGCGGCGGCTTTTTTCTTCGGCTTCGCAGCTGCCATGAGAGGCATCAACATGGGTTGCGACGCAGTCTCCGGCATCGGCGTCGGTTCCGGTTCAGGCATGGGAGTTGGGGTCGGTTCCGGCGGATCCTGGGATTGTTGCAGTTCGTTCATCGGACTCTCCTTTTTATGCAGCGTGGTCTTGAAAGATTATACAAAAACCCGGGGCGAAGTGCAATAGGCACAAGTGGAATTTTCACGAAATGGTTATTTTTTCCCAGCGGTAATTTCCACCGGATGCCCGTCCGAGTCACGCAGATAAGCGGAGCGGCCCCAATAGTAATCCTTTGGCGGCACCTCGAGAGTCAGCCCGCCCTGAGTCAAGGAAGCGCAGGCGGCGTCCACATCGTCTACGGCGAAGGCGATGTGGTTTTCAGGAGGCAAGTCGCCTTCGGAAGCGGGGTATTTTTTATGGATGAAGATCTTTGTTTCGCCGGACAGGAAGATCGCCATATCGTCTGACGATGCCACAGGTTCCGCGCCGAGCAGGGCTCGGTAAAAGTTTTCCATCTCTTCGACATGATCTGTGAAATAGGCAAGTTCGATGAGTTTCATGGACCAGTTTCTCCTGCGGCTGACTATCTTTCGTCGATATATCGCGTCTCACCGCTGACCAACACGCTCTTCCCGATCGTCGGACCGAACTTCACCAACAGACGGCAAGGCACACCCATATCTTCACCCTGCAGGATCGTTAGCTCGCTTTTGCCCTTCCATTGGATATCGCGCAAATATCCGCCCAATGCCGAGGCTGCCGCGCCTGTGGCGGGGTCTTCGTAGACTCCGCCCGAAGCGAACGGATTTCGTGAATGGAACAACTCGTCTGACTCACGCCAGAGCAGATTGATCGTGACCAGGTCCTGCTCAGCCATCAAGGCTTTCACTTCCTCGAACGGATACTTCATCCCGGCGAGCGTTCTGCGGTCATTGACGAACAGGATCAAATGTTTGTTGGCTCCCGCATGCGCAAACCGGACCGGGAAGTGGGGGTTCAAGTTTTCAACTGCCAGACCGAACGCCACGAGGATCATGTTCACATAATCCATCGGCGCATCTTCGGAACGGGTTTCCGGCGATAGCAGAGTGGCGATAAATTTATCTCCCGCTTTCTGCGCGCGGACACTGATCACGCTATCGTTCAGCTCCAGTTTGTATTCGCCCTCGCCGTACCGTTCGCCGAGCACCGCGCCCAATGCGATGGTCGCATGCCCGCAAAACGGGACCTCCCTCGCCGGCGCAAAATACCGCACGCGCCAGCCGCCCTCCTGTTTGACCACAAACGCCGTTTCAGAGTAGCCGACCTCATTGGCGACTCTGAGCATTTCTTCATCGCTTGGCATGGCATCGTAAAATGCCACACCCGCCGGATTGCCGCCGCGTCCTTGGTGGGAGAAGGCGGCTAACTTTAGAATATCCATTCTTATTTCTCCTATTGTCTTTGAAAAAAACCGCATCTTTACCGATGCGGTTTACCCTTCTACCATTACTGCCTCTTACATTATTCCAACTTTCCCGTCACCATCGCCATCTTCAACTCGCCGATCGCCTTCGTGATCTGAATATCGCGCGGACAGGCGTTTGTGCAATTGTACGCGGTGTGACAACGGACAGTTCCGTTTGTCTCGCTCAAAATATGCAAACGTTCCGATGCGCCTTCATCGCGGCTGTCGAAGATGAAGCGATGCGCGGTCACCAGTGCGGCGGGACCGTAATACTCGTCCGTTGCCCAGAACGATGGGCAGGACGTGGTGCAGGCCGCGCACATAATGCATTTCGTCGATTCGTCGAAGCGCGCGCGCTGTTCGGGAGATTGCAAACGTTCGCGTCCATCGGAGGGGAGGGGCGATTCATTAATTAAGTAGGGTAGCATCTTCTTGTAGTTATCGAAGAACGGATCCATATCCACGATCAGGTCTTTCGCTACTTTCAAGCCAAGTAGCGGCTCGACAGTGATGTTCGCGCCCACGTCGCGCACCAGCGTCTTGCACGCCAGCATGTTGCGCCCGTTGATGCGCATCGCGTCCGAGCCGCACACGCCGTGCGCGCACGAACGACGGAACG
>CAZFDL010000078.1:0-11743 GCA_964517905.1 uncultured Anaerolinea sp. | reverse complement strand
CGAACCCGGCACCGTCATTGCTGGTTGCGCCGAAGTAGAGGGCGTTACTGAACACCGTGAGAAACGCAGGCACCGAATCGCCCGCATTGGGATTGATGTCCGTGACGCGCGATGGAGCGTTCGTTCCATCATATTTCCAAATTTCGACGCCGAAACTGTCGTTGGCATTGGCGGCAAAATAAAGCGCGTTGTTGAACACGGTCAGGTAGGAAGGATTTGAATTTCCCACGTTGGGGTTGATGTCGCTGACGCGGGTGGGAGCATTGGTTCCGTCGTACTTCCACAGTTCCACGCCGAAGCCGTCGGTGCTGCTCGCGCTAAAATAGAGCGCGTTGTTGAAGACCGTGAGATATGCGGGGTTGGAGCTTCCGCTTCCGGGTACGATATCCCGGTCGAGGCTGGTGGACGTGCCGTCGGTCACCCAAAGTTCCGTGCCGGTCGTATCACCGCCTGTCGCGCTGAAGTACAGTTTGTTATTGAACACAGCCAAGTACGCCGGATTCGCGTTGCCTGGCCCGGGATTGATATCGGTCAATCGGCCGGCATCGGATCCATTCCAGCGCCATAGTTCCACGCCGCTGCTGTCGCCGACAGCCCTGAAATAGAGCGCGCTATTAAATGTGGTGAGATACGCCGGGTCAGAACTTGTAGGACCCGGATTGATATCCTTTGCGAGTGTAGCTGTCTTTGAGGTCGGGTCATATCTCCACAGTTCTGCGCCGGTGTTCGAATTGCCGGTCGCGCGGAAGAATAACTGTCCGTTGAAGACCGCAAGATACGCCGGGTCAGAACTGGTGGACCCCGGATTAATATCCGCTACGCGTTCAAATGTTGAAGTGCTTGGAGTGGTCAGGGTAACTTCCAAGGTGAAGTTTTTGGTCGAAGAACCTGAGACTCCAACAATATCAACGTTGGTATCGCCGGTGGACGGGATCGTCCCATTGAAGTTCAGGTTCGAATCCTGCGCTTTCAAAGTGCTTCCGTTTGAGGCAATGATCGCCAGGGCGAGTTCATTGGCGGGCGCGTTCAGCACCCTCACGCTCAACGATTGCCCTTGAGTCGCGGCAAACACATATCGCACTTTGCCGGACGCCGGTACACTGCCGGAAAGCGTCACCGGCGGAGTGATGCGGATCGTGTTCGGCGCGGGTTGGGTGGGAGGCGTGCCTCCCGACGTTGGGCAGGCTGTCGCGGCTTGCTGCGCAGACGCCGCGCCCCCCGCGGAGTTCAACGGAATCTTGAGGCAGTTTCCAAAGGAGGGAGAGACGATGGTCTTGTTCGCAGCTTTTAGGACAGTGACATCGGCGTTGAATCTTGTGCCGATATTTTCCCACGTGTCCCCGACCTGAGCTACGTAGAAACCAACGCACGGCGGACCGTATATCGTTCCGTTCGAGCCGATGTTCGGAACGTTCACAGTCATGGCGGGCAATATCCAATGCAGATTAGGAATTTGTGGGTTTGCAACGAGCGTTGCTTTAATATCCGCGCCGTAGCAGCGGGCGATCTGGTACAACCACTCGCCGCTCCTCACACTGTGTGTAATGCTTGAGCCTTTTGTGAAATTGCCGCCAGGTACGCTGCCTCGCGTAACGGTGCTGGTAGCCGGTTGTGCCGTGGTCGCGCCGCCGCCGGCAGCAGTAACCGAATTGGTGATGTTCGCGGCGCTCATGTCATTTTGTGTAACGGTATATTTTCCGGTGCAGGTGAGCGATTCATTGGCTGCGAGGGTTTTTGTCGCGACATCACAATTGATAGGCGTGGCTATCTTATTATCGGTCACCACGAACTGCGCAGGTCCCAAACTCGTTGCCCCGGTATTCTTGACTACATAGGTATAGGTAATCTCTTGTCCGGCCGCGGTGTAGGTTGTCAGGTTGGGAGTGACGGTCACTGCCAAGGACCGATTAGAAGCCATTTGGACAGTTGTGGTAACGCGATTCGAAAGGACCCCTGCGACCTGTGCGGTGGCGTTGCTCGCTACGGATCCGGCACTGAGATCGTTTTGGGTTATCGAATAAGTGGAAATACAAATGACCGATTCGCCGCGGTCAAGGTTGTTGTCGAAATTCCCAACCGAAGCGACCGCCGTGCAGCCGGGCGTGGCCGTCTTATCGTCTGCGACAGTCACCGGACCCGCGAGGGATGGGTTGCCTGTATTGGACACCGTATAACTATAGTTGATGACCTGTCCGACGGTATTGAAGACCGAGGATCCATTGACCGCGGTGACCGTCAGGCTGACCGAAGCAACGTCCCCTGAGGCCGGATTAAAGACGGCTGCGGGTGCTTCTTCTGTGGGTGCGACCGTTCCGCCACCGATATTGCACCCATAGAGCATCAACGCAACAACGACCCCAAAAGTAAAAAAGCGAGTGAAGACCTTCATAGTCCGTGCCCTTTCTCTTACAGCCAGTAGTCCGGCAGGAACTGCCGTGTTCGAGAACAATATTCCACATTAGTATAGCACTTTGACGGGAATTTTCAACTGCTGGTTCCCATTCCCCGGTAAAATATCGTCACGATCCGGGAGGAAAATATGGAAATTCGTCACTGGCTTAACAATTTGAAATGCGCTACAGTCAATGCATGGTTAGTGTCCGGCCCTCCGGGAGGGTTGGACGAGGAGAAATATCATGGAGATCGAGATTGGAAAAGTTGTGCATTACTACAACCACCTCAATGTCGCTGTGATTTCCCTCACAGACAATCTGAAACTGGGGGATAGAGTCCACATCGTCGGTCACCACACCAACCTAACAGAACGCGTCGCATCGATGGAAGTGGATCATCAGCCCGTGGTGTGGGTGAAACCCGGTGACAACGTGGCGATCAGAGTCCTTGACCGGGTCCACGAACACGATAAGGTCTACCGCATCATTGAGGATGTGACCGAACACGTGCCGGCGTGATATATCGTCGCCGGTAATTACAGAGGGGATGTTTTGATTCTTTGTCCGCAAAGTCTTCTGGTGTATAATGCCCGCCATGCAACAATTTTTCTTCTCTTCTGTTTGGGTCGCTCAAGCCGCCGCTGCAAGGCGCCTCCTGTAAACCTGCCACGGCTTGAGACTGAACGATAAAGCGCCAGTCCCGAACCCACAGGTTCGGGATTTTTGTTTCACTGGCTTGGTATAATTCGCCAGTCACTTATAAATATGTTGGAGATTGCATGACCAGAAAACTGACCGGCAACCAAATCCGCCAGACTTTTATAGACTTTTTCGTCGAGCACGGGCATACCGCCGTGCCATCGATGTCGCTCGTCCCGGGCGGGGATTCGACCCTGCTCTTCACCAACTCGGGCATGGTGCAGTTCAAGGATGTGTTCATCGGCACCGATGTCAAGCCCTACAAGCGCGCTGTCGACTCGCAGAAGTGCATGCGCGTGGCGGGCAAGCACAACGACCTCGACGACGTTGGGCGCGACGACACGCATCACACCTTCTTCGAAATGCTCGGTAACTGGTCGTTTGGAGATTATTACAAAAAAGAAGCCATCGCTTGGTCGTGGCAGTTGTTAACCGAAGTGTGGGGTTTGCCCAAGGATAAGATCTACGCGACATGCTTTGAAGATGACAAAGGTGACGTCCCACGGGACGATGAAGCCGCGGAGATTTGGAAGCAGCAACCGGGCTTCAACCCTGAACACGTTTTGTTCTTCGGTCGCAAGGAAAATTTCTGGCAAATGGCGGAATTCGGTCCCTGCGGTCCCTGTTCCGAGATTCACATTGATCGCGGCGAGCAGTTTTGTGACATGAAACATGTCCCCGGTCACGTGTGTGTGGTGAACGGTGAATGTACGCGTTTCCTCGAATTATGGAACAACGTCTTCATTCAATACAACCTATTCGAGGATGGTCGTCTCGAACCGCTCCCTCAGAAGCATGTGGATACGGGCATGGGCTTCGAACGAATCGTGGCGGTGTTGCAGGGTGTCGATTCCAATTACAAAACCGATCTATTCACCGGCTCGCTCGAAATCTTGCGAAGCCTTACCGGCCACAGCGAAAAGGAAATGCTCGCGGATTTCACGCCGTACCGCGTCATCTGCGACCATGTCCGGTCGGCGGCATTTCTCATCGCGGACGGGGTGGTGCCCGGCAATGCCGGCCGCAACTATGTGGCGCGCATGATCATTCGCCGCGCGGCGCGCTTCGGTTCCAAGATCGGTTTGAGCGAACCATTCCTCGCGAAAGTTGCCGAGGCGGTGATCCATCAATATGGAGATTTCTACCCCGAACTTCGCAAGGGACAGCCCGCTATTCTCGATAATTTGACGCGGGAGGAGATCCGCTTCGCGCGGACGGTGGAGGCTGGCACCGCCCAATTGGAGAATCTACTCGCCGAGCTAAAAACCTCCAACTCTCGAACCCTCGACGGTCGCAAAGCCTTCGACCTCTACGCCACCTACGGACTGCCCTTCGAAATTTCGCGTGACATTGCCCGCGAGCAGGGACTCGACGTGGACGAAAAAGAATTCAACGAGGCGAAGGAAAAACATGCGCTGGCTTCCGGCGGCGGCAGGGCCATGGGAAAACTCGGCGGCGAAGATGCGGAGTTCTTCGCGGGAATCCTGAGAGACTTGCAAGCAAATAAAAAACTTGGCAAGGATGGCGTCGAGTACGACCCCTATAACAGTCGGCGTGTCGCAGGCGAGATCCTTGCTCTAATCGTAAACGGCGAACGTGTTAATTCTGCATCCCTCGACGACCAGGTTGAAGTTATCCTTCCCAAAACAGGCTTTTACATTGAGTCGGGTGGACAGATAGATGATACAGGCTATATTCGCTCTACTTCGCTAAATTTAGGAACCTGGGAAATCGAAGTTACGGGCATGCGCCGCGCCTCTGCGGGAGTCATCGTTCACTTTGGAACCGTGATCTCCGGTCAACCCCAGGTTGGAGATGCATGTGTCGCCGAAGTCGATATGGTTCGCCGCCACGATACCATGCGCAACCACACCGCAACGCACTTGCTGCACAGGGCATTGCACAGCGTCTTGAGTGACCAAGCCAAGCAGGCGGGTTCGCTTGTCGCACCGACTCACCTGCGGTTCGATTTCAATCATCCCGAAGCCTTGACTCCCGAGCAACTCGAACGGATCGAACGCATGGTCAATGAAGCTATTGCGGCAGATATGCCGGTACACAAAGAAACGCGCTCGTTGGATGATGCCAAAAAGGAAGGCGCGATGGCGTTGTTCGGTGAAAAGTACGGCGAGACGGTTCGCACAATTTCCATCATGGCGGATGACGAAAAATATTCCTTCGAGTTGTGCGGCGGTACACACCTTGAACGCACGTCCGATATCGGTGTGTTCCTCATTGTCAGCGAAGGCTCGGTCGCGGCAAACGTGCGCCGCATCGAAGCTGTTACGGGTCGCGGCGCGTACAACCTCATACACAAACGGTTCAAGACCCTCAAGCACACTGCGAATGTGTTGAAAACCAGCGTAGACGAAGTCCCTCTCAAGGTAGAGATGTTACAGGATGAAGTGTCCGAGTTGAAAAAAGAAATCGCCGGCCTGCGCGGGCAGACGGCGCTTTCCATTTTCCAATCATTGCTTGGCGGGGTTATAGCGATAAACGGGGTGCACATACTTGCCGCCGAGATTCCCGACTCGGACGCCGATACGCTACGCATGCTCGCCGACAAGTATCGCGAGAAATATCCAAAGGGTGGCGTTGCTGTACTCGCTAGCGGAACAATCGTCATCGCGACAGTGACCGAGGACCTCGTCAAGCGCGGAGTAAAAGCGGGCGACCTCATCACTGGAATTGGCGGCAAGGGAGGCGGGCGTCCGAACATGGCGCAGGGGAGTCTCCCCATTGGAGGCATGTCGGACGCGTTGTCGAAACTTACGAGCGTCGTTGAAGATAAATTAAAGTAAATGCGGTTCTGTTTTCAACAAGGAGATTTCCATGTCACGCATATTCAAGGTTCTGCTGTTCGTTCTGGTGTTGTTATTTACGCTAGCCTGCTCGTTGATTAGTAACCCGATCGATCAGGTTCAAAACACGGCGAAAACCGCGCAAGCGATCGCCTCGGACGCCGTTGCTCTCGCAACGCAAGTTGTACCGTTCGAAACACTCGTCGCCAACCCGACCGTACTTGCATTCGGCGATATATTCAACCCGCAGGGCGCTCCGCTCCCTGAGTGGAATGGAATCCCCGTCATGCCGCAGGCAACGGCTGGGCAGGAAGTCACCGGTCTGTACAGCTACAAAGCCAATACTACAGTTGAAGACGCGGCAGCGTTCTATGCCGCTCAACTTACGGCGCTGGGGTGGGTGGAACAGGTCAATGAGATCGGGGAAACGACAGTCCTGTTTTATGCGAAAGATCAACAAGGGTTGACGATCACGATTGCACCAGCGGAAAGCAACAATGTTTTGATCTGGCTTGTGTTGCAGTGATAGACTTCGCGATCAGTTCGAGAGAGATGGGTAAAACCCATCTCTCTCGTTTTAAGCCTCGTACACGACCCTTCCATCGATTATCGTCAACACAGGATTTGCCGAGCGGATTTCCTCAGGATTCAACGCGAACAGATCGTGTGAGAACAGAACCAGATCTGCAAGGTAACCTTTTTTCACCTGTCCCTTTTCGTTTTCTTTGAATTCCACGAACGCGGCGTCCCGCGTATAGCCGAGAATACATTCTTCGAGGGTCAGTCGCTGGTCGGTATTATCCTCAGCCAGTTTCTTGCGGTTGAGCGCGAAGTTTAAGTTGTACATCGGGTCGAACGGAGCCACCGTCCAGTCGCTGCCCAACGCAAGGCGCGCGCCGGCGTTCTTCAAACTCCGCCACGGAAATGCCAGATGCCAGCGTTGCGGACCTGTGCGCGCGGTCCACACGAGATCATCTTGCAGGCTGAAGGGCGCGTGACTCGCTTGCATCGAAGCGATGACACCGAGTTCTTTGAAGCGCGGCATATCCTCGGGCTGGCACACTTCGATGTGCTCGATGCGATGACGACTGTCACGCTTCCCGTTCGCGTTTTGAATTGCCTCAAATCCGTCGAGCGCCTGCCGCACTGCCGCGTCGCCGCAACAGTGAACGGCGATCTGCAATCCCATCGCGTCGCACAAGCCTGCCAGGCGAATGAAATACTCGAGGGAAAAGATCGGCTCCACTCTTGTTTCAGGCACATCCGCATACGGGTGCACATTGAACGCCGTGTACGATTCCCACACGCCATCCATGAAGAATTTTGCCGCGCCGCCGCGCACATACTCCATGCGCACGTTCGCCATCTCGGCGGCTTCTTTGAGTTCGTCCTCCGTTGTTTCAGGGCGGACGTGATACGGCGCGTATACGCGCAAGTTCATCTCGCCGGAGTCTTCGAGCGCGGCGTAAGCCGTCAATTCCTCCATATTACTGCTCATGTCATGCACGCTGGTGATGCCGGATTTATTGAACTCGTGAATGGCCAGCTTCAGCAATTCGCGCTTCCGGTTCGAATCGGGCACAGGCATAAGACCGAAGACTGCCCTCATCGCGTCGCCCTCGCGGAGTTCGCCTGTGGCGAGCCCGTTCTCATCGCGGACAACGATCCCATTCACCATTTCTCGCCCGTCATCGGTCAATAAGCCAGCCATTTCCAATGCCTTCGTGTTTGCCCACGCGGTGTGACCGTCGAAAGCGCCAATGTAGACTGGTCGGTCGGAAATGATCTCATCCAATTCTTGGCGCATCGAGACGATGTTGTAGCGGATGCCGCGCCCGGCGACCCAAGCCTCGGTTTTGTTGTTTTGTGCAAACGAGAGCAGGATTTGTTTCAGCGCGGCCTTGTCTTTCACTTCGCGCAGTTCGGCATGACCCATCCAGAGCGCGCCTGAGAGCAGGTGCACATGCGAGTCGATGAATCCCGCGGTGAGCGTCCGCTGTCCTGCGTCGATGAGGCGCGTGGTCGAATCGTTGAACCCAGCCGCACCGTCGTTCGAACCGACATACACCATGCGATTCCCTTTCACGGCGACCGCTTCTGCACGCGGGTTCGAGTCGTCGCTGGTGAAAATCCGCGCGTTCATGATGATAATATTCGCCGATGGCATGAAGTTTCCTCTCGTTGTTTTGTAGCGACGACTTCGGTAGTTTGTGCAAAGAGCGGCTGAAGCCGCCACTACGGATAAACTCGTTCCACTATACGTAAGTTTACCCGGCAGGTCAAGCCGTATCGAATGTACGTCGACTTGTGTTAATGAGTTTGAGAGTTGCCATGACGGATATTCTTCTTTATTCAGGTTTTGGTTATCTGTTTGGAGCGATCCCATTTGCGTATCTGATCGGGAAATTCGTCGTCAAGCGCGACATTCGCCAGGTGGGGGACGGCAACCCTGGCGGCACCAATGTGTGGATCGCCGGTGGATGGAGGATCGGATTGCTGACCACATTGATCGAAATCTTCAAGGGATTTCTGCCCGTCTACCTTGCGCGTCGCGCGGGTCTTTCAGACTGGTCACTGGTGCCTGTGCTCCTTTCGCCTATTCTCGGACATGCCACTCAACCCTTCCTAAACTTCCGCGGCGGCAAAGCGCTCGGCGCGACCGGCGGCGCGTGGATCGGCGTCCTTGGATTTTGGGTGTTCCTGATATTCGGCATTGGCGCGGCGACCCTGCTGGCATTGCAAAAGGAAAACGCGTATGCCTCGATTGCCGGTATGTTCGTTCTCCTTGGATATGCCGTTTTCTACAATCGCACCGATTGGGTTATCGCTTTAGCAGCTTTGAATACGCTGATCATCCTTTGGACCCATCGGAAACATCTCGGCAGACCGTTGGTGTTCCGTGAATGGATCGCCAGCAGGCTCGCGCGGAGAGCCGTGTGAATTTTCTTTCGCAGTATCTGGAAATCTTCCCGCACACCGTGCTTGGCTTCACTGCGCTGTTGTTGCTGATAAGTCTCATCAACTTTTTTGCGATCAGGCGTTTTGATGAATATCCAACAGCGAAGAATTTCCCGCGCATCTCGATCCTCGTGCCCGCCCGCAACGAAGCGGACAAGATCGAAGTCTGTCTCAGAACCTTGCTGGCGCAAGACTACAGGGATTTTGAAATCCTTGTCCTTGACGATCATTCGGAGGATGGAACCCTAACCATACTTGAGCGCCTGGCAAAACAAGATTCGCGTCTTCGCGTGTTGACCGGTAAACCTCTACCGGTCGGCTGGTTTGGCAAACATTGGGCATGTCATCAACTGGTTCGATCTACAACTTGTGAATTGGTTTTGTTCACGGACGCGGACACACATCACGAACCGAATATGTTACGCGACAGCGTCTCTGCTTTTCTCGCGGAGGACGCGGACATGCTCACCATCTTCCCCCGCGAAGAGACGGTCACCTGGGGCGAGAGACTCATCCTGCCTGCCATCGGTTTTTTCATTTTTTCGTTTCTTCCGCTTGCCCTCGTGCAGAAATTGCGCCTGCCCGCACTGGCTGTCGCTATTGGGCAATTCATGATGTTTCGGCGGGAATCGCTGGAGGCGATAGGCGGATTTGAATCGGTGCGCGCCAACACCATGGACGATGTCTCGCTGGCGCGGCGGATCATCCGTTGCGGCTTCCGCTGGCGCATCATGGACGGGACTCATCACGTCACTTGCCGCATGTACAGCGGATTTTGGGACGCCGTGGACGGCTTTACGAAAAATATCTTTGCGTACTTCGACTATCACGTCCTGCTCAGCGTCTTTGCATGGGCATGGATCTGGGTCGCCTATGTATTACCTCCGCTCGTTTTGCTCGCGGAGGCGGTGGACATGCCCGTCGAATTTTTTCCGTATGAGATCGCTGTGTACGCGACAGCATTTTCCCTGCTCAGTTGGGTGATCTCGTTCAGGCGATTCCGCTTCCCGATGATTTTGGTCCTGATCTACCCGGTCACACTGACGCTTTTTGTGTTGGTCGCGTTCCGTTCGATTGTTTACAATCTGGCTGGACAAGCAAATTGGAAGGATCGCACGCTCGCGCCTCCTTTGTGGAGGTGGTGAGCTTTCCTGCTGAGATATTTGGATTTCTTCTCAGAATCTTTGAGCGCTGTGTGGCTGGATTTTTTATTCGGTATAATTCCCCTCGTTGAAGACAAAAATCATCACGCTCGAATCGCACGATGACCTGATCTCGGTGCGAGATAGCATGTCGTGGGCAAAGACACCGCGCATCCTGCTCGTCGTTCCCAAGTTCGAGAAGGTCACCCTCAAGCAGGCTGATTTCAAGATCCTGCAACGGCACGCGTCCACGCTTGGCGCGCAGTTGGGCATCGTCACGCGTGTGCGGCATGTGCGGGTAGACGCGGAAGAGTTGGGCATCGCGGTGTTCGAGTCTGCGGTGGAGGCGCAACGAGTTGTCTGGCCTCAGGTTCCGCAAAAACGGTTGACGCGGCGGCCGCCGGCGAAGAATCTGCGTGCGAAGCGGGAACAGGTTCAAATCCGTGAAGAAGCGTGGCGCGCGCATCCGGTCACGCGGCTGGCGGCGTTCACCGTCGGGGTGTTTTCGGTCCTGGCGATCGTCGCGCTGTTCATCCCGCGCGCGCAGGTCCGGTTGAAGCCGGTCACTGAAACGCAAAGCATCGTTCTGCCGGTGGTCGCGAGCGAAACGACCGAATCTGTTTTTGTCACGGGCAATATTCCCGCCCGCGAGAAACGGATCATTCTTGATGGGGTGCAGACCGTGATCGTGACAGGCGAAGGCACGGTGCCGCAATCGAAGGCGCGCGGCGTGGCTGTCTTTCGCAATCTCACATCCGACGCGGTGACAATCCCTGAAGGCACGATCGTCGAGGCGGCGCGCGATGCGCTCGTGCAGTTTGTGACGTTGGAGGAGGGCGTGGTCGACGCGGGAGTGGGCGAGACGGTCGAAATTCCGGTCGAGGCTGTGGAGCCCGGCGTGATCGGCAACCTGCCCGAAGATTCGTTGATCGTCATCCGCGGCGGGCTTGGGCTGTCGCTTTCCGTCACGAACCCCGAGCCGACGAGCGGCGGGCGTGAACGATCCTCCGTCCAGGCGAGCGATGCGGATCGCGCCCGCGCCAAAGCGCTGCTGATGAAAACTCTCGACGAAGATGCGCGCCTTGAATTTTTGAATGACGTAGACGCGGGCGATGTGCTTGTTGATGAAACGATCTCGATCTCGCAAATTCTATTGGAGGAATACGACCCGCCCGCCGGCGCGGCTGGAACAACACTGACGTTGACCATGCAAGTGGAATATTCCGCACGGTTCGCCTCCGCCTCCGACCTGACCCAGCTTGCCTCGCTGGCGTTGAATGCGTCGCTCCCGTCCGGCTTTCGCGCCGCGTCCGACGCGGTGACGATTGAATCGGTGGGTGAGCCCGTTCTCGACGAAGCGGGTTCCGCTCGCTGGCAGATTCGCGCGGAGAGGCAGATCGTTCAATCCGTTGACCCCGCACAAATAACCTATTTTATTCGCGGCTTGAACGTGGATCAGGCGCGGTTGCGATTAGAGCGGTCGTTTGAGTGGGAAAGCAAGCCATTTATCGCGATGTTCCCTTCCTGGTGGCAGTGGATTCCGCTCTTGCCGTTTCGGATTGAAGTGGTGACGGAGTAAAAGAATGTTGAATGAAAGATTAAAGATGAAAGAGGGAAGAAGAAAGAATCTTCGCGCTCTCACTCGCACTCGCAGCACGTGGAAGTGTAGCGTGCTTCTTCCGAGCGAAATATTTTTATGCGACTCTTAGGGGTTGACCACGGTGAAAAGCGCATCGGTCTCGCGCTCAGC
>CAZFDL010000077.1:3865-11817 GCA_964517905.1 uncultured Anaerolinea sp. | reverse complement strand
TACAGTTCCGCGCCGCGTTCTTCCACGCGGCGGATGAGAACCATTTGGTAATACAGGTCAAGTAATTGCTCTTTCTTCATTATAGGAAAACCTCGAGAAACTAGATCATGTGCCATGGCACGTTGTGATCTGAATTTATTGCTTACGAAAGGAACACCGAAAACTCGCCGGCGTTATGTTTTCCGTAAATCGAATCGGGGATTATATCAGAGAAAATTTACCCGATTCCCGCCTGCCGAAATTTGGAGAGTGCGACCGTTCGAAACAGCCGCGGCACATCCTCCAAACCCCATAATAAATCCTCTGGATGCTTCTCAAATAAAAGGCCAATGAACACCGGACCGACCCGTGGTTTTTCCCAAACCTCCCCCAAGTGGGCTAGTGATAAACCCTCCGAGTGGGGGAAGCGATCCGGCGATGTATAGAATAAGATGAATAGTATATTAGAGTATCCGTTCTCGTCAACCATATCGATATAAAGGAGAAATACAATGAATCTTAAACTTACCCCGCCCAAGGAAATTACCTTCTGGATCGCTGTCATTTTGGGTCTACTCGGCCTATTCAGCTTTTTGGGGATTTTTTCAGCGCTTCCGATCGAGGCGTTTTGGCTTGTCTTTATCGGGTTTGCCCTGTTGGTGGTCGCCCTTATGGTCAAAGGTCTCTAACTTTTATCTTCTGGCGAATATCGAACCTCCCTGCCGTTAGGCAGGGAGGTTTCTTTTTAAGATAAAATCGCATGATAGATTGGTTTCTTGACGAGAACCGAGGAGAACCCATGAGCCACATACATATCCTGCTTGGCGTACAATCTTTGCTTGCGATTTTTGTATCGATAAACCGCCTCACAGACTGGTTCACGGGTTATGTATTGCCGAACGAATTCCTCCGCTGGGTGGATCTGAATAACATCCTCATTGCTCTGATCAGTCTGGTCACTGGTTATTTGTTAAAGAAGACTCTCGAATACAATTCCCCCTCCCGTGAGGGACGCACCCACACAACCTGGAATCTGATCTTCATAATCGGCGTCTATCTCACGGCTGTGAGTTACGGCATCCACGAGGTGACAAATTACCTCCACGTCCGTTTTTGCCTTGACGACCCGAATAGCGATCTATGCCGCATCATCATCTTCAACGACGACGAGTTCAGTCACTGGCTGTTCTTTGCGGGATTCACCATGGTCAATGCGGCGATTCTGTTCCTGCAAGACCTCTTTCCTCATCAAGGAACGGTCAAGGGCAGAGATGTGGTCCTGCTGGTGTTGAACTCGCTCTTCTTGGGGCTGGGCGTGATGGCAAACCTCGGCTTTGAAGAGATCGGGCTGGATCTGTATATTGTAGCTTCGCTTGCAATTACTGGATCATTCCTGCTATGGAAGCGCGGAAGACAACCCATGTTCATCTATTACACGTCTGCATATTGGCTGGGGCTGGTAGGAAGCCTGCTCGCGCAGGTGCTTCGCTAGATTTCAAACGGAGAGACCATGACGACCGACACTATTCTCACCAATGCAACTGACCGCGAATTGGGTCTGGCGGTTTTTCAAAATCTATATGCCTTATTCCGCGCGATGGCCCGCGGACTGGACGGCGAACTCGTGGCCGACAAAAGCCCCGCGCGTCATTTCACGTTCCCGACCAACCCGATGTTCAAGGGCGCATGGGATGCGCGCCTCACGACCGAGAATGCCGATTCAGCCATCGAAGAAACGATCGCGTGGTTTAAGGAACGAAGCGCTCCGTTCTTCTTTTGGTGGACCGGACCAGAAACGACTCCCGACGACCTGCCGCAACGACTTCAGACACATGGACTGATCGACATGGCGGAACAGCAAAAGGAATTGGCTGCCGGCATCAAACAAACAGAATTGGGCGCGCCGTGCATGGTCGCCACGTTAAGTCAAATGAACGAAACGGTCCTGACGAATACTCCGCAGGGCTTTCTCATAAAAGAAGTCGAAAACGAATCCGCGCTGTATGATTTCAAAAAGACCTTTGTAACCACGTATGAAATTCCTGATTGGGCGGGCCATGCATGGGTGGATGCAAGCCTGAAACTCGGCATCGGGAAGACTCCCTGGCGCATGTTCGTGGGATATCTGAACGGCGAACCGGTCGCGTCGAACATGCTGTTCAACGGGGGCGGCGTTGCGAGCGTGTACGCCGTCGCAACGATCCCCTCTGCACAAGGACAGGGCATCGGCGCGGCAATCACGCTGAAACCATTGCTGCATGCACGCGATATCGACGGTTGCAAATATGCGGTACTGTTCTCCACCGAGATGGGTGTCCCCGTCTATCAACGCATCGGATTCCGCCTCACCGATGTTCGCATCAACAGGTACTTATGGCGAAGTGGGTGAAACGTTCGTATCGTTCCAGCCGCGTGGTGTGTTCTAACAACAAAACAAGAGGAGAGAAAAATGGACTACTGGTTTCTGGTACTTCGAATCGTTCATATTGGCGCAGGCGTATTCTGGGTCGGCGGTTCGTTAATGATGACGTTCTTTATCGCGCCGACGGTTGGCGCAATCGGTGACGCGGGTCCGAAATTCGTGGCACATCTTGTACGCAACCTGAAATTCACCACGCGTATGTCCATTGCCGCGGGGTTGACGGTTCTCGCCGGCGGCTGGCTGTATTGGATCGATTCGAATGGTTTTCAATCCGCGTGGATGATGTCGAGCGTGGGAACAGGGTTCGGCATCGGTTCAGGATTCGGGGCGGTCGGGTTTGTCTTCGGTCTCCTAATCGGCCGCACAACGAACGCGTTGGTGCAACTGGGAGGGCAGGTCCAGGGCAAGCCCACCGCGGAACAAGCAACCCAGTTGCAACTGCTTCAAAAGCGGCAGGCGACCTATTCCAGAATTACCGCGATTACGCTGATCCTCGCTGTGATATTTATGTCCATAGCGCGCTTCCTCGTGGTCTAAAGGAAGGGCATCCTTGGCGATGGCAGATATGAAATCTAGAAAATTCAAAGCGGTGCTCGCCGTGCTACTTTTCGCCTTCATAGTCTCGGTGATCATCAACCCGAAAGCGCCGCCGACGCGCTATTACGATAACGCGCCCAAGCCGCTCGTCATCGCCCACCAGGGTGGGGATGGCGTGTGGCCTGGCGACACCATGCTGGCATTTGAAAGCGCCGTCCAGATCGGAGCAGATGTCCTTGAGATGGACGCGCACCTCACGAAGGATGGTCAGATCGTCCTGATGCACGACGAGGCAGTGGATCGCACCACCGACGGTATAGGTCTCATCGAAGAAATGACACTCGCCGAGTTGAAACAGCTCGACGCTGCATACGATTGGAGCAACGACGACGGAAAGTCGTTTCCATATCGCGGGCAGGGAATTCAAGTGCCGACGCTGGAGGATGTCTTCCAGAAATTCCCACAGATGCGCTATGTGATCGAGATTAAATTGACGATGCGACCGATCGAAAATCCGTTATGCGATCTGGTACGCCAATACAACATGCAGGATAAAGTCCTCGTCGGTTCTTTTCATGACGAGGCAATGCAAAGTTTCCGCGCAATTTGCCCCGAAGTGGCAACCTCCGCCGCCAGCGACGAAGTCCGAAATTACGTGTTGCTTGGAAAGGTTTTCTTATGGGGATTCTATCTGCCCCGGTTTCAGACCATCCAGCCGCCCTACGACCCGGCAGAGTCGTTGGGCATAACGATCGTAACCGAGCGATTCATCCGCGAGTCGCACGCAAAAAATATCCGCGTGGAACCGTGGACGGTGAACGATCCGGAACTCATGAAGCAATACATCGAATGGGGTGTAGATGGTATCATTACCGACAGACCCGACCTGCTGGTCGAAGTATTGGGAAAGTAAAGACCTTCATACCTGGAGCCCGCAATGAAAAGTATTTTCAGCATCTTCCTTGATATCGAAAAACTGATCTACAAGGTCTTGATGTGGTTCATCCTCGTGCCCAAGACCATCGTAAAGATCACGCTCAATCCTGCGTGGGCGCCGGGCTATATAAAAGACGAATTACAGAACGACCAGACCCCGTTCGATGAATACATTTCTCCCATCATTCTCCTGCTGGTCGTAGCGCTGATCCCTGCGGTGGCATTCAACTTCCTTCCGACCTACGGCGCGACGATAAGCTCCCCCGCTGAAACGCAACCCACCACGGACCGTTTTCTCTCTTTTGAGGTCCGCACGGATTTTCGCTCTTCGTCTGCGGAAATGGAATATTTCCATCAATGGACGGTGACACGGGTGGTGAGCGCGATTCCGACGGGCGGGGGAGATCTGACCCTCGCCAGCGAGATCCATTATCCGTTGGGACCCGTCAACTTTATCGAAGAGATCGATGACAACACGGTCAAGGACAAGTTCCTGTTTACCTTCCAGGAACCCGGCGAATATCTGGTCGCGGTGTCTGCCGGGAAATATGACCCGCGTCGCTATGACCCGGCCAGCGGACTTGGGATTGCCACCGAAATCTATACCTCCACCTTACGCGTCATCGTTCCGGTAAAACTTGACGAACCGGTTGTCATTTCAAACGAGGAGCAAACGAAGGATACGGAAGCCGCCAGCCCGGAGGGTTTCGAATCGTTCTCGGCATCCGTGCAACGAGAGAACACGCTCTTTCTCGCCATCGGATTGATGCTGCCCCCGCTCCTCTTTGCCCTTGCCACCAAACTGCTCACGACGACCATCACGGAAGATACGCTCAAGGAAAGTTTCTACACCCAGTGCTATTACTTTTCGCCGTTGAGCGTAACGATCTGGGCGAGTTATTACGCGCGGTACTTCTTTACCTCCGACGCGTATTTCTACGCGAACGGAGACATCGCAGTTCAGATCATCTGGCTGCCGCCGCTGTTGGCCGCCCTGTGGTTCGTACGCGCCGAAGCAAAGACCATCGAAGACGCGCGCGGGACGAGCGGCGCACGTTCGGTCATCATCACGATCATCTGCGTGGGGATCCTGGCGGTGGGAGCTTACCTGATCGTGCAATTCGCCACGCTTCAAGATGACGCACGGCTAACGGCCATTCGAGCCTTTCCCATCTTATCTGCCATCTTGATCGCCGGCTTCGGCGTGGCATGGTATCAAAGACGGAAAGCACGGAACGAACGCATGCTCGGCAGCCATTTCTTCTGGATCGGCGTGAACGCCGTCGTGTTGTTCGCACTACTTAATTTTGTTTCTGACCGATTCGGCTTGCAGACCCCCGCCTTGATCGCCTCACCGACGGCCATGCCGGAATTGACTTCCACGAAGCCGGTGGGTGCAACCGAACCCGCTGTTACCTCAAGCTCCGCGACCTCGACTCCGCTCACGGAAGCCACCGCAACCGAGCCGTTGCAAAGTCCCACGCCAACTCCGAATCCATTCTACACCGAGGAATTCAATACCGATCTTACCGCCTGGATCAATTTCATGACCAGCGGAGACTCGCGCATGGTGGTGCCGCCGCTTGTGGAACGCGGCGTGTTGCCTCTACAATTGCTGCAGGTGGACAATCGGGTCGGACAGTTCTACCTGATTAACGATGCCTTCTCCTATTCCGATGTACAGGTGGAAGCGGTTGTGACCAACCGCGGTAACAACTCGAACGGCGTAGGGTTGATCTGCCGCTACAGCGATATTGGCTGGTATGAAGCTCAGGTTTCCAATTCACAGCGGTTCGAGATCTATGTGGTGGATAGCATTGGACTCGTTAGCCAGGGATACAACCAGGTGTTTACCGGCGAATCCGCCGCGATCAAATCGGGTCCTTCGACCAATGTGTATACCTTGAATTGCAAAGGGAATGTGATCAGCTTACTCGTAAACGGCGAACTTTTAGCTGAGTATGAAGACACTCGCTTCGGACTCTCCGACGGTAAGATCGGCCTTTCGGTCTGGTCGCCGCAAACTTTGCCGGTCATCGTGGATATCGAGACTCTCACCGTCAGCGCCCCGAAGTAGGGATTGGACAATGGATGGAAAAGAGCGATGAGTTATATTTCATCGCTCTTTTTTCTTATCACGGATCGACCTATTGCCGTATTACTCCATCCACACGGTTCGATCTTCAAACGAGGGACGCGGCTCATATTCGGTCGTCACTTCGGGGTAGCCGATATACAAGAACGCGATCAGGTGTTGGTCAGACGCAAACCCAAGGAACTCCTTCACTTTCATGTCCTCTGCCCATTCGCCTGTGCGCCACTTGACGGCAAGCCCATCCGCTTCGGCTGCAAGCAGGATATTTTGACACGCCGCACCGACCGCCACTATATTTTCGATCTCCAACACTTTCGGCTCGGCGGGTCTATCCACACCGACGGCGATGATCAGGGGCGCGCGGTGAGCGAGCGCGCGGGTTTTGTCCAATGCTTCCGCTGGCAGATCAGCGTGACGTTCTGCGAATGAAGCGGCAAAAACATCTCCAAGCTTGTTTAGTCCGTCGCCGGTCAGCACCACGAAACGCCACGGTCTCACTTTGTGATGGTTCGGCGCCTGCACTGCGGCAGACAATAGCTTTTCGATCACCTTGCGCGGCACCGCATCCGGTTTTACTTTTACCTGCATGTGCCTGTGGTGAATTGCATCAAGTACATCCATATCATCCTCCGGTCTATTGATACAATTGTAGCCCAGGTTCTTACCGTATGAAGGTTTTTTATTCCGATACGCATCGCAAGCACGACCCCCCCTTCGAAATTTTCGACGGGGGTTTGCGCGTGCCGTATCTCGAAAATCCCGATCGCATGGATCGCATCCTGCAGGCGCTGCGCGAAACAGCGTGGGCGGAGATTCACACACCGTCGGATTTTGGACTCGGCCCGATCCTCGCGGTGCACGACAGTGACTATGTTGACTTTCTCGCCTCTTGCTGGACCGAGTGGCTGGATTCAAAGCCCAAAGATCCCTCCGTCTTTTTGCCCGCCACGTTCGCTCTTCGGCATCAACCTAAAAAACCGAAGTCACTCCTCGGGCGCGGTGGATATTACATCATGGACTTGAGCGCATGCATTGTGGAAGGCACATACGTCGCTGCGCAGGCTTCCGCGAATTGCGCGCTGAGCGCAGCAGAATCCGTAGCCGGCGGTCAGCGGTCTGCATTTGCACTTTGCCGTCCGCCCGGTCACCACGCAGGAAAGGACTACGCGGGCGGATATTGTTTCATCAACAATGCGGCGGTCGCCGCGCAATGGTTATCGTCGCGGGGCAAAGTCGCCGTCGTCGATGTGGACTATCACTGCGGCAACGGCACGCAAGATATTTTCTATGAACGCGACGATGTGCTGACGATCTCGATCCACGCCGACCCCGATTTCGAATACCCCAGTTATTTCGGGCACGCCAGCGAACGCGGCGCGGGCAAAGGACTCGGTTTTCATCACAACTTCCCCCTCCCCAAAAGCACGGACGACAATTTGTACCTTGCCACGTTGGATCACGCGCTGGGATTGATCCGAGACTACGGACCGAAATATCTTGTCGTTTCAGCCGGCATGGATATTTACGACAGCGACCCGCTCGGTACGATTAAAGTGACGACGGAGGGAATCCGCGAGATCGGCAAAAGAATCGCATCGCTAAACATTCCCGCCATCATCGTGATGGAGGGCGGTTACAATAATGAAGCGCTCGGCAGGAATATCACCGCATTTCTTGGAGAATTCAAATGAAGGTAGTTCAATTGGCGTTTCTTGTTTCAATAATACTAACAGCCTGTGGAGCCTCGCCTCAAGCGACGGCAACTCTGACCGCCACCTCGGTGGCGCCAACAGACACGCCCCAGCCGACCCTTACGCCAACCGAAACATTTACTCCGACGGTCACTTTCACGCCCTCGATCACTCCGACAGCAACCATTACCGCGACTCCGACTTTTTCATTCCCAGTGGTGACCGTCAATAAGCAGGCACATTGTCGTTATGGGCCCTCCGTTGCCTACCTCCACGCCGCGGATTTGTATCC
>CAZFDL010000077.1:0-3765 GCA_964517905.1 uncultured Anaerolinea sp. | reverse complement strand
AAGATGACCAAAGACGACGACCGCGGCTATCTGCTCGAACTATTCGTGTGCCAGAACGGCGCGTATCTTTGGTGGACGGATTCGTATCCCGACCAATTCACCACCAGTTACACGGTCACGGATGAAGCGGGTTGTAATTTTCCCTCCTCAGGAATACTGTACACGGTCGAAAAGCATGGATTCTCCGAGGCGGCGATCATCAACTGGCCTCCGCCTTAGGTCTGTTCCATCCGTGTTAAACTATACGGGTTAGTTTCAGGTTGCAATGGACTTCCGTTTATTTACCAAGATCACCTCTATTACCCTGATCCTCTCTGGTGTGCTCACTGGTTGTGTGGGCACACCGGTGTCTCGCGACTTGCGGACAGTGACCATTGCCGTAGTGGAGAACGATCCGCGCGCCGCCGATGGCAATCTGAACAGCCAATCCATGCTCGCCGGTGTCAGTCTGGCGGCTAACCAGATACGCGAACGCGGGGGCATCGACATCCAGATCAAAGAATACGATGATGACAACGACCCGGGGAAGTCGCTTCAGATCGCACAACAGATCGCGGCAAGCAACGCGCTCGCGGTGATCAGCTTCTCCTCGGCTCAGAATCTTGATGCGATGGCTGATACGCTGGATAACGCCGGCATTCCAACGATTAACGTCTCCCCGATCACGGAACAATTCACAGCAACGAATTTTTATCAATTCAATGTTTCATACACCGTAGAAACCGAAGGGGCATACGTCGCCAATTACGTTCGGAAGCTGGTTGGCTCCGAGACCGCCGCGATCATCTCCACCAGCGACAGTTACAGCCAGGCGCTTGCCCATCAGTTCAGGAACACCTTCCGGGGGTTAGGTGGCACGATCCTTATCGAGAGATCTGCGGATGAAGTGACGATCGACCGGATTATCTCTGACCTTGTTTCAGCCAACCCGGCGGCGGTCTTCATCGCGGCGGACGAAGCGACTTCGGCAGAATTGGTCATCCAGATGAAGCGGCAGGGGTTATCGTATTTCACCACAGGCGGGAGTAATCTCACTTCCGCTTCATTCCTCGAACGAGTCAAGCGCGAGCCGGAAGAGTCAACCTTCCCCGGTTATTTCACAGAGGGCATCCTCACCACGCGCACGATCATCTTCGATAGCGCCAATCGTTATGCGAATCAGTTCCTCGCGGATTACCAGAACGCTTATTTCACCGATGACGCGCGCAGCCTTGAACCGCCGGATGACCGGGTGGTCAACGGGTACGATGCGGTGTTCGTTCTGCTCAGCGCGATGCAGAACGGAAACATCAACGGCGCTGAGATCCAGGTGGAGGCAGACCGCCAAAAGACCTATCGCGCGTTGGCCGCCATGGACAGTATCTCCTCCAGCGCGTCGGGAGTGGTGGGTCCTGTCTACTTCGAACCCTCCCACAATATTCGTCGCGCCCCGCGTTTTGGGGTTTACCAGAACGGCGAGCTTGTCTCCGCGAGCATCCAGTTCGAGCCGGTGGATGCGCTGAGCGCGATCAGAAATCTGCCGCGAGAGATCGAGCGAGGTCGCATCCTGACCGTTAACGGCGATCACGTATACCGGTCAAACGTGGTGTACGTGGGCATCGACCTGTTGCGGATCGACGATATCGATATCAAAACCTCCACGTACAAGATGGATTTTTATCTCTGGTTCCGCTATCGTCCAAATGATCAAGACCCGGCCTATCGACCGGAGGATTTTGTTTTCAATAACGCGGTCGGCGAGTTTGAATTTACACCCCTGCGCGACGAGGCAAACCCAGATGGTACTGTTCTCAAAACATATCGCGTCAGCGGTACGTTCAAGGAACAGTTCCAATTTCACAATTATCCGTTCGATCACCAAACCCTTACGGTCGAACTCCGTAATCAGGGCGCCACCACGTCGTTCATCCAATATGTGGTCGATCGCGTTGGGATGAGATACGGGGTTGAAAACGAATTGTTACAGAATTTTCAAGCCAATGGCGCGTTCGATTCACTGTACGGCTGGAACGAGAACGCAGCCCGCCTGCGACAGGACGTATTCCCGACCTCGTCCACGCTGGGAAGCCCGCAGAACTTCGACCAAAGAGTTGCCACGAATTTCTCGCTGATCGAACTACAGGTCGACCTCGAACGCGATGCGCTTCAATACATCATCAAGAGCCTGCTCCCGCTGTTGATCACTTTGCTCCTTGCGTACATCACGTTCTTCCTTCCCCTCGGCCATGAAGAACGGCTCACCATCGGCTCGACCGCGCTCCTCACGACAGCCTTCTTCCATTTGAGTTTCGCCAATTCACTGCCCGAGATCGGTTACACCGTGGCCATGGAATTCCTCTTTTACGCATCCTATGGCATGTGCACGCTTATTGTCCTGCTCGAAACAATGAGCAGCCGCTACGGCAAAGCCGCAGAGGACGCCAAAAAGAAATCGGAAAAGATGCGCCTGCAGACCACGCGTGACCGGCTCAATATGTTCGGGCGCATCATCTACCCGACCATCTTGCTGGCGACCCTCGCCGTGGGATTTTTCATCTACACCGGAACTGTCCAACTCGGACCGCAGCGGGAGTCGCTCTCGACGGACCTGCTCGAAACGCTCATTCGACCCAGCCGGTCTGATGTTGCCGTGGAAAGCGCGGTTCCCACAGCCGCGCCATCAGGCGATGAAATCAGCCTGACACTGAGCACGTGGCGCCCCGAAGACACGGATGGAATCCAATCTCTCCTCGATGAATTCGAAGCGTACGCACTCGAGACTACAGGCAAACAGATTTCCGTAAACTACCGACCCGTGGTGAGCGTCAACTACGATTCGCTGATGGATCTCGAACTCTCGCGCGGTGAGGGACCGGACCTGCTCTACGTCCGTCCGTTTTCTGTGGACGGGAACATCATCCGCTATTTGACGCCGCTCGACGACCAATTGCCATTGGGGCAAAATTACGACGCAACCAAACTGACTCCGTGGACGAACAGCGCGTCAGGTCGCGTCTATGCCATGCCGTTCGTAGGAGTGGTGCAAGGCGTATATTACAACAAAGATATCTTCGAAAAATATTTCCTCGAAGTGCCGGAAACCTGGGAGGAATTCAAGCTCACCGCCAGCGCTCTGAAGTTCGCCGACGAAAACCTGATACCCGTTGCCAACGCTCTCAACCAGAACGAGGATAGCGAAATGTTCATGAGCATCGCGGCGAACTTCCTCGGCGGTCCTGATGGGCGGCAACGATTTATGCAATCCGATGGGACAAGCCTTTGTTATGATGACCACCGGATCGTGCGTCTCTTCCAGGCAATCGAAGATCTGAAACCCTACCTGCCGGAAAATACTGCGACGATCAGCTCGCAAACCAGCAAGGAATTGTTCCTGCAAGGCAAAGCCGCCATGTTGTTCGGCGGCTCGTGGGATGTGCAGACCATTTCAGAAGAAGCGGGCTTCACGTGGGATGTGTTCGCCGTCCCTGCACCCTTCGGAAGCACAACCTACGTGATCTTCCAACCGGATATCGGCATCGGCATCAACCGAAGTACCGAACACCCCGATGAAGCAAGGTTCTTTCTCGAATGGCTAATGAGCGCGGAAGCCATTCAACTCATGGCGCGGGAATTGCCCGGTTTCTATCCACTACGACTCGTGGAGGTCACGCCCGGCAGCGACCCAAATGACACAAAATTCCTCAATCTGGTCTACGATTATCCGAGCGACATCCGCTGGATGTATACCGAAATATCGAACGGTTCGCCCAGCGCGCTCGAGATCAT
>CAZFDL010000076.1:0-12100 GCA_964517905.1 uncultured Anaerolinea sp. | reverse complement strand
GTTCGGCGATGAGTTACACCGAGTTCGTGAAAGTGGAAAAAATCCTCAGCCGCTCGAAGGAACCTGCCAAGCGCTTGTATTTCGAGGACGCGGAACGACCAGTCACATTCCAAATTTACGGCGACGACCCCGATCTGATCCTCGAAGCGGCGCTGAAGATCGAGCCGCTAAAGCCAGACATTATCGACCTCAACATGGGGTGCCCCGCCAAGTCCATTGCGGATCGCGGCGCAGGCGTGGGCATGATGCCCTCTCCGCTCAAGATCGCGCGCACCTTCCGCAAATTAACCTCCGCTTTGAAGGTGCCGGTGACGGGCAAGATCCGTTTGGGGTGGGATAAGAACAAGAATTACAAATTGATCGCGCGCATTGTCGAAGAGGAAGGCGGCTCGTTGATCGCGCTGCATGGCCGCACGAAGGAACAACGCTATAGCGGAAACGCGGATTGGGATGCCATCGCCGAGGTCAAGTCCACGGTCAGGATACCGGTGATCGGCTCAGGCGATGTGCGAAGCGTCGAGGACATCCAGCGCATGAAGGGGCACACCAACTGCGACGCGGTGATGATCGGACGCGGCGCGATCGCCAACCCGTGGATCTTTGCCGGCTACGACCGCGAACAGGTCCCGCCTGAGTTGGTGAAAGAAACCATTCACGAGCATTTGCAAAAGAGCATACAATTCTATGGTGAAGAGGATGGGCAACGGCTCTTCCGCAAGTATGCTGTGCAATATCTACTGTTAAAAACGCTCGACCGCAACGCGCGCAAGGAAATCCTGAAGGAACGTCCCTCGGGGGAATTCCTGGAGATGTTGAATCAAGTCTACGCGCTGACGGCGAATTAGATTTAACGCCGAGTACGCGAAGTTCGCGGTAAAGTCTTCACCCCAGCCCAACGTCCAGAATCATCATGATCACAAACCCCAGCATCGCGCCGGAGGTGGCGAAATCGGTGTTCTTCGCCAGTTGCGATTCGGGGATCAATTCCTCGACGACCACGAAGATCATCGCACCCGCGGCGAACGCCAGCGCATACGGCAGGATGGGCCGCATCCACAGGACAGCGGCCGCGCCGAGCACCCCTGCGATGGGTTCGATCAACGCGGAGGATTGGCCAAACCAGAAACTCCGCAATCGAGACATCCCCTCCGAGCGCAGGGGGACAGAGACCGCCACACCCTCCGGGAAATTTTGAATCCCTATGCCGATGGCGAGCGCAACTGCCCCG
Organism: uncultured Anaerolinea sp.; assembly: GCA_964517905.1. Lineage (GTDB taxonomy): Bacteria > Chloroflexota > Anaerolineae > Anaerolineales > Villigracilaceae > Defluviilinea. The sequence continues at coordinate 10,872 of CAZFDL010000076.1, read as the reverse complement.
GCGAGAGTCGCGGACGACAAATCCGCCGCGACCGCACCGAAGGCAACACCGATCGCCAAACCTTCCGGAAAGTTATGCAAGGTGATCGCGAGCACAAGCAGGATGCTTCTGCGCCATTTTGTCGGCACGCCCTCCGCTTCGTTCGCCGGAAAACCGAGATGAAGATGCGGCAGGAATAGATCGATCAAGCGAATGAACGCGCCGCCCAGGAGGAATCCGACCGCGGCGGGAAACCAGACCGGAACATCGTTCTTCTCGCGCGTCATTTCGATCGCGGGCGCAAGCAACGACCAGAAACTTGCCGCGATCATCACGCCGGCGGCAAAGCCAAGCATCCCATCCAGCAATTTGCGATTCACTTGTTTGAAAAAGAAAACGGTCGACGCGCCCAGCGCCGTGACAAACCATGTAAATAGCGTTGCAGTCAATGCCTGCCACATTGGGTTGAGTTGCACGAACCATTCGATCATATGTGTTTCTCTCTTTCATAAATTGGATGCGAATTCTCTGATTTTAATTTCACAACTTTGCAATTCCAGTATAGCAAATTTTGAAATGCGCAACCATAAAAACAGAACATAAATTCTGTTATACTCGACTTCACCCTCACCCCTTCCCTCTCCCTTACGGAGAGGGGGAGATTGCAATGGCAAAAACACAAACACGTTACGTCTGTCAGGAATGCGGACGCGTCGCCGCCTCGTACATGGGCAAATGCCCGCAATGCGGATCGTTCAACAGCATGGTGGAGGAAGTCATCCACGACGAGCCGGTGACCAAGACCACGGCGGTTCGCGGACTGACGGGTCGGTCTGCTCCCCATTCCATCGGCGATGTCTCATCGGACGCAGAGGACCGCATCAAACTCCCCATCGAGGAGTTCGCACGCGTGCTCGGCGGCGGGATCGTGCCCGGCTCCATCGTTTTGGTGGGAGGCGACCCCGGCATCGGCAAGTCCACGCTGATGTTGCAAATGGCAATGGAGATGGCATCGACGAAACGCGTGTTGTATGTTTCGGGAGAAGAATCCGAACGGCAGATCAAGATGCGCGCGGTGCGCCTGAACGGCAAAACGGAATTGCCGAAAAATTTGCTATTGGTCACCGAGACCAACCTTGAGATCATTTTGAATCACATCAACGAGGTGAAACCTGAATTGTTGATCGTAGATTCGATTCAAACGGTGTATCTTTCCAGGATGGATTCCTCGGCTGGTTCGGTTTCGCAAGTCCGTGAGTGTTCTTCACAGTTGCGCGAACTGGCAAAGACCAGCGGCATCTCGGTCTTCGTCATCGGGCACGTCACAAAAGAAGGGACGATCGCGGGTCCGCGCGTGCTGGAACACATTGTCGACACCGTACTGTACCTGGAAGGCGACCGCTTTCAGGCGTACCGCCTGTTGCGTTCGGTGAAGAATCGTTTCGGCGCGACTTCCGAGGTCGGTGTGTTCGAAATGCGCGAGGGCGGGCTGGTCGAAGTGACAAATCCGTCGGAGGCGTTTCTTGCGGAACGCATGATCAACGCGGCAGGGTCGGCGATCGCTGTGACCATGGAAGGCACACGTCCGATACTTGTCGAGGTGCAGGGACTGACCTCACCAACGCAATTCGGCAACGCGCGGCGCACCGCCAATGGTGTGGATTTCAATCGTTTGTTATTGATCTCGGCTGTGCTCACTCGCCGAGTCGGATTGAAACTTGCCGAGCAGGATGTTTTCGTGAATGTTGTCGGTGGTTTGCAGATTGACGAACCCGCCGCCGACCTCGCCATCGCCGCGGCAATCGCCTCCTCGTGGAAGGATGTTTCCGTCAAAGCAGATGCGGTGCTGATCGGTGAGATCGGTCTCGCGGGTGAATTGCGCATGCCCGGTCAGATGCCGGCACGTTTGCGTGAGGCGCAGAAACTCGGGTTCAAGACCGCAATAGTGCCGAAGGCGTTGCGAAAAGCCGAACCCTATCCGAAGGGAATCGAAGTTGTCGAGGTTAGGTCTTTGGATCAGGCACTGGGCGCGGCGTTCTCCACTTCTACGAAGGCGCCCAAGGCTCCGCCGCACATGGCCCAGTAATTCCATGACACATTTCATCTCGCCCGAAATCGAACATCTCGATCTCGAAAAATTCATGCGCGAGGCGCTCGACGAGGCGGAGGAAGCGGGCAAAGCGGGTGAGTATCCCATCGGAGCGGTCATCGTCCTGGACGGTGAAATCATTGCAAGCGGCCGGGCGCGTCACGGTGAATTCAAAAGCCAGTTACGTCATGCGGAGGTGAATGCCCTGCTCGACGGGGGCGCGAAACTCTGGACGGACTACGAGCGCGCGATCCTCTTCACAACCGTTGAACCCTGCCCGATGTGCTTGGGGGCGGTGGTCATGGCAGATGTGCCGCACATTATTTATGCTCTGCACGATAAAGTAGTGCATTCAAAATTAAGCATCGAGACGAATCCGTATATTCGGCGGCACATCAAAAGTTATTTCGGAGGATTGCTGGAGGCTGAATCGGCAAGGGTTATTGGGAAATACAACGGCAAAATCCTCAGATACATGCAAACGGGAAGTTTCTGACGCAACCATTCTGGATTTCCTTCGTAGGATGTCACAGAAGGAGATACAAAATGAAAATCCCCATCATTTCATCAATTCTTATCCTTGCATTGGCGAGCCTGGCATGCGGTTTCAGTTTTGACCTGCCCGAGCAGGTAAAAGCCGGCCCGGAGGTCAAGGAATCCATCGTGGTAACAGATCCCCAGTCCGATGAGACGCGTGTGAGCCTGTCGTTCGGTGCCGGCGACCTAAAGGTATCCCCCGGCGCGACGAACCTTGTAAATGGCACGGTCACCTACAACGTGAAAGACCTGAAGCCGGAAGTCATGGAAGACGGGGCGGAGATCACGATCAAGCAGGGAAATTTCGAAGGGCTTCCACCGTTCGACGGGATGAAGAACGAGTGGGATCTTCAACTCGGCGATTCGCCGATGGATCTGGTGATCGAAGCCGGCGCGTATAACGGCGATTTCGAACTCGGCGGGCTGGCTTTGAAAAACCTGACCGTGAACGACGGCGCGGCGGATGTGAACCTGTCGTTCTCCGAATTGAATCTCGTGGAGATGTCTGAGTTCAGGTATTCGACGGGCGCGTCGGAAGTGCGGATGGAAGGGCTGGCGAACGCCAACTTTGAACGCTTCATTTTCAACAGCGGCGCGGGAGATTACACACTGGATTTCTCCGGCGAACTGCAACGCGATGCCACCGTGAGCATCGACAGCGGCTTGAGCGATCTCACCCTCCTCATCCCGCAAGGGGTGAATGTTGTGGTCACGATTGACAGCGCAGTGGCAGATATCAACATCGGCGATGGCTGGTCACAAGCGGGAAATACGTATACCCAACGCGGCGACGGACCGATGCTGACGATCATCATCAACATAGGCGCCGGTGAGATCACGATCACCGAATAGTTTGCCGAGCCGAATCCTTCATTGAATAACTGCACCGCCCGGTTATAATGGATGCGCGGTGCAGTCTTATTTCATTGTGCAGCAGCGAGGAGGATAGCATGAAAAAAAGCACGGGATTATTCGCCTTCACCATCGGTGTGTCCATTCTGATGCTCGGCGTCTTATCGTGCAGGGCTTCCAATATTTCGAATCTATTTGCGACCGCTACTCCCACACCCACTCTCACCTTCACACCCAGCCCCACCTTCACGCCAAGCCCAACCTCGACACCCACCCCGACTTCAACACCCCGACCTACCGGAGTTTCCACAGAGGAGCAAACGGACGGGTCGATCCTCTTTACCGATTACGACCAGAAATATCAACTTGCCCTACCGGCGGATTGGTTCATCATCCCGCTCGGCGCGGAAGATATCACGGAAATCCTGGCTGAGATGTCTGAGGAAAACCCCGACCTCAAGGAATCGGCGGAGGCATTCAAGCAACTCGACCCCGAGGTGATACGGGTGGTCGCGATGAACAAAGACTCGAAATATGTGGTCAATGGATTCGGCACCAATCTGACCATCACCGCCGTCAAAGACGACTTGCTTTCCAGTATGCCGGTTGCCTTTGTGACGGGTGCCTTGGAATCGGAAATGCAACGCAACGGCGCCACCGTCGTCGAGGTGCAGGAGTTTGTAATCACCAGTTCGAGCGGCGTGGAGGTCGGCGTCATGGAATTCATACAAGACGCACCCACGTACACTGGCGCCACGATTCGCGCTCAATCGCGGCTGCTCCTCTTCCAGACGGGCAATACGCTCATTATGGTTCAATTGGCCACCCCACAACAATTCGCGAAGGAGCTGTTTCCCATCATGGATGAGATTGCCAAATCGATCAAGCTGCTCAAATAACGGTCCCTCCTGATTCAAGGAACTCTCCCGGCGTATAATAGCCGGGAGAGTTTTTATTTCGATCAGGAGACGCCTCATGTCCGCACCTCGAATTGTCCGCGCCCCTCGCGGCACTGACCTCACGTGCAAGAACTGGCTCAGCGAAGCCGCCTATCGCATGATCCAGAACAACCTCGACCCGGAAGTGGCGGAGAAGCCCGAAGACCTCGTTGTCTACGGCGGACGTGGCAAAGCCGCGCGCGATTGGGAATCGTTCGATGCCATTCTTGAGTCATTGAAGAATCTCGAAGAAGATGAAACTCTGCTGGTGCAATCGGGGAAACCTGTTGTGATTTTCAAATCACACAAAGACGCGCCGAAGGTGTTGATCGCCAACTCCAACATCGTCCCACATTGGGCAACGTGGGAATACTTCGACGAGCTAGCCAAAAAGGGGTTGATCATGTACGGGCAGATGACCGCCGGTTCGTGGATCTACATCGGCACGCAGGGCATCCTGCAAGGCACCTACGAAACCTTCGGCGCGCTGGCAAAACTCAAAGGCTGGGGGTCACTCAAAGGGAAGTTTGTGTTGACGGCCGGCTTGGGAGGCATGGGCGGCGCGCAACCTCTTTCGATAACCATGAACGAAGGTGTAGGTCTGATCGTTGAAGTTGACCCTGAACGCGCGGAGCGTCGCCGCGCCATCGGCTTCGTGGACGTGGTGGTGGACAATCTCGAAGAGGCGATGACGCTGGTGGAGGAATTCAAGGATAATCAGGTTCCCAAATCCATTGGGCTGATCGGCAACGCGGCGGATGTGTATCACGAGCTCGCTGAGCGTGGAGTCGTTCCCGATGTGGTGACAGATCAAACGTCCGCGCATGAGGCGTTGTTCTACGTGCCATCGGGATTATCGGTGACAGCCGCGGATGAATTACGGAAATCTCATCCTGAGAAATATAAGAAGATGGCAATGGATTCGATGTCACAGCACGTCCGTGCCATGCTGGCATTCCAAAAAGCGGGTTCAGAGGTGTTCGATTACGGTAACAACATCAGGCAACAAGCGTTCAACAACGGCGTGAGCGATGCGTTCGAGTTTCCCGGCTTTGTACCTGCCTACATCCGCCCGTTGTTTTGCGAGGGCAAGGGACCGTTCCGCTGGGTCGCATTATCGGGTGATAAGGAGGATATTTACACCACCGACAAAGCCATTATGGAATTGTTTCCCGACGACGCGCACTTGCATCGCTGGTTGAAGATGGCGCGCGAGAAGATTCCGTTTCAGGGATTACCCGCGCGCATCTGCTGGTTGGGATACGGTGAGCGCGTCAAAGCGGGACTCAAGTTCAACGAATTGGTCGCAAGTGGCAAAGTGAAAGCACCCATCGTCATTGGGCGCGACCATTTGGATTCGGGTTCAGTCGCTTCGCCGAATCGAGAAACCGAATCCATGAAAGACGGCTCGGATGCGATCTCCGATTGGGCGATCCTCAACGCGCTGATCAACGCCGTCGGCGGCGCAACGTGGGTATCGTTCCATCATGGCGGCGGGGTCGGGATGGGCTACAGTCAACACGCGGGACAGGTCATTGTCGCAGACGGGACTCCCGAGGCGGCGCGCAGGTTGGAACGCGTGCTGACGACAGACCCAGGCATGGGCGTGGTCCGACACGCCGACGCAGGGTACGAGATCGCCATTGAAGCGGCGAAACGTCACGGGATCAAGATGCCGATGTTGAAATGAATCTTGTTGAAAATTGATCAACGCAATGGACAGTCACTTTCGCGCAGCGGTGGCTCCCCATTTTTTATTCCCCTGCCAGCGCGTAGAAATATCCATCTTCGGTGGCCACGTACATCCGACCCGGCACAAGCGCCCCACCGGCGATTATGGAGCCGTGCTCGAGAGGCAATATCCACAAAGGCTTGGCCTCACCTTTGCGAACCGCCGCGCACTCAACGGCGGAAGGCTTCGAACCGCAAACGTAAAAAACGAAATTTTTGTCCATGCCCATGAATTCGCTGGGGCGCATCACAAAGCGCGCGCTGTTGATGAACTCGCCCTTTGAATTCAGCCAGACGATGGACGAATCTTCGAACTCGGAATTGTAGTGCAGCCACATCGAGCCGTCTGCCAGCACGCCTGCCTGCCCAGGGAAGCCGAAGAACGCGGTGCGCGACCAGGTCATTTGATTGAGAATTCGCGCGTCCTCTTCCACGTATTCCCACGCGGTCATACGGTTCTCGAAGCGAGAATACAGCAGTCCGTTCTGACCCACAATGTGCTGTTCGATCGTCGGGAAATTCTCGAACTTGACGATCTCTCCGCTGCGCGCGTCCACAATCGTGTTTCGTAGAAAGACAAACTCGCCGCCCGGGCTCAAAATGGGCGTGAAGGTAACGCGCCGACCGAAGGCGTTCGTCTGCCAGAGCAATTCACCCGCGTTCGAAATTGCGCGTACGTCGCCGATGACCACGTAGTACGCGATGCCATCCTCGCCGACCACAGGTCCGGATGTGGCCTCAAAACTATCCGGCACGTGAAAGCTCCAACGCAGTTCTCCGCCTGGTGTAAACGAAGACAACCCGCCCGTCGAATCCGACGCGTAAATGTTTCCATCCGCATCCAGCGCGGGCGAACCGACAGCTTCACTGGGCAAAGCTACAGTCCAAACCAGTTGACCACGCGCATCGAGCGCATATAACTTGCCGCCCAGCGTGGCAAGATAGATCGTGCCATCCTGCGCGACAACGGGTCCGCCGGAGAATCCGTTTTCATCCGTGAACTCCCAAAGCACTGCAGGCGATTCGATGCTGTCCACGTCGATCAACATTGTGGCATAGGGGTCGTGCCATTGACTGCCCCATAAATGCCCGCCCGGCACGGGGAAGGTCAGCGGCTTTGGTCGCAGGAAAGATACGATCTGCGTTACAGAAAAAAATAGACCGAGGGCGAGTACGCCGATGACCGCCGACGAGGCAAGCGGTCGCTTCGCGATCACGGTCCGGATGCGTGGAAGGGACTCATCCTCGAATCGCCACCACCTGCGGGTGAACGCTTCGCGTGCACGGGATGGCTGTGACCCCGCACTGGCAATGCGGCGCAATCCCTCGCCGAGCAAATTGAAGCCGAGTACCGTGATGAACACCAGTGTGCCGGTGGCGAACATCTTCCACGGACCGGTGTAAATGTCCTCGCTCACGCTCGAAAGCATCTGACCCAATTCGGGCATGCCGCTCAAACGCGTGGCGGCGGTATCGCTGATCCACACCCACACGTCACCGCCCACGTAATAGCCGAGGAAACCCAGTCCTGCGAGCACAAGCAGTGTGGAACTGATCTCGAACGTAAGCAGCATCCATATATAGGGCAGCACTTGCCGCAGGATGTGGGTTGTGACCGTTTGGAAACTGGTTTGTCCCATGGCGCGCCCGGCTTCGACGAAGACCTGTCCGCGAGCGATGCGCGCCTGGTCGCGCACAATGCGGGCTGAGTCGCCCCAGCCGGTTAAGGCAAGTCCCAGCACAAATCCCCACGGTCCCCAGTTGGAGCGTGCCACCGATACAACAGCAAGGGCAACGATCAAGGTGGGAATGGCAAGTGTCGCGCCGATCAATGTATTCAACGCCGAGCCGAGCCATTTGCCATCCCATCCCGCTACCAACCCGATCAATGTGCCGAGCAGGAGTCGGATGAAAGCGACATATCCCACAAGCAACAAGGTGGGGCGCAACGCCCACAACATCTGGCTCAACACATCGCGCCCCCAAATATCTGAGCCTAACGGGAAACCCGGAACGGTGAAAGGCGGATACGGCGCATTCAACCACTTTCCATCCACCTGGATCACGCGCGTCTCTTGAAGCGGATTGTTTGGCGCGTAGGTCGGCCCCAGAATGGCAACAGTCAGCACCAGCCCAACAAGGATCACTCCGGTGACCAGCGGTAGATTTTTCGCGCGCAAGGCCCTACACATCGCCGGATCCTTTTTCGCCGATGCGTAAGCGCGGGTCTGCGAAATGGGCAAACGTTGAAAATAACAGATCGGTGCTGACCAAAATGATCCCCAACACAGTCACAACGGTCGCGATCGTGGGCGCATGCAAATACGTGGGAGGCAGAACGGCGCTGAAGACCGTGGCAACACTCGGCGGTTGCAGGGAGTATGCCAGCAGCCTGCCCAAGCCGGGCCAGCCGAACAACCATTCCACCAGGATCAATTCGCCCACCAACAAGCGCAGTGACGAAGCCGCCACCTGTGCAAGAGGCGCAAAGATATTCTGCAGCGCCGTCTTCGTGCGGATCAATCTCCACGAATGACCGAGGCTCAAGGCGGCGGACACATACATCTTTTTGAATTCCTCCGAAAGCAGGATGGCAGTCGTCTGCGCGATCTGAACCGCCGGGCGAAACGCCAAGGCAATGACCGGGAACACCAGATGCTCGTCCCAGCCAAAACCATTGAGCGGGAAAGGCAGCGTGTTTTGAGTACCGGGTGAATACAGCAGATAAAAAACCGAAGCCGTGATCAAGACCGCTCCGATATAAAACCCCGGCATCGCGAGGCTGACCGTGGTAAGGGGAATCAACAACGCCGACACGCGCGGCGGGTTCGTCCGCGCGGAGTTCATGCCGACCCAGAAGCCGAACAATAAGCTTAAGGCAAAAGCGAATCCCAGCAAACCCAGGCTGGCTTTCGCCGCATCGCCAACCGCTGTGAGAATGCTTACGCCCTGCATGGCTGGCATTTGCGCGGGAGTTCCGTTCAAGAACCCTTCGATGTATTGCCGGTACAACGGCAGGACCGGTTCGGCTTGGCCCGCCTGCGCGAAGATCGGGTTGGCTGACCGTTGTACAAAACGCCCATAGGTAGCGTACGCGAATGAAAGATAGTTCACGCCGGCGAGCAGGATCAACATCCAGAACGCGCGGCGCAAAAGAAACAGAACCATGCGGCGATTCTAACATGCCCAATTGCAGGGCTTCGGTGAATCATTCCGCGAATAGTTCGCAACGCGTTTGTCCCATTGCGTGATTGCTGCTTTCCTTATAAGATTGGGGGATGAGTTCAAGAGGAGAAACCATGAAAAACAAGTTCTTAACCCTGCTCCTGCTTACAGCGCTGGCGGTATCATCCTGCAACTTGCCGCAAGCTGACGGGACGCCTACCCAGCCGCCGGTTCTTTTCACCGCCACATCTGCGTTGCCGACGGATACGCCCGCGCCCACCAACACATCGTTGCCGACCAACACACCCCCGCCAACACTAACGTTCACGCCAAGCGTTCCCACCGTGACAACCCTGGACCAGCCAGTGAACTGCCGGTTTGGTCCCGGCACCGCGTGGCAGGCGATCAGCGCGCTCAATCTCGGCCAGAGTTCACAGATCGTAGGCAAGAATTCAGACACGAGTTGGTGGTTGATCCAGGATCCGCTCAGCCCCGGACGTAACTGCTGGGTTGCCACAAGTGTAACGAGTGCCTCCGGCAACCTTTCGGGCTTGCAGGTGGTACAGACTCCCTCCGCTTCGGTGACCAATGTGACGATCAAACTCGATCCGAAATTGATCGACCTAGTCCTGCTCTGCTTCGGCGCCATACCACCGGTAAAGATCACCGGCAGCATTGAGACCAATGGACCGACCGAGGTCAAATGGCATTTTGAAACCCAGCAGGGCGGGGCTCAACCGAACAAAACCACCGAATTCGATAAATTTGGCGTGAAAGAAGTTTCTGGGGAATATACACATGTGCCGCCTGTTGTGCCCGGAAATTACTGGGTGCGGTTGGTAGTGACCAGTCCAAACAGTCTGGTAGCCGAGGCATCCTACACCATTGACTGCACATAATTCCGAGTAATCGCCCGGCTGTAAGACAACGAGTTAACATCCCGAAAACGATTTTCGGGATGTTTTCGTTTATATCACCTTATACTTTCACTCTTGACATACTGTATAATATACAGTATTATGCGACTATAGGTGACATATGGAAAATGATGAACTTGTACAAAACATGCTGTTGGAATTGCGACGCGGCATACTGTCTCTTGCGGTGCTGAGCCAGTTGAGCAAGGAGCAATATGGTTACTCCCTGCTGAAGGCACTCTCTGATCAGGGCATGGAGATCGATCAAAGCACACTCTATCCCCTGCTCCGCAGGCTCGAGGCGCAGGGACTGTTACAGTCCGATTGGCGCATCATGGACGAAGCCCGTCCGCGCCGCTATTACGTCATCAGCACCCAGGGCAAGGCAGTGCTATCCACCCTCAAACGTGAATGGTCGGCAATGACCGAGACCATAACGAAAATGTTATCGTGAAGAAGGAGATCGATATGAATCTAATTGATAAATATGTTGCCGAAGTCGGCAGGCACCTGCCGCTTCTCAAAGGACGCGAAGACATCGAAAAAGAGTTGAAATCCACACTGGAGGATATGCTCGAGGATAAAGCGGAGCAGGCTGGGCGTCCGCGTGATGAAGCGATGGAGATCGAGTTATTAAAGGAATATGGCTCACCGCAAAAGATCG
>CAZFDL010000075.1:0-12135 GCA_964517905.1 uncultured Anaerolinea sp. | reverse complement strand
TCGCAACTGATGGTGTAGATGACGATCTCCCCGCTGAGTTTCCCGGCTTCTTCATTGAATCGGCGCGTCTCGCGGTCGCAGGTATCCGTGTCGAGGGAGGGCACCGCCGACAGGATGATGACCTTCCCTTTCGATTCCTGCAACGGGTTCACGGTTCCCCACCCTGCGACGACTGAAGTGAACTCGGGCGCCATGTCGCCGACTTTGACCTCGTCTCCCAGCAGGGTGGCAAATTTATCGCCGAGTTTGAACACATCCGTACGAACAGTGACCACTTGAATCTTCTCCGTTAGTAATTTGGGCGCTATTGTACTTGATTTTATGAGGGAGGATGACCAGTGATCAGCCCTTGCACATACCTTCTGGCCTTATGTCGCCACGGGCAACGAAAAGGTGAACCTGCTTCCCTTCCCCTCACCCGCCGACTCAGCCCAGATACGTCCGCCGTGCGCTTCGACGAGGGCGCGCGCGATCGTCAAGCCGATGCCGCTACCGCCTCCGCTCTGGCGTGAGCGCGATTTATCGGCGCGGTAGAAGCGGTCGAAAATGCGGGAAAGATGTTCCGGTGGAATTCCAATGCCGGTATCTTGAACAGCGATGTGAATTTCATCTTTGATCCGTTTGGCAGAGATCGTCACCCTGCCGCCTTCAAGGGTGTATTGCAACGCGTTGGCTGTAAGATTGGTCAGAATTTGAATGGCGCGGTCTTCGTCGGCGAGCAGGCGCGGAAGGTCGGGAGCCAGATCGAGATCCAGCACGATGCGTTTTGAATCGGCTTGGGGCGCGAGTCGCTTGGTCACGGTCTGTACGAGGGAGGCAACGTCCAATGGGCGAATATCCAATGGATACGCGCGAGCCTCGACGCGGCTGAGTTCCTGCAGGTCATCGACGAGGCGATTGAGGCGATCCGCTTCGGCATGGATCTGTTGAAACGTTTCATCGTTCGCGGGCAGGACGCCATCCATCAATCCCTCCATCGAACCCTTGATGGCGGTGAGCGGCGTGCGGAGTTCGTGGCTGACATCGCCGATGAGGCGACGCCGCATCGATTCGATCTGATTCAGTTTATCCGCCATCCGATTGAAACGCGCGGCGAGTTGCGCGAGTTCGTCTTTTCCGTTCACCTGCACGCGTTCATCGTACCGTCCATCGGCAATACGCTGTGTTGCATCAGACATCGCCAGCACGGGCGCGACCACACTTCTGCTGAACAAGAAACTGAGGGCGAGCGCGGCGACCATCGCAGTCAGCGCGGCGTACATCAGCGCCTCGTTGAAACTGGCGCGGAAATCAACAAACAACTGCGGCATGGAGTTTCCTCCGCCCTTCCCCATCATGCCATTGTTCATCCTATCCATGCCCATCATGTGCCGATCGAAGGCGGCGGGCAAAATGAACTGGCTGGCAACGACCAGCACCGTCACGCCCAACACAATGACGACCAGATACGAGAAGAAGAGTTTTGCGCCCAAATGGCGGCGGAAGTAATCAACCATGGTTCCTCACTTACAACGGTTCGTCTTCAAAACGATAACCAACGCCGCGCACCGTGGCGATCAGATCCTCGCGCCCAAGTTTTTGGCGCACGTGCCCCAAATGCACATCCACCACGCGGATCTCGCCGAAATATTCGCCGCCCCAGATTGTTTCGAGCAATTGCTCGCGCGTAAGCACACGTCCGTGACTCTCGGCGAGCGCTTTGAGCAGATCGAATTCAATGGCGGTCAACTCGATGGGATGATCGTCCACGCTGACTTTTCGCGCACCGGGATCCATCCGCACATGTTTGAACGAGAGCACGCTTCTCGCTTCGCGCCCGCTTGAGCCTGCTCCGGCTTCGATGCGCCTCATCGCCGCCTTGACCCGCGCCACCAGCTCGCGCGGACTGAACGGCTTGGTCACGTAATCGTCCGCGCCGACCGAAAGGCCGACGATCTTGTCCGTCTCTTCGGTTTTTGCAGTGAGCATGATGACATAGACATCCGATTCGCGGCGCAGGCGTGAGAGGAGTTCGATGCCGTCGAGGCCGGGCAGCATGATGTCCAAAATGATCAGGTCGGGTTGGAAGGCGCGCGCAGCTTTGAGACCGGAGTTCCCATCTGCAGCGGTGAACACTTCATAACCTTCCGGCTTGAGGTATGCGCTGACCAAATTTGTGATGGAGGGCTCATCGTCAACCACGAGTATTTTTGCCATGATTGGATTCTACCCTTTAAAAACACGGAGGCGGATACATTGAACTGCATCCGCCTCGCGCGTAAGAGCAGTCTACTCGAATTCAACTTCCTCGATGAACGTGCCATGCCACACGTGGACGAAGACCTGCCCGCTATATCCGTTGACGCTCAACATGCCAGCGATCTTTCCGTCCTTTTCGAAGTCGAGGGTGTAGTAGCCATAGAACTGCATGGGATGTCCGACCGTCGCGCCTGCGTAGTTCGCATCGAGATACTTTTGAGCATACTCGACCGCCTGCCCGGCGGTGACGGTCATCTCAGCAGAAACGTCAAGCGGATCTCCGCTGTTCCAACCCTGCATCATGTTGCCGTAGCCACCCATCATCCCTCCCATCCTGCCATGACCGCCCATCATGTATTGATGGTTGAGTCCGCTGTATTTCAAATTCCACATCATATTCGGACCGTGTTCAGGGTAGGCGATCTTTGAAACAGGGTCTACGAGCAGTTCGAAGGCGCCGATTCCCGTGCTGGTTTCCTTCACAAGGACGTAGCCGTTGTTATCGAAGATCATGATCTCGGCAATCTCCAGATCGGAATTGTTCAGGTTCGCCAGGTATTTCTCAGCGGCGGCTTTCGTTTGGTCGAGGGTCAGAGGCGTGAGATCGGCGTTGTTGTAACCGTTCATCATGCCGCCGTTGCCCATCATGCCATGTCCGCCTCCGTTCATCATATGGGGACCGGATGCATTGTTGTCGTTCCAGCCGTAACCGCGCATCATGGTAGGTCCAAACGCCATGCCTCGGGCGTACATACTCCCCGCAAAAAAGATGCCCACTGCCAGCGCAAGGACCGCAAGCACCGTCAGGGTTGTGCCAAGGGTTTTGTTCATGTTAATCTCCTTTTGGATGTTGTTTACTGTCCGAAGTATAGAAGCATCCATTGAAGGAGAGGTAAAGCGAATTTAAAGATTTGGTAAAGATAGTCGCAATGTTCTCATCACGGTTGGTAAATCCTTGTTTCAGGTTTGAACGCCGCCCAGGAGAACCAGAAGTGATTGATGGACACCACAGGAGTGAGTTGCCTGCCTTTCAATTCGCCTCCAACGGCAAGACCAAAAATATTCCATTCCGTGCCGGTCTGTGTGTCGAGGATCTTTCCATCCTTGAACTCGAAATCAAGAACCACATCATCGAGCAGGCGTGAGTACGCAACTGCCGAACCGACCTCACGTCCATCGGGGATGTTGCTGGTGTCTAACGCGGAGGCGGTTCCTTCTGTCCAGAAAATGACCACATCGTTTCCACCGACTGCATCCTGGATGACGTTCAATTCACTCAGCACATCATACGGGTAGGCGACCGCCTCACCGTTCAAATCAACGGTCAGTACGCGTGCCATTGGCGGCAGCTCGTCAGGTGTAGCGCCATCGAACAGGAACGGAGTTTGGTTTATATCGTCATAACCAAAATACGGATTCCTGCCATAGTTGCGCGGATGACCTGTGTCACGCGAAAGTACCCTGCCATCGGGATGCAACGCTTTGAAATCCGACCAGGAGATCATGGCAGCGGGATAAAACTCCAGTTGCGCACCCGTGTACTCGCCAGCGATTGCGTCGCCCGTGGCTTGCTGCCACCAGGTTTCGGTCTGGCGGTCGTACATGATCAGGTTGCTGTATCTCAATCTTCCAGTCGTACCGAAATCGAGAACTTGTCCGTTGAATGTGCGTTTGAAAGCGATCGCGGTATTACACAACGGACAAAATGAAACGATAAGAGGTTCACTTCCAACCGTATCGTTGACGATCTCATGCCACATCAGGATTTGAATTGGATAGGCGCGCGCATCATCGCCGACCTGGACGAAGACGACGGGTTCGCGGTCATTGAGCCATTCATCCGCCTCACTCGTAGATTGGAACTTGGGCGCGTCGATCGAAGCAATCCCATCTTTGGGCGGACCTCCCGAAAGGATCTCGCTGTATGGCACGGAATGTTTGCTAAAGTCTGTCGTGAATTCGCTTTCAGCGCCCCGCGGAGGCGATTCGGCTGGGAGCAGTGTGGCGGTGGTTTCGTTCGAAGCGAGAGATGGGGCTTGGGTGGGAGAGGCAGGTTCGGGGGAGACTGAAACGGAGTCGGTCGTCTGGGCGGATGAGCACGCAGAAAGAGTCAATCCTGCTGCGAGAATCTGAATTATCCAATTTCTAAACATTTGCGCTCCTTTATGCGGTTAGAGGGAAATCACGGAGTAATCCTTACCAGACAAGGCGAGGCGCACGCCCGGACTGATCGATCCAACTAGCTCACCCCGGCTCGATTCGACATTTCCAAGTCGTTGGTCCCCTTGTTATCTAACCCGTTTTCTGGGTTCACTCAATATTCAATAAATAGTCTTGACAAGTATACATAATTGTATACAATATGCGTGGCTTAGGTAGTACCGAAGTCCTGCGATGCGAGAACAACCCTCCCCAAATCTCAGCACAGACGTATTCTCCTCGCTCAAGGAGCGAATTATCCGTTGGGAGTATGCGCCCGGGCATCGCTTCACCGAGGAAGGCTTATGCGCTGAATTTGGTGTCAGCCGCAGCCCGGTCCGGGAGGCGTTGCGGATGTTGGTCGAGAACAACCTTGTCGACAAGACACCCCATAAAGGATATAGCGTAAAGCAACTGGATATGCAGGAAATTCACGAACTGTACGATGTGCGCCTTGCGCTCGAGATCCATGTGATCGAGCGGCTTACGAAAACGGATTACCCGTCCGCTGAATGGGAGGAGTTGTACCGCACCTGGGCGGGTCTCACGAAAGTCAACATGGCGGCCACCTCTGATTTTGCCCGGCTGGACGAGGAATTCCACGAGAAACTTGCCATCTGGACCGGCAATAAGGCCCTGTTACAACAGATCCGTTCCATCGATGAAAGACTGCACTTCATCCGCATGACCGACATTACCACGGCGGAAAGACTGCGGGAGACCTGCGAACAACATCTCCGCATTCTCGACTGCATCAAAGAGAAGGATATTGAATGTGCGCGTGAGGCTCTTCAACGCAACATCGAAGACGGCCGCAAAAATGTGGATCACGCGATCAAAGAGGCGCTGGCTCGGGC
The DNA here is from genome assembly GCA_964517905.1 of uncultured Anaerolinea sp. Lineage (GTDB taxonomy): Bacteria > Chloroflexota > Anaerolineae > Anaerolineales > Villigracilaceae > Defluviilinea. The sequence continues at coordinate 6,841 of CAZFDL010000075.1, read as the reverse complement.
TTACCTAGGCCCCAAGTCCGGCGCCTGATTATTTAATCCCACGGAGGCAGACATGAGCAAAGGCAAGATCCAGGCAGAACCGTACGAATTCGAATTCGAGCTCGACTCGACCGCGCTGGTGATGATCGACATGCAGAGGGATTTTGTCGAGCCCGGCGGCTTTGGCGAGAGTCTCGGCAACGACGTTTCGCTCCTGCGCAGTTCCATTGAGCCGTGCAAGGATTTGCTCGAGACGGCGCGCAAGGTCGGCATGTTCATCATCCATACCCGCGAAGGGCACCGGCCGGATCTGGCGGACCTTCAGCCGGCAAAGAGGGAGCGTGGCAATCCAACGCTCAAGATCGGTGAACCGGGCCCGATGGGACGCCTGCTCGTACGCGGCGAGCCCGGGCATGAACTCATCCCGGAATTATCCCCCATCGAAGGCGAGCCGGTGATCGATAAGCCAGGTAAGGGTGCATTCTACGAAACCGACCTGCTCGGCATCCTGCGCAACAGACACATCAAGAAGTTGATCGTCTGCGGTGTCACAACGGAGGTCTGTGTGCATACCACCGTCCGAGAGGCGAACGACCGGGGTTTCGATGCCCTCGTCCCGGAGGATTGCACCGCTTCTTACTTCCCGGAATTCAAACGCGTTGCGCTGGAGATGATCAAGGCGCAAGGCGGCATCTTCGGCTGGGTCAGCGATTCCGACAAGGTCATCAAAGGCCTGGAGTCTGCGGCGAAAGCGAAGTAGTTCGCTGAACCATCCTTTCGAATAAGGAGGAGGTCTTCGCATGGAAAATAAGACGACAAAGGCGCTGCACGCGCCCTTCTGGGTGACCGGGGATTGGAATGCGTTCTTTGGTTTGGGGACGAACAGCCTGCTGAATATTCTCGTACTATCTGGTCTATTGCTTGGGGTCATCCAGATGCCGGGCGAGATCGTTTTCGGCAGGATCGTGCCGGCTGTGGGTTTGATGCTCTTTCTCAGCAACATATATTACGCCTTCATGGCGCGCCGCCTGGCTCTTAAGGAGGGACGGAGCGACGTAACCGCCATGCCTGCTGGTCCGAGCGTGCCGCACATGTTCATCGTTGTATTTGTGATCATGCTGCCGGTTAAGATCGCCACCGGCGACCCAATACTGGCATGGCAGGTTGGGCTGGCTTGGGCGTTCATTGAAGGCTTGGTGAATTTGAGCGGCGCGTTCATCGCGCCCTTCATCCGCAAATTGACGCCGCGTGCGGCTTTGCTTGGGACTCTGGCAGGGGTTTCCATAGCCTTCATTGCCTTGCGCCCGGGCATGCAGATCCTCGATCCATTCCCGTGGATCGGGCTGGTCTGTCTTGCCATCGTTTTGGGCGGCTGGTTTGCCGGGGTGGTGTTCCCGGGCCGGGTTCCGGCGGGACTCGTCGCCATCGGTGTCGGTTCCATCCTGGCATGGGGAGCCACCCTGTTCGGCTGGGCGCCCGTCATGGATCCGTCCGCTTTGCGGGAGTCGTTTGGCGGGTTGGGGTTCTCGTTCCCGCTTCCGCAAATCCCTCATTTGATCGCGGGCTTCAAGAGCATCGCTCCCCTGTTGGTCACCGCCATTCCATTCGGCGTGTATGACTTCATCGAAGCGATGGATAACGTGGAAAGCGCCTCAGCCGCCGGTGACGAATACAACGTGCGCGAGGTGCTTTTTGTTGATGGTTTCAACAGCATCATCGGCACCGCACTGGGAAGCCCCTTCCCGAATGCGGTTTATATCGGTCATCCCGGTTGGAAGGCGGTTGGTGGGCGCATCGGGTATTCGCTGGCAACCGGCGCGTTGGTTATCACAGTTACATTACTCAACATCGTGCCGGTCCTTCTTAATCTGATCCCGTTGGTCGCGATCCTGCCCATATTGCTTTACATCGGCGCATTGATCGGCGCGCAAGCCTTTCAAGCGACACCGCGCAGCCATGCGCCGGCCGTCATTCTCGCGCTGGTCCCGCATTTTGCCGCGTGGGGCAAGTCGCAAGTGGACGGCGCTCTCGCCGCGGCAGGCGCGAACGCGCAAGACCTGCTCGGTTCGATGGCTGGCAACGGTGTGCTTTACGAGGGCATGACAAAACTCGGCGGCGGCGCGATCCTGAGTGGATTGATCTTCGGCGCGATCGCCGTCTTTCTATTAGATGGCAAACCCAAACTCGCCTCCGCCTATGCCGTGGCAGGCGCGGTGCTTTCCTACTTCGGCTTCATCCATGCCGAAGCGGTGCAATTCGGCAATAACGGCCTGCCCACGGATATCACCATCGGTTATCTACTGGTGGCCGGTCTGTGTTATGCGTTCAGTTACTTCCCGCGCGAACCGATATCGTTCGAATACAGCGAGAAGTAGGCAGGTCCCATCATCGGAGTTTCCCCTGACCTTCAGGGCGAGATCAAAAACCAATTTTATGAGGAGAAAAGAAAATGGCTAAAGGTAAAGCGCAAGCGCAAGCAATGAGTTCACCCAAATTTTGGGTGCCCGGTGACCTAAACGGTTTCTTCGGGCTTGCAACAAACAGTCTTGCCAACACACTGGTGGCTGTCGGCCTGATGCAATTCGTCATCGGCTTCCCCGCCGAGATCCTGCTCGGCAGAATCGTGCCCGGGCTGGTGCTCTCACTGGCATTCGGCAATATTTACTTTGCCTACATGGCGTACAAACTCGGCAAGAAGGAAGGCCGCGATGATGTGACCGCTGTGCCCTACGGCATATCCGTCCCGCACTATTTCCTCATCACGTTTGCCGTCATGCTCCCGCTAAAGAACGGCGGAGCAAGTTTCGAAACACTTTGGGCTGTCGGCGTGGCGTGGTGTTTCGTTCACGCGATCATCGCGACCATCGGCGCATTCGTTGGTCCGACCATGCAAAAGTTGACCCCGCGCGCCGCCATGCTCGGCACACTTGCCGGTGTGGCAATTACGTACATTGCCATGGGCGCGGCTTTCAGCGCCTTTAGCGTGCCATGGCTCAGCATGGTGTCCTTCGGCATCATCTTCGTCGGGTGGCTGGCGAATGTGCAATTCCCCGGCAAACTTCCTGCCGGACTCGTCGCCGTCATCCTCGGCATCGTGGTGGGATGGCTTTCCGGCTATATGGATCCAACCGCCTTCTCAAATGCACTTGCTGGCGCTTCCTTTAACTTCCCGTTGCCCTACATTTCCCCCGTCATTGAGGGTATGGGATTCTTGTTCAGCGCGGCAGGCTTGCCCATTTTGACCACAGCCATCCCATTGGCGATCTACCTGTTCCTCGAATCGCTCAACAATGTTGAATCGGCCCTCGCTGGCGGAGATACCTACGACACCCGCGAAGCCATGCTCGCAGCGGCAGGCGGAACCGCTGTTGCCTCACTCTTCGGCTCACCCTTCCCCACCCTGATCTATATTGGGCACCCCGGCTGGAAGTCGGTCGGTTCGCGTATCGGGTATTCGTGGCTCACCGGCGTAACCATGTTTGTGCTGGGCATCTTCGGCTTGCTGGGTATTCTCTCGGCTGTTATTCCAGTCGTTGCGATTCTGCCTATCCTTGTCTACATCGGCATGCTGATCACATCGCAAGCCTTTAATGCCAGCCCGCGCCGTCATGCCCCTGCAGTTGCCATCGCCATCATTCCCTGGATCGCTGACTACGTTACGACCCAGGTGAATAACGCGCTCGGCGCGGCAGGCACGAACGCCGCCACTTTGGGCGTCGCCACCCTCCAGGGCGCAGGCGTTTCCTATAGCGGCATGACCATCCTTGGCGCCGGCTCGATCCTCGTCGGCATGATCCTCGGCGCGATCGTCGCCTTCGTCATCGACCGCAACTGGAAAGGCGCCATCGGCTACACCCTCTTCGGCGCGGCAAGCGCTTGGTTCGGTTTCATCCACAGCACCCAACTGCGCTTCGTCCCCAACGCTCCTTTCAATTTCAGCGACCCGTCGTTCAACGCCACGTGGGGTCCCATCGTCGGGTACCTCGCCATGGCGGTGTTGTTCATCGTCATGATGAACTACACCAAAAACGACCCCGCTCCAAAATTGGAAGATTAAGCACATCCCGCATACATACAGCCTGGGGTATTTGCCTCAGGCTGTATGTATTTTTTCCATGCAGATTCCAGCCGCATCCCTTGGCGAAGCCGTCCCGCGCGAAAACTTCGACGCGACGATCCAATCCGTTTTCGAGTCGGCGGTCAATCTCCGGCTGGAAGGCGAGGATAGACTCATCACATTGCTGGTCTCGGATCGTTATGAATTGCCGCAAGGGATTCGGATCACCGATAAAACCATCCCGCTTCAATCCCTGACCGTCGGCCTGCGTGCCGCTTCCAGAGGCGGAATCCTGCGCTTCGACTCTTCCCCACTCACGATTGATCTGCGCAGCGCATCCCTTTGGAAATGCCGCATGAAGGAGCTGAACGCAGTTATGCAATCCTCCCAAGCGCTTGAAGCGTGGAGTCTTGCATGGAAACTGCTCAACAAGAATCAAAAACTCAAAAATGCAGATCTGGTTGCAGAAGATCTAATTCAAGCGGACTCCGGTTCGCCTTTGAGCCGGAGAATGGCTCGACCTGTATCTCAGCTCGCAACCGCGGCGGACCGATACGATGTGGAAGGAACGATCCACGCCGCCGAAAGGATGATCGGACTTGGCCCCGGGGTCACTCCGTCAGGCGACGATGTTTTGATCGGATTCCTCGCCGCTTTGTGGAGCATGGCAGGCAAGCATAAACAGCAATTATCTTATATCCATGCATTCGGCGCGGCGCTGATGCAGATCGCCAAACAGACGAACGAGATCAGCCGAACCTATCTCTTCCACGCGACGCAGGGACAATTCTCCAGCACGCTCACTCACCTTGCCGAAGCGATCGTCACCGGCGGCGACGTTCAACAACACCTGCAGTCCGCCATGCGCGTGGGGCATTCCTCCGGCATGGATTCGGTGACGGGCATGTTGATCGGGCTGCGTATCTGGAACACCGAACATTCGTATACGGACAAGGCGTTCACGGACGCTGAAAAATCGATCGAGGAAACCCTATGACCACTTCGCAACGCATGATAAAAAATCTCTACCGCGATTCCGTCTCGTTGATGCAGTTCTCCGAAAAGGTGCGCGCCCTGGACGGCATCGACCAGGCCTCGGCTGTGATGGCAACCGAGAACAACATCAGTTTGCTGGTCGAAGCCGGATTGCTTGCACGCGCGGTGCCGCCCAGCCCCAACGACCTGTTGATCGTCGTCGCAGGGAGGGATGAAGCCTCCGTCAGCGGGGCATTGGATTCGGCTGAGGCGATGCTCAAAGCCAAATCAACGGAATCAGGCGAGGGCGGAGTCCGACGCGTGCCTCCGCGCAGTATCGAGATGGGGCTTGAGTCGATGCCCGGCGCGAATTTCGTTTTGATATCCACACCCGGGGAATATGCCGCAGCGGAAGCGCGCAAAGCATTGCAACTCGGTTTGCACGTGATGATGTTCAGCGATAACGTCAGCATGGAGGAGGAAATTCCGCTCAAGCAATACGCGCGCGACCATGACCTGCTCGTTATGGGACCCGATTGCGGCACGGCGATCATCAACGGCGTTCCCCTGGGGTTTGCGAACGTGGTGCGGCGCGGCGACATCGGAGTTGTGGCGGCTTCGGGGACGGGATTACAGCAGGTGACGAGCCTGATCGATCGTTTGGGGGGCGGCATCACGCAAGCCATCGGCACGGGCGGGCATGACCTGAAAAGCGAGGTCGGCGGCATTACGATGTTGCAGGGCATCGATGCGCTTACGAAAGATAAAGCGACAAAAGTAATTTTATTGGTTTCCAAACCGCCATCACCCGATGTGATGAAGAAGGTGCTTGAGAAAGCCGCACAAAGCGGCAAACCCGTGGTGGTCGAATTCATCGGCGCAGACCCGAAGTCCATTACGAGCGGGAACATCACCGGTGTGCGCACGCTGGAAGATGCGGCGGTAGCGGCGGTTTTATTATCAAAGGGCAAAGCGGTCAAAAAATTCTCCGCTGCCCTGCCCGCCAAATACAGGTCGCTGGTAAAACCCGCGCAGAGGAAACTGAAGAAGGGACAGAAATACATCCGCGGTTTGTTCAGCGGCGGGACGTTCTGCTATGAGACCGCCTTATTGTTGAGCGAAGCGGTGGGCAGGGTGTATTCGAATACACCCATCAAGAAAGAGGAAAAGATACCCAACGTTTGGAAATCGCTTGAACATACGGTGATCGATCTCGGCGACGACCTGTTCACGCAGGGACGCCCGCACCCGATGATCGATTTCCGTTTGCGGAATGAACGCATAGTGCAGGATGCGAAAGACCCTGAAACGGCTGTGATCCTGCTCGATATTGTGCTCGGTCACGGTTCGAATATTGATCCCGCGGGCGAACTGATTCCCGCGATCCGGCAGGCGCAAAAGATCGCTGGCAGGGCAAAACGCAGCGTGGTCTTCGTCGGTTCGGTATGCGGTACGGAACTCGACCCGCAGAGTCTATCGCGACAGGAATCGCGGCTGCGCGACGCCGGCGTGATTCTGACGGACAGCAACGCGCAAGCCGCGCGCCTTGCGGCCGCGATCGTTATGTAACGTAGGGGTGGGTCTCCCCGCCCCGGGTGGCAGGACGCCGCCCCTACACGAGGAACAATGGTCAACAAATTATTCGAACAGGATTTACAGGTCATCAATGCGGGTCTTTCGTCCTTTGCGGAGGCGATCCAACAGACGGGAGGAAAATCCCTGCAGTTGGATTGGCGCCCGCCCGCTTCCGGAAACCGGGAGGCGGGAATGAGTCTGGCGCTGTTGGTCAACGATCCCAAAGTCGAGGCCGCGAATCGGACGGCGCACGAG
>CAZFDL010000074.1:0-12212 GCA_964517905.1 uncultured Anaerolinea sp. | reverse complement strand
CCCTCGACCCTAGCCTCCCCATCCTTCGCATCATCATCCAGTTTCAAACTCCGTAACGCCTCGTCCACGCTCACCGCGTCGGTACGGCGCATGCCCGCGGCGGGGGTCCCGCAGTACGGGCAAATATTCCACGGCAGTTCCATCAGCCGGTTGCAATTCTCGCAGTTCTTCTTTAATTTTGTATGGCAGTTCGGGCAGACCTGCCATTCGTCTTTGACGCGGCGTTCGCAGCCCGGGCAAAGGGGAAGGTCTTCGAGCGCCTGGAGCAACGCTTCTTCCTCGAGTGTTTTTTGATACTCCTCCTCAAGCGTTTTCTGCGGCCGGAGGATCAAATACACCAGCACGCCGGGCAGGCTCAATACCGCCACGAGCAGAGTCGCCAGCGTTTGCACCAACGGGTCGCGCGCCCGCGTGCGGATGTCGCGGTACGTCCACACCACGAGCGAGATCCACAGCGCGGCAAGGAACGCGCCGCCAAAGCCGGTGAGCACGAGCAGGAGGTTACTAAGGAAGGTGGGGTCGAAGGTCATACAATATTCTTTTCTATTTTATCGCATTGTGTCATCCCGAGGGAGTGGCGCTTCGCGCCATGACCGAGGAGTCTCCTCAACGAAACGGAGATTCTTCGCCGCTTCGCGGCTCAGAATGACATGATGGCTAGGGCCAATCGTGACGGAAACTCCACTCGCCGTCGCCCTGATCCGCGTACGAACGCGAACCGATCACCTCGTAGAACGTGATGCCCGGCCGCATGTAGATGGGTGATCCGCCCAGTGTGGTCAACAACAATGGCTGGTCACCATTGGTTCGATACCAACGGGCAACGATCCCGACTCCATCGCGGAACACGTACGCTTCGCCGGAGCCGGTCAGGTCAATTTGAAAGACTTCGTCCTCCTGGTCGTAGGCGTTGCCAAAGGTGTGCGTCACGAACAGGATGACCACATTCGAAGCGCCGACCTGCGCGCCGGTGACTCGGTCGATCAGCGGGGCGAATTCTTCCACGCCATCGCGCGAATCATTGATCTCCTGAAAACGATAATAAAGATGCTGTTCGGGGTTGTACTCCCAATAGTTATAGGAGTCAGCGGAAAAGTACGTGTTGATCTTGATGCCGGGCAGATCACCGGCAGGCGCGGGATCGCTGTAGAACCCGTTGCGAAGGAACGGGCGGGTGTTGTCCGCTCCGCTGGTGGTGATGCAGTCCTTCCACATCACGGTGTTGAAATACGAATTGTTGTACTCCTCCACCGTGTGTATGCGCTCCGGTAGAAAACGAAACGGCGGACACATCCCGTTCGTGGGCGTAACGAGAAACTTCGCGAAATCGCTCGCGCGGAAATAATCCAGTTCGCGCGGGTCGGCAAATTTGAAGACGAGGTACGCCTGATACATGCGCTGTATGTGCTCATCGAAGTACCGCCCCGAACGGACGGGTCCCACCCATTCCGAATCGTTGCCATAGAACACTGCAATGAAGCGGGTCAACCCGTCTTCGATGTAGTATTCAAAGACCTGATCGGCAAGGGTCAACCCCGATTGCGGACGCATATAGCGCGGATAGTTCGCCACTTTGATCGCCATCGGACGACGGTTCAGCAAGGAAGGGTCAGCGGGCGGCAAGCCCGTCAACGGGTTGTGCGCGCCGGAAACCGCGAACGAACTTACATCCACATCGTCGGGTAGAGTCTCGGGCAGGATGACGATCTCTGTTGGCGCGGCAGTCGCCGTGGGCAGGTTGAGCGGCGTGGGTGCCGCGGCAGAATACACCGGGTCCGAGGCGGCGTTCCCTTGAGGCTGGAACGGCGTGGGTGAGGGGATCCCTTCCGCCGAAGCGTTTTCCATTCCCGCATTGCATCCGCTGAGAAAAATGGCGAGGATCAAAACTGTGTTGCGAGCATGACGCATGGGTATGATTGTACAACAATCAACATGCCATGCAAACCTGATAAAATTGCCGTTGCATGTTCGTTCTCGTCACTGTTGGAATCCTCCTGCTTACGGCCGCTGCTCTTACCACGTTGCGCATCCTTCTGCCCATGTTCCGTTCCGCATGGTTGGTTGCAAGCGGCGGAGGCCTCCTCGCGCTGGTCAGCGTGTTCGCGTGGACGGCTGATGCCTCCGAACATGTGCAGTTCCCCATCTGGCAGCCCGAATCGCTCTTCACACAATCACCTTCGTTGATAGCAGATGCGGTTGCCTGGGCATTCGCGTTGAGCATCGTCTCTCTCGCGCTCTCCATCGTCATCACTTCGGTTGTGCGCAGCAGCTTTCCAAATCCGTTCGCGTGGTCGGGCATTTTCGTCCTTTCCGCGCTGGGTATCCTCGCCGTCGTTGCAGATAATCCGTTGACGCTCGTGTTGATCTGGGCGTCGCTCGATCTGACGGAGCTGGTCATTCAATTGGGATTTGTGGAGGAGCCGAAATTAACAGAACGCGTGGTGATCTCATTTGCCTCCCGCACGATCGGGATCGTTATGTTGTTGTGGGCCAATATGGTCAGCGCCGCGAACGGCGTGAGTCTCGACTTTCACTCCGCATCACCACAGGCCGGTTTGTATTTGTTGCTCGCCGCAGGTTTGCGCGTTGGCGTCCTGCCGCTTCACCTGCCGTATGCCGGGGATTCCGCCTTGCGGCGCGGTTTCGGCACAGCCTTGCGGATGATCCCGGCCGCATCGAGTCTGATCCTGCTGGCGCGCATCCCAGCGGGAAGTATTCCGGCTTCAATCGCGCCCTATCTGCTCCTGATGGCCGCGCTCGCCGCAGTGTACGGCGGTTGGATGTGGTTGCGGGCGCCGGACGAGTTGACCGGCCGCCCGTTCTGGGTGATCGGAGTCGGGTCACTCGCGGTCGCATCGACATTGCGTGAGAACCCAACCGGTGCAGCGGCGTGGGCGTGCGCGCTCATCCTGTGCGGCGGTGTGTTATTTTTATCATCCGAATCGAACAAGTGGTTGATCCGAAGTTTGTGGGTCGCGGTGTTCGGAATTTCGGCGCTCCCTTTTTCGCTTGCTGCCAGCGGCTGGAACAGCGGCGGCGCAAGTTTCTTCCCCGCCTGGGTCCCGCTCGTGACGGCGCAAGCCATGCTCCTGGCTGGGTTCATCCGCCACATATTGCGTCCCTCAGGATCACGCGTCAGTTATGAAGACCAGCCGGTCTGGGCGAAGAACATCTACCCCATCGGCATTTATCTTTTATTGGGGACCATCCTTCTGCTGGGACTCTTTGGCTGGGACGGTTCACTGAAATTTGGGAATATCCTCGCAAGTCTCAGCGCTTCAATCGTGACGTTCGGTTTGGTCTGGTTCACCCCGCGTCTTCGCATCCTCAACCCGATCCGCGCGCATTGGGTACGGCCTGCAAACCTCACGTGGCTCGATTGGGGGTATCAAGCCTTGTGGAATCTATACCGCCAGACTGGTCGCCTGAGCAGTGTGTTCACGAAAATTCTCGAAGGCGAGAGCGGCATCATGTGGACGTTACTCTTCCTCGCCCTGTTCATCTCGGTATTTGTACGGGGAAACCCCTAACCCATGCTGATCCTTGAATGGGCCGCGGTCGCCGTGATCCTTGCTACTTCGGTGGGCATGCTCATAGCGCGTGATTGGCGAGTCAGTGTTTCATTGCTGGCGATGCAATATCTCGCCATGTTCGTTCTTTTGCTTACACATCTTCCGCTCGGCATGGCCTCTGCGAAGGTCGTCGCAGGTTGGATGTCGTGTGCCGTGCTTGGCTTAACACGCTCCGATCTGCCGGAGATATTGGAGGATGAGGGCTTGTGGCCCCGCGGGCGGCTCTTCCGCTTACTCGCGGCCGCACTGGTTGGAATCATCGTAGCCGGCGCGGTTCCCACCGTGGATGCCATCATGGCAGACGCCGGTTTGCCCGTGACCGGCGGCGCCCTCGTGCTGATCGGGATGGGATTACTTCACCTGGGAATTACGTCGCAGATCCTGCGCGTCACCCTGGCTTTGATGACGGTGATCGCGGGTTTCGAAATACTCTATGCCGCGGTGGAAGGCTCCGCGCTCGTTGCCGCTTTGCTCGCGGTGATCACGCTCGGGCTTGCGCTTGTCGGCGCGTATTTGATGCTCGCCTCGCGCTCCGACTCAGCGGAGACTGAATGACGGTCAACGCGCCCCTCCTTTGGATCGCACTTCCCATCGTGGCCGGCAGTCTGTTGTTGCTTGTTCGCAACGCGCGCGCGCTGAGCATCCTCGGCGGAAGTCTGGCAACGATCCTTGCGTTGGTCGCGCAGTTCGTGCCCATCGCAGAGGCATTGCGCCTGGGGAACCTCTCGTTCAAGATCGATTCCTCGTTGAATGTGTTAGGGCGCGCGCTAACGATAGACTCTGCCGAGGGTTCGTTGCTGGCGGTCATTTACGGTGGCGCAGCGCTCTGGTTCTTCGGGTCCACGGCGGCGGGTGGTTCTGGGCGCATCGTGCCCATGGGATTCATGATCCTCGGTCTGTTGGTTGCCTCCATCGCCGTGCAGCCATTCTTATACGCCGCGCTCTTTATCGAGATGGCTATCCTCATCTGCGTACCGATGCTCACGAGCATTTATAGCGTACCCAGCAAGGGCATCCTCCGATTCTTGATCTACCAAACACTGGCCATGCCTTTCATTTTATTGGCTGGCTGGTTGCTCGCCGGCGTCGAAGCCAGTCCGGGCGACATCGCCCTCGCCGCGCAATCCGCCTCGATGCTGGGGCTGGGGTTGGCGTTCCTGCTGGCCATCTTTCCGCTCTACAATTGGATTCCGATGTTGATGGACGATTCGCATCCGTTCACCGTCGGTTTTCTCATTTGGATTCTGCCGACGATCACGATCATTTTCACGGCGGGCTTTCTGGATGGTTACTCGTGGATTCGAACCTCGCCGCAAATGGTGCTTGCGCTCCGCTCGGCCGGGCTGTTAATGATCGTCACGGGCGGGCTTTGGGCGGCATTTCAACGCCATCTCGGGCGCATCATGGCGTTCGGGTCCATCGCTGAAACCGGGTTCTCGCTCCTCGCTCTCAGCCTAGACTCGCGCACCGGCATCCCGATCCTGTTTCTCTTGATCCCGGCGAGAACGCTCACCCTTGCTCTTTGGGCGCTCGGGCTCGCGGTGATTCGCGACCACTCCGCAACCCTGCGCTTCACTGACGTGCGCGGCGTCTTGCGAATTACTCCGCTTGCAGGAGCAGCGATCCTGCTTGCGACCCTTTCCGCCAGCGCGTTTCCACTCCTGGCCGGTTTCCCGGCGCGGTTGGCGCTTTGGGAAAACCTGTCGCGCACCTCGTTGCCGTCCGCGCTCTGGATGACCGTCGGGATCATGGGTTTGCTCACCAGCGCAGTGCGGTCGCTGGCGGTGCTCGGGATGGCGGACGAATTTACCAGCTGGAAGCCGCGCGAAGATGCCACCCAGCGGATCATGCTCACCCTGGGAATGATCGGGGTATTCATCCTCGGGTTGTTCCCGCAGACGGCGCAGTTCTTCTTATCCGAACTCCCGCTCATGTTCGAGCATTTGGGCCGCTAGGCGGCTACGGTATAATTTCACGCGAGACGGCACTGAGCACCATCGAAGTGTCACCCGCTGGAGGAAGACATGGAATTCGAACAGATCGTCAAGCGCCTTGAATGGCTGGACGAGGAACATCGCAAGACCCGCACATCCATCATCACGCTCGAGGAACGCATGGCCGCGCTGGAGGGGAGCATCGACGCCGTTTCCAAACAGATCAAGCCGCTCGGTAAACAGATCGCTGACGTTTCATCCACGGCGGCGCGCCTCGACCAGTTCGATGCGATCTTCGCCAAACAACGCGAAGACCTGAACAAGGCAATCGATACCATTGAGAAGCGGCATGAAAAACGCGAAAAGGAATTGATCAAGCGCCATCAGCAGGACCTGGAAGCGCTCAACACGTCCATTGAGGATCTGAAGAAAGCCACCGACTTGAGCGAGATCAAACGCCAGCTCAAGGCACTGCCCGGTGAAGACGCCCGCCTGCAACAATCCATCAAAGATCTGCGCCCGCACATTGACGTTGCCATCCGCGCGGCGGAGGATGCCACGCGCTCGCAGAAGGCATTCGAAGAGGCGCGCAAACAGGAAGTAAAACGCATTGCCGACCTCCAGGGCGAGATCACTGCCGTCCGCAAGCGCATCGACGAGGCGCGCTCCAAAGCCGACATCACCGCGGATAATTTAAAAACGCTCGACAGCCGCATGAACGAGTTGATGGTCTCGGAGACCGAACGCAAAACTGCCCAGACCGCGTTCATCGAAAGTCAGACCGTTGCCCAGATCGATCGTGAACGCACCTTCAAGGAATGGAAGGAAAAGTTCGATAACGTCAAACAACAGGCGGAAACGCTCGATCAGCAGATCACCCAACTTGAAGAGACCTTGCGTTCGGCAAAGAAGGCGCAAGAGACCTACAACGAACTCAACACAAAACTCGAACGCCGCATCAATGAAGTGACCGAGATGCAAAGGCTCGCCGAAGACCGCCTGCGGCAGGAATGGGTCAGCTTTAAAGCCGACGATCAAAAACGCTGGACGGGCTACACGCTCGCACAGGATGAATCCTCCAAAGACCTGGCTCGCAGTGTGGGCAAACTTGAGGAGCGGCTCGGCAAACTGGACGAATCGGCACAGACCCTTCAAGATCAGATGCACCAGACCGCGGATGCCACCGAAAGGCAGTTGCAGGAATTGATGAACGTGGCACACGAGTGGCTGACCGCCTACGAGCGCATCATGGGTCACAGCAAAGCGGCAAAGAAAAGCAAGAAATAGAAAACTCATCCAGCTTCGACAAGTCTTTCCTCTTTCTATTATCATCGCCAGAGAGATGAGGAAAGAGGAAAGAAATATTCATGCGCGTCATTGGAACAGCCGGTCACGTCGACCACGGAAAATCCACGCTGATCGCCGCACTCACTGGCACACATCCCGACCGCCTAAAGGAAGAGCAGGCGCGCGAAATGACCATCGAGCTCGGCTTCGGGTGGCTGACGTTGCCGAACGGCGAAGAGATCGGAATCGTGGATGTACCCGGCCACCGCGACTTCATCGAGAACATGTTGTCCGGCGTGGGCGGCATCGACGCCGCGCTGCTGGTTATTGCGGCGGATGAAGGTGTGATGCCGCAAACCCGCGAGCATCTCGCCATCCTCGATCTCCTGCAGATCCCCGCAGGTTTGATCGTGCTCACAAAGACCGACCTCATCACCGATGCAAACTGGCTCGACCTGCTCGAATCTGACATTCGCGCTACCGTCAGAGATTCAGTCTTGAAAGATGCACCCATCGTCCGTGTTTCTGCAAGAACGAAGTCCAACCTCGAATCACTGATCGCCAGCCTCCAGTCTTTGCTTGAATCAAAACCAAACCGCCCAGACCTCGACCGACCGCGCCTCCCCATTGACCGAGTCTTTACCATGAGCGGGTTCGGCACAGTCGTCACGGGTACGCTAAGCGATGGAAAATTTTCCGTCGGCGATGAAGTAGAGATCCTCCCAGACCGACTCAAAGCGCGCATCCGCGGATTGCAGACTCACAAGAAGCAGGAGGATGTGGCTGTCGCGGGATCGCGCACTGCGGTCAACCTTTCCGGTGTGGATGCCGCGTCGATTCGACGGGGAGATTGGCTCGCCCACCCGGGTCGATACACGCCGACGCGCCGCCTCGACGCGCGCTTTCGATTGCTCAAGGATGCCACCACATCCGTCAAGCATAACGATGAAGCCAAGTTCTTCGTCGGGGCGAGCGAAACCATCGCCGCCATCAGACTCCTCGGCACCGAGGAATTAATTCCGGGTGAAGAAGCCTGGATCCAACTGGAATTGCGTGAACCCGTGGTTGCCGTACGCGGTGACCGTTACATCCTGCGCCGCCCCTCCCCCAGCGAGACTCTCGGCGGCGGCCTGATCGTGGACCATCAACCAAAGAACAGGCACAAACGATTCGATGACGCTGTGTTGAGATCGTTAGACTCGTTGATGCACGGCTCACCTTCGGAAGTTTTGCTCGAAGCGGCAAATGCGCTCGGCATCGCGCCCATCAAAGAAATCGTCGCGCGTTCGCGACTTGAAACAGGCATTGCTGAGCTTGCTCTGAACGAATCAATGGAGGCGCATACACTGATCCTGCTCGAAGAAGGCGTCCCTGCGCCTGCCAGCGACTTGTTGATCGTGACCCGGTCGAACTGGCAAGCGATACTGGATAAAACGCTGCACATCCTCGATGAATTCCAAAAGACCTTTCCGTTGCGGCGGGGCATTCCTCGCGAAGAACTCAAGAGCAAGTTGAAACTAGCCGCGCGTGAATTCAATGCCGTTCTTACGCAATGCGCAGCACGAAATTTCGTCAGGCTCGCGGACAAGTTCGTGGCTCTGCCCAACCATGAGATTCGTTTCGGGGTGGTCGAGCAGGCAAAGGTCCAGACACTGATGCGCAAGTTCAGCCAGAATCCGTTCGGTCCGCCGGGCGTCAAGGACTGTCAGGCGGAGGTCGGCGCCGAAGTATTGTCTGCGATGATAGAATCAGGCGAGTTGGTTCCCGTATCCGCGGATGTCATTTTTCGCAGATCCGATTATGATTCAATGAAAAGCACTGTGCAGCAAACCATCCAACAAAATGGGAGAATCTCGCTGGCCGAAGTCCGCGATCTGTTCAAGACCAGCCGCAAATACGCCCAGGCGTTACTCGAACATTTCGACGCGGTCGGCTTCACCATGCGTGACGGCGATTTCAGGAAGTTGAGGAAATAATGTGCGGACGATTTACGTTGACGGTTGACCCTGCCGAGTTTCAAGAAAAATTCGGCAATTTTACCTTTCCAAAAAAATTCATGCCGCGCTTCAACATCGCGCCGACACAACCCGTGCTCGCCGTTCCGAACAACGACAAGTTCAAAGCGGATTTTTTTGTGTGGGGACTCGTCCCCATGTGGGCCAAAGACCCAAGCATCGGAAATCGCCTGATCAACGCGCGCGGTGAAACACTGGCGGAAAAACCTTCCTTCCGTGGAAGCCTCAAGTACAAGCGATGCCTGATCTTTGCCGACGGTTTCTACGAGTGGAGGGCGCATCATGGAAAAAAAACCAAAACACCGTTCTTCATCCACATGAAGGACCGCAAACCTTTTGCTTTCGCAGGGTTATGGGATACCTGGAACAGCTCGGACGGTTCACTGATCCGTTCGTGCACGCTCATCACCACCGAGCCGAACGAATTGATGGCGATGATCCACGACCGGATGCCGGTGATTCTGCACCCGCGCGAGTACGCCAAATGGCTCGAACCTTCGGCGCAGACCCCCGAGCAGGTTCTGCCGTTGATCAAACCCTTCCCCGCCGACGAAATGGACGCGTACCCGGTTAGCACGCTGGTCAACAAGGCTTCGAACGATATGCCTGAATTGGTCGTCCCGGCAAAATAAGTGATCCACGCGATTCGGATGTCGCTGGCCGGGCGTTTCCCTGCGTTGGCATCGCGCGATTTCGCGATCTTCTGGCTCGGACATCTTCTCTCCCTGATCGGCACAGCCATGCAAAACACAGCACAGCCGCTGCTGGCATATCGCCTGAGCGGCCGTCCGTTTGACCTCGGACTCATCGGCTTCGCGGTGACGCTGCCCACGTTCTTTCTCGCGCTGCCCTCCGGCGTGTTGATCGAGCGCTGGGATAAACGCAGGGCGATTCGAATCCTCCAGACAGTGATGATGGTCGAAACATTGACGCTGGCGGCGTTGACCCTATCAGGGCGGATACAGATCTGGCACATTGTGGTGCTATCGTTGATTTTGGGTATCGCTTCGACCTTCGAGATCACAACGCGGCAATCCATGCTGATCGAGATCGTCGGGCGCGAAACCCTGCCCAATGCGATCGCGTTGCAGTCCACGGCGTTCAATATTTCACGTGTGCTGGGTCCGGCGCTGGCGGCTCCGCTGCTGCTTGCCTTTCCCGCCAGCGGAGAAGGTTGGATCTTTCTTTTGAACGGGTTGAGTTTTGGGGCGATCATTCTCAGCCTGTCCTTTGTCCGTCTCAACTACAAATCAGAACCTGCCCGTTCCAACCCGTCATTGCTACAGGATTTTTTCGAAGGCGGAAAATATATCCTTGCACACCGGGGCATCGGCGCGATCATTTTAATCGCCGCGATCATGGGAGCATTCGGCTTGCCGGTGATGCAGCAAATTCCGGTGCTTGCCCAGGATGTTCTCGCGCAGGTCGGCGACACCAAATCCATCGTAGATGCGCGCAACAGCGCGCTCTACGGTTCACTCGGACTGGGCGCGCTGGTTGCCGCGGTGATGATCGCGCTCAACAATTCGGAGGCAAAGCGAGGCGCGCGCCTGTTGCTGGGCCAAGCCGCGTTCCTTTGCGGGTTGATGGGAATCGGACTGACAGGCGAATTATGGCAATCCATTCTGTTGATCGCGTTGATGGGCTGGGGCGGTGTGACTCAATTTGCCACGCTGAACACACTGCTTCAAACCAAGGTCGACAACGAAGTGCGCGGGCGCGTCTTCAGCATGTATCTCTGGGCGTTCCAGGGCATCGCTCCCTTTGGGAGCCTCCTGATCGGATGGATGTCGCAAACGTTAAACCTTCAAGTCACCGCGTTGGCCTGCGGAGCGATCTGCCTGTTCGGCGTTGGCACAATTCAGATTCTGTTCCCCGAAGTACGCAAATCGACGGCTTAACGTCAGGTTAGTGCCGTTGACGTCGATTTTTTTGACGTGTTATGATAGTTACCTATGAAGGATAATAATCGGTCGGGGATCTTCTCACGTTTGCTCGACACACTGATCGGGATCGGCCTGGGTGAGTCGTTCCTGCGCAGCGGGACATTGCTGTTCTCGCTGTTATTGATCGGCGCGGTCATCTGGCTGGCGCGTTCGTTCTTTGCACAGCATCCAGCCGGGGCGGATGTCAACGCGGCTGCGCCTGAACCAACCGTCGTCGTGGCTGGAATCGAGTCGGTCCCGCAGGTAGCCGTGGAGTCATTGGGAGTTCCCCGTTTGGCGCAGGTACATACCACCATCCCGAGTCGCCCGCGGCAGGAAGTGGTCAAGTACACCGTCGTGCAGGGCGACACGATCTTCGGCATTTCGCAGAATTTTGGGCTCGAACCGCAAACAGTTTTGTGGGGCAATTACTACACGTTGCTCGATGATCCCCATGCATTGAAGTCCGGTCAGGAGCTGAACATCCTGCCGGTGGATGGGACGTATCACGAATGGCAGGATGGCGAGGGGTTAAACGGTGTGGCAACGTATTACGGCGTAACACCCGAAGATATTATCGACTTCCCTGCGAATAATCTGGATCGCGAAACCATCGGTGATTACTCACGGCCGAACATTACGCCCGGCACCTGGTTGATCGTGCCGAACGGACACCGCGAATTTATTTCATGGAGCGCTCCGCTCGGTGTGACGCGCGAGAACCCGGCCTCCGCCCGCGTGCTCGGACCCGGCGCCTGCGAGCCCGTGAGCGGCGGCGCGGTTGGGTTTGGCACATTTGTGTGGCCCGCGAGCAATCACAGACTTTCAGGGTTCGATTATTCGCCCAGTACGAATCACTGGGGAATAGATATCGCAGGCAACACCGGTGAAGGCGCTTATGCCACCGATGCAGGCGTCGTCGTATATGCCGGCTGGAACAATTACGGCTACGGCAACATGATCATGGTGGATCATGGCAATAACTTCCAATCCTTGTACGCACATTTAAATGGAATCAGCGTGGGATGCGGGCAAAGCGTTGGGCAGGGTGATCTGATTGGGATCATCGGCAGCACGGGGCGTTCGAGCGGAGACCACCTGCATTTCGAGATACGCGCCATCTCCTCGTGGGTCAACCCGTGGGATGTGTTACCGCCCCCGTAGCTTGCACAAGACTTTCTTCTCGGCTATAATGCCGACACTTCCAAACAAATAGTCGGGCGCATAGCTCAGTTGGTTAGAGCGCATCTATCACACAGATGAGGTCCGGGGTTCGAGTCCCTGTGCGCCCACTGAATAAGCCGCAGGGCTTATTTTGTTTATGGGGTTTCCCCTTTGGGGATCTCCGCTTCGCTTCGACGAGTCCCTGCGCGATGTGCGCCCACTGAATAAGCCGCAAGGCTTATTTTGTTTTTGTACGGGGATTCCCCTTTGTGGATCTCCGCTTCGCTTCGACGAGTCCCTGCGCGATGTGCGCCC
>CAZFDL010000073.1:0-12288 GCA_964517905.1 uncultured Anaerolinea sp. | reverse complement strand
TCTTTCTTCAGGTGCGTGAATTCGATCTGCGCGCGCTCGGTGAACAAATCTCCGCCGACAAATTCCTGGGCGGTCTGGCGGTAGACCTGCTGGTTTCCGTGATCGTATTCTGGTTCTTCATGTATACGGAAGCGAAAAAACTGAGCATGAAAAATATCTGGGTGTATTTCCTAGCGATATTTCTCGTGGGACTTTCGTTCGCTCTTCCGTTATTCCTGTATTTCAGGCAACGGACCCTGGAACGAACATGACCCTCAACTGGGAAGGAACCTACGCCATCGCGCTGGAACTCAGACGCCAGCATAAGGATGCGAACATCGAAGACGTGACTTTGAAACAGATCTACGAGTGGACTCTTGCCCTGTCCGAATTCGACGACGACCCGTCGCTTGCCAACGACGAAATCTTATATGCCATCTATCAAGATTGGTTCGAGGAGCACATCCATGGACAATGAACGATTAACTCTGCCGCAGTACGACATCCCGCAAGACATGCAAAATCTGGTCGCGATCACCACGCTCGACCGGCTGTACAACTGGGGTCGCCGCTCGTCGGTGTGGCCGCTCATGTTCGGCCTCGCATGCTGCGCCATCGAAATGATCGCCGCGCAAACAGCCCGCTACGACATGGCACGCTTCGGCATGGAGGTTATGCGCCCCACGCCGCGCCAGGCCGACCTCCTGCTTGTTTCGGGAACCGTCACCAAGAAAATGGTGCCGGCGATCATCCGCCTGTACAACCAAATGCCGGAACCAAAATATGTCGTGGCGATGGGCGCGTGCGCGTCGGGCGGAGGTCCGTTCAAAGAGGGATACAACGTCGTCGCAGGCATTGATAAATTTTTGCCCGTTGACGTGTACATCCCCGGTTGCCCTCCAACCCCGCAAGCGCTTATCGCGGGGCTGATCAAATTGCAGGAAAAGATCGATAAAGAGACGCTCAAGACAGCGCCGTGGTATAAGCGAAAAACAAAAGATCCACATTACGTTCCGGTCCCAATTCTTGGACCCGACCTGATCGACCCACGCCGCAACGCGGAAATCAGAGCCGCCGCGGCTGCGAAGGAGGCTTGAGATGACCGCACCTGCCCCCGCCTCCACCCAGACGGTTGATCTGGTCGCCCGATTCCCCGGCATGGTTCAAGCCGACGCGCGCCCCGGCTACTCAGGCTTCATCGTCGAAAAAGATGCGCTCCTGGAAGTTGCCACCGCTGTCCGCGACGAATTCGGCTTCGACCTCATGACTGCCGTGACGGGCGTCGATTACCCTCCCGACAAAATGGAAGTGGTCTACCACGCCTACCGCACCACCGGTGGACCCTGCTTGGTCTTCAAAGTACAAATACCCCGCGTTGACCCAGTGGAAGTACATTCGTTGATCCATCTCTACCCCGGCGTCGATCTGCAGGAGCGCGAAGCGTGGGACCTGCTGGGAATCAAATTCAAAGGTCACCCCGACCTGCGCCGCATTTTGATGTGGGAAGGTTTTGAAGGGCATCCGCTTCGGAAAGACTGGAAAGAAGCCTTCTACGAGGAAGATACCAAGCCATTCAAGAGCCGCTGGCCGGACGGTCAGTTTTACATGGCGGAGGATAAGAATCCATTCAAGGATAATTTGACGTTCCCGCAAAACTTCGACCCTGAAAAATGGATTCCCGAAGGGGACGCGTTGCTTTACGGCGCTCTCGCCCGCTATACCGTCAAACAGGAAGGCGGCATGAGCACTGACCGCATCGTCATCAACATGGGACCTCACCACCCCTCCACACACGGAGTCTTCCGGGCGGTCATGACCCTCGACGGCGAGACCATCGTCGGCTTGAAACCGGTCCTCGGTTATTTGCATCGCAACCACGACAAGATCGGCGAACGCAACACCTATCTGCAAAACATGCCGTTCACCGACCGCCTCGATTATTTCAACTCGATGACCAATAACTTCGGTTATGCTCTCGCGGTGGAAAAACTCATGAAGATTCCCGTCGCCGAACGCGCGGAGTACATCCGCGTGATCGTCTCTGAACTGAGCCGCATCCAGAACCACTTTGTGTTCATCGGCACATTGCTGAACGACCTGGGCGCGATGTACACGCCGTCATTGTACGCGTTCGAAGAGCGCGAATTGATCCTCGACATCTTCGAGGCGATCTCCGGCGCGCGCATGATGTGCAACTACTTCCGGTTTGGCGGTGTGGTGCGGGATATCGAAGAAGCGGAAATGCAAAAGATCAAGGATCTGGTGTACAACCGCCTGCAATACAAGACCGACGAACTCGACCGTATGTTGACCGAAAACGAAGTGCTCGTCTCCCGCTTGAAGGGTGTTCGCATGATCAATGCAGAGGATGCGATTGCTTTTTCAGTGACAGGTCCCGTCCTCCGCGCCGCGGGTGTGCCGTACGATATCCGCCGCGCCGACCCATACGGGA
Organism: uncultured Anaerolinea sp.; assembly: GCA_964517905.1. Classification (GTDB taxonomy): domain Bacteria; phylum Chloroflexota; class Anaerolineae; order Anaerolineales; family Villigracilaceae; genus Defluviilinea. Next base: position 9,857 of record CAZFDL010000073.1, on the reverse strand, counting down.
TCTACGACCGCTTCGAGTTCGATGTGGCTGTCCGCCACAACGGCGACCTGATGGATAACTACCTCATCCGCATCGACGAAATCCGGCAATCCCTGCGGATCCTGGATCAAGCCATCAAGCAAATTCCCCAGGGACCGATCAACTCGCAGAAACCGGCGTACCAGGTCCGCGTGCCGGCCGGCGAAGCGTATGGACGCGTCGAGTCCCCGAAGGGTGAACTCGGCTACTACGTCGTCTCGAACGGCAAGCCCAATCCGTGGCGTTATCACGTGCGGCCCGCATCGTTCGTCAACGTGACCGCGCTGGAAAAGATCTGCATCGGTACCAAGATCGCGGACTTCGTCGTATTGCTTGCCATGTTCGACATGGTGATGGGCGAATGTGACCGCTAAGAGGAGATGAACATGTACGGATTAGGCATACTCAAAGGTCTCGGCGTCACGTGGAAACGGTTTTGGGAAACCTATACCGAAGATATCTCATGGTTGTTACGCGGCAAGAAACGGTACTACACCGAAGAAGGTGTACGACACCGTTCCAGCAAGGACCAGAAAGGCATTTTCACTGTTCAGTATCCCGAAGAACGGCTCATCCTGCCGGAAGAAGCCCGTTACCTGCCCTTCCTCGTCTACAATGATCTGCCCGATGGCAAACGGGAAATTTTATGCACCTCGTGCGGAATCTGCGCGAAGGTCTGCCCGCCGCAATGCATCTGGATCGTGCGCTCGAACGACCCGACCACGGGCAAGCCGATTCCCGAACCGACCGAGTTTTATATCGACGCGGACATCTGCATGAACTGCGGCTACTGCGCGGAATACTGCCCCTTCGATGCGATCAAAATGGACCACGATTTCGAGATCGCATCGTACAGCCGCAATGTGTACAATATGGAACTGCTGCTCAAGTCATCCGAGTATTACAAAAGCATCCGCCCGTTGAATTACTCGCGCGAAGAAGCCGCACGCAAAGCGGAAGCAGAAGCTAAAAAGGCGAAAGAAGCCGCCAAAGCCGCAGCCGCCGTTGTCGCACAAGCCCCGAAACCTGACGAGCCGCCGGTGGCGACCACTTCGTAAATCGTATCGGCAAGCAACCCCGTGAACAGGTAAACCGTGCGCAGGTGATAACGTGTTTACCTGTTTACATTATCAAAGGAAACCGAATGTCTCAGATCACAAACGAATCAGTCCTCAAAGCCCTCAGCACCGTGCAAGAACCCGATCTCGGCCAGGACCTTGTCACGCTCAACATGGTGAAAGATATCGAGATCAACGGCGACAGTGTCTCCGTCACGGTAATGCTTACGACGCCGGCGTGTCCATTCCGCGGGAAGATCGAAAAGGATTCGAGAGAAGCCGTAATGAAGATCGATGGTGTGAAATCGGTCACCGTAAAAATGGATTCGGACGTCCCCAACGATGGCAGGATGCGCGGTCTGGTCAATACTCCGATTCGAAACGCCATTGCGGTTGGTTCGGGCAAGGGAGGCGTTGGCAAGTCGACGGTTTCAGTCAATATCGCCGTGGCGCTTGCTCAGAGCGGTGCGCGCGTCGGCCTCATGGATGCGGACATTTACGGACCGAATACACCCACAATGCTCGGTGTGGAAAAACTCCCTCCCCCGCAAGGTCAACGACTCATCCCTGCCGAGGCGCACGGCTTGAAAATGATCTCGATGGGTTTGCTGGTCAAACCGGGTCAACCCCTCATCTGGCGTGGACCGATGCTCAATTCCGCCATTCGCCAATTTTTGAGCGACGTCGAATGGGGCGAGTTGGATTACTTGATCATCGATCTTCCGCCGGGCACGGGCGACGCGTCTTTATCACTAGCACAAGCCATGCCTCTCAGCGGCGCGGTAATTGTCACTCTTCCCCAACTGGTTTCGCTCGAAGATGCCAGCCGGGGACTCAATATGTTCAAAACGCTCGAAGTACCGATTCTGGGAATTATCGAGAATATGTCATATCTCGAGCTGCCGGACGGCACACGCATGGACATCTTCGGCACGGGCGGCGGTGAAAGTTTGGCGCAGGCTACGGGCACACCTTTCCTGGGCAAAGTGCCGATCGACCAGAACGTCCGCATCGGAGGCGACACCGGAAAACCGATCGTGGTTTCACATCCAAATTCGCCAGTAGCCAAAGTCTTCCAGGAGATCGCCGGAAATCTCGCGGCGAAAGTCAGCGTGGCGGCGCTTAGCGGAAAGAACGAGATACCGATCAATATTGTTGAGTAAATTGAAACGTCCCGTCGGGTTTTAATCGACGGGACGTTTTATTTTTCTGCTAGGGCACAACTGGAGGTTCGGTGGGTGGTTCCGTGGGCGGTTCCGTGGGAGGTTCAGAGGTGTTGGTTGGTTGAGGCACAGGCGTTGGCGTTGGCGGATCTGGCACATCCTGTGTTGGCGTAATGGTTGAAATTACGATCGCAGTGTTCGTCGGCGGAGGCGGCTTCGTTGGAGTTGCGCTTGGGATAAGTGCGCCTCCACCACCGGACGAGGTTCGGGTTGGGAAGACCGCGATCAATGTTCTCGTGGGAGTTCGACTAGGTGTTACCGTAGGAGTGTAGGTCCCAGTGGCGCCGGTGATCGGAATCGAGACAAGTAGCACTTCAGTCGAGGTTGCGACCGGGGTGTTAGCAAGGACGGGTGGCGCAGTCTCTGTAAAAAAAAGGTCGGCGAACGCCTGTTGTGTAAAGATCCGATCCAATGGCGTGGGCGTGGCGGTAAAGCGCGGGGCCAAAACAATATCATCACGCGAGTCGTCAACTCCCATGTAGAACAGATACGGGATTCCAAATGCAAACAAGCACACCCCCAGGACCACGAACGGAATCACCAAACTCTGCTGCCGCTTTCTCTGCATCCGTGCTGACACTCCAAGTACGAACCTAGACTGTCAAAATTATCCCACGAATCACCCAGCGAGAGAATAGCAAAATGAAATGCGACTTGGCGTGCTTCCGTTCGAACAAGAACGCCGACCAGTTGTGTCGGCGTTCAGATGGATGAATAGGTCGTTCAAGCTTAGTACGGACGCAGGAACTGACCCACGTAGATCTTGTTCGCATTGGGAATTCCGTTGCGCCACTGCAGATAGCTCACGGTTACGCCGTAGTACAGCGCGATTCCACCCAACGTGTCACCCCGGCAGACAATATAGTAGCTACCATAGGAGTCGTATCCGGGTCCACAATAGGACACGCCCGAGTCGTAACCGCCGGGAATCACAAGCGCCTGACCAGGATAGATGTAGTAGGAATACCCCACCCACGGATTCGCTGCAACCAGGGCCGAGAGTGTAACCCCGCAATTCCGGGCAATTTTGGCAAGCCAGTCGCCCCGTTGGACGTAGTACGTGCTGGGGCAGGATGACCAGGCTTGCGCACGCGGAGCGGTCGCAAATGACCCAACCAGCAAAGCCAAAACCATTAGAATTTGGAAGATCCTTTTACCGTTCACAGTAACACCTCCTTGAGGATTGCCTTAGGTACAATCCCTATAACCCCAGTCTACGGCTTTTGGTGTCAAAATTCAATCATGACTTTTGGCATTTTCGCCCAAAAGCCGTATGTTCGCTCCGTCTGGCGCTTTTGCGTTTCAATTGGTGTCCTGGTTTTTCAAGCAGTCCAAGAAAATCGCGTTGTACCCACCGCTGGGCGATCCTCCCATTCCTGAGTCGAAAGATATCCAAGCCCGATATAGCCGCCTGATCGATATTTAAGCCTCCGGCCTCGAAGATCCTTCTTCACACCGGATGCCGCTCCGAACTCTGGTACGGTATAATTCGGACCATGCAAACTCAAATTATCGGAGTCCGCTTTACCCGAGTGGGCAAGATCTACCATTTCGATACATCCGCTGTGCCTGACGTGAAAATCGGTGAACACGTGATCGTGGATACCTCACGCGGCAAACACCTCGGTGAGGTCATCCGCGTCGAGAAGGAAACACCTCCCCGACCGGATGGCGGCTGGAGGTCCGTGGAGAGGCGTGCCACCCCGCGGGATCTTCTCCTCCGTCAGTCCTGGCAGTCCAAACAAACCGAAGCAATGATCAACTGCCGCGCCCGCGCGTCGGAATTGAAACTCGCGGGCGTGAAGATCGTTGCTGCGGAATACAATTACGACGGTACACGACTTGCCTTCTTATTCAGTACTGAGACCGAAGAAAAAGTTGACCTCAAGTCGCTGAAAAAAGACATGCACAATCTGTACCCGAACACGAGTGTCGAACTGCGCCAGATCGGTCCGCGCGACGTGGCGAAGATCATTGGCGGCATGGGAGCCTGTGGGATCGAAACACGTTGTTGCTCGAAGTTCCTGACCGACTTCTCGCCCATCTCGATCAAGATGGCAAAAGAACAGGGTATCTCATTAACGCCGGAGGAGATCACCGGCATGTGCGGCCGCCTGCGCTGTTGCCTGATCTACGAATATGAACAATACGTCGAAGCCCGCAAACAATTGCCAAAACGCAACAAGCGCGTGATCACACCCAAGGGGGAAGGCAAGGTCATCGATGTGCTGCCAATGAGCAATAAGGTGATGGTATTACTCGATGGCGAGGAACGCTTCTCGACCACCTTCGAGCGCGAAGACCTGCAACCCTGGGATGAACTCGAAGCCCTGCGCCGCAAATCCCAGGCGCCATGCGACCGGCACGACTCCGGTGGATGCACCTGCGGCAAATCGAGCCCCCTCAAGAAAAATGACCGGGCAAACTAATATCTGGGATACTCCCCTAAAAATTCTGGTAATTCTGGCTCACCCCGATGACCCAGAATTTTTTTGTGGCGCGACGCTGGCAAAATGGGCGCGCGCGGGACATGAAATCACCTACCTGCTTTTGACATGTGGCGACAAGGGATTTAATCCCACAACACACCCGGAAATGACCCCCGAAAAGTTGTGCGCGCTCCGCCATTCGGAACAACAAAATGCAGCGGTCGTTATCGGAGCCAAAGCGGTTCATTTTCTGGACATTGAAGATGGCTACCTCATCCCCAACCTTGCCCTCCGGCGTGACATCGTGCGCGAGATCCGCAAGCACAAGCCGGATGTCCTCGTCACGTGCGACCCGCAAAACCTGTTCGCCATGTATGGGCTCAACCACCCCGACCACCGCGCCTGTGGACAAGTGGTGCTGGATGCCGTCTTCCCCGCCGCGGGCAGCAAAGTGTTCTTCCCCGAATTGCTCGGAGAAGGCTTCGAGCCGCACATGCCCAAAGAAATTTGGTGCGCGTTGACCTCTCAACCAAACACCATACTCGATGTGACCGATACATGGGATGTGAAACTCAATGCCCTGCTCGAACACAAAACACAAATTCAGGAACCCGACAAACTCGCCGAACGGATGAAAGCGCGCCGCGCCGAAGACAGCACGGAGGAAAATCCGCGTTATGAAGAAAAATTTAGAGTTGTGAAATACAATTAAGTTGCTCAAGCCGCCGTCTTCAGCGGTGTAATTCAAACTATTTCCAAGCCGGGAACGGCACAGAAAGCAAAGGTCAACATGCCCAACTTCCTCCAGCACGCCGAAGAGCTTTTCCCGTACACCCAAGCCATGCGCCGGGATTTCCATATGCATCCCGAACTTGGTTTTCGCGAAGTTCGCACCGGCGGCATCGTCGCAAAAGAACTCGAAGCCCTCGGGCTTGAAGTAACCAAGGGCGTTGGCAAGACCGGCGTCGTGGGGTACCTTGAAGGGTCGAAGCCGGGACCAACGATCCTCCTCCGCTTTGACATGGACGCGCTTCCCATCACCGAGGAGACCGGAGCGGAATATACCTCTGCGAATCCCGGTGTGATGCATGCGTGCGGGCATGACGGTCACACCGCCATCGGCTTGACAGTCGCCAGGATGCTCCACGCACACCGCGATGAACTCGCCGGCAATATCAAGTTCTGTTTTCAACCCTCGGAGGAGGGAACGAACGGCGAAGAAATTGGCGGGGCGCTCATGATGATGCGTGACGGCGTTTTGGAGTCGCCAAGAGTAGATAAAACGCTGTCGCTGCATGTATGGAATGATAAGCCTGTCGGTTGGCTTAGCGTGGCAAAGGGACCCGTCATGGCGGGCGCAGAATTGTTCATTGTCAAGCTGACGGGCAAGGGAGGCCATGGCGCAGCGCCCGAGACTACAGTTGACCCGGTTGTCGCTGCGGCACAGATAGTCACTGCGCTGCAATCCATCGTCTCGCGAAATGTGCCACCTCTCAAACCTGCCGTGGTCAGCGTCACCTCTGTGCACGCGGGCACTGCATTCAACATCATCCCGCAGACCGCCGAAATAAGCGGGACGATTCGGAATTTCGATCCCGATGTCCGAAAGCTGGTTCTGGCGCGTTTTGAGCAGATCGTACGCGGGACCGCCTCGTCTATGGGGTGCGACGTGGACATCACCCTCAAACAGATCACACCAACGGTCATCAACGACGAAACGATCACCGAGGGTGTCTTGAAGTCTGCGCAAACACTGTTTCCCGACGCTGACATCGATACGTCGCCCTACCTCACCATGGGCGCGGAAGACATGGGCTATATGCAAGAGCAGGTCGGCGGGTGCTACTTTATGATCGGCTCGGCCAACCCGGAAAAGAATCTAAACTACAACCATCACCATCCCAAATTCGATTTTGACGAGCGCGCGCTAGTCACCGGCGCGGCACTCATGGCTACCGCCGCAGCAGACTTGTTGAAGTAGTTCCAAAAAGAATGGACGATCGAGATCGTCCATTCTTTTTATTAGACGGACCGCGAAGTTCACATTCGAGCTCGAGGACACATTTCAAAGCCAAGCAAGAAAGATTGATGGACGGGAATCGTTATCTAACCTGGGGGAAACTAAATGCAAAAACTCTCAATGAGACCTGCAGCGCGATAATCTGGCTACGCGCAGGCAACCTCTTGACAGATCAACCGCATTGGCATATATTGTGTTTAGTTATTACTAAACGTACAAAATGAGGTATGTCGATGTCGCAGTCACTCACAAGAATCAAAAAAGAATTCATCGAGGGATTAAGTCAGATTAGCCGCTTTTGGGGCTTTCCCAAAGGGATGGGGGCCATCTTCGCGGTGCTTTACCTCTCCCCCATTCCGCGATCACTCGATGAGATCGTCGCGGAAACCGGCCTTACGAAGGGTGCTATCAGCACAGAGATCCGCGCGTTGGCAAGGATGGGACTGGTTCACCGCTCGTCTAAACTTGGCGACCGCAAGGATTACTATTCCGCCGAAACAGATTTCTACGCGGCGATCAGGTCCATTTTGAAGGAGCGGCAGAACAGCGAGTTCGACCGCGCCGTGCGTTCTGTTGGCTCCGCACTGACGGCGATGGAAGATAGTTGGGTGGACAACGAAGAGTGGAATTTTGTCTATGCGCGTGTCAAAGCCCTACAGGAGTTCTTTGACGCGATCGACAGTCTCGCCAAATCGGTTATTAAGTTGGAAAGCCTCGGATTTTCAAACGTGACAAAGATCCTGGGCGCATTGAAGTAAGGAGATGGAATGAAAATCGCAGTAACCGGAGCATTCTCCTATACCGGCAAGTACATCACGAAGCGATTACTGGAACGCGGTGAAGAAGTCATCACACTGACCGGGCACCCAAACCGCCCCGACCCGTTCAATGGAATGGTCAAAGCCTATCCGCTGGATTTCGACGTGGCAAGCATGACAAAATCCCTGCAGGCGGTGGAGGTTCTTGTCAACACATATTGGGTACGGTTCGATAAAGGCGAGAACACACAACCGCGCGCGGTGGAAAACACCCGAAAGCTCGTCAGCGCCGCGAAAGCCGCCGGAGTGAAGCGGATCGTACATGTGAGTATCGCCAATCCATCCGCAGATTCGCACCTGCCCTACTATTGGGGCAAAGCGGCAAACGAAAAGACAGTGATCGAATCGGGAATTTCGTACGCGATCCTCCGCCCTACCGTGTTGGTCGGCGGCGGCGAAGACATCCTCATTAATAACATTGCCTATCTTTTGCGAAGGTTTCCGTTCATGCTTATTCCCGGGGATGGTTCATATGGAATCCAACCAGTGCTTGTTGAGGATGTAGCAGACTTCGCCGTGGAAGGCGTGTATGGCAAAGATAGTTACATCATCGACGCCGTCGGACCCGAGAAGTACACCTTCAAGGAATTGGTTCAACTAGTCGGAGAAAAGATCGGCGCGAAGCGTGCGGTGATCTCCACACCGCCACGGCTGGCACTGCTCGCGGCACAATTTCTGAGCCTGTTTCTCAATGACATCTTGCTCACCCGTGAAGAAGTGGACGGCTTGATGGCAAACCTGCTTGTATCCCATGCCCCTGCGCGGGGCAGGATTAAGTTTTCCGATTGGCTGGAAGATAACAAAAACACGCTCGGAGCAAATTACGCTTCAGAAATTGCGAAGCATTACCAATGAAAACTCAAACATTCGTCCGGCTGTCGCTTTTGTTTCCCTACTTTTTGTGGGCGGTGCTGACAGGATTCATGGTGGTGTTGTCGGAGGTATTCCCGGAAAGCGAATCCCTGCCGATACTATCCGGTATCATCACCATTTCGTTCGTATACAGTTTTGGTATTCTTGTTTGGGGCATCCCTTACACGATCCTCGCTCTCGTCTTGTGGATATGGAGCAAGGGGAAAACTCTCCGCACAATGACAAGAGTTTTTGCGCTTTCGCCCTTGATGATGGCTGTGGTCGTCGCTATCGTGATGACCATCCTGCTGGGCAGAAACGGCGGGGCATCCTCCGATATCGGCGAATCGATTCTTGCCCTTGGTGCCTTTTCCCTCGTTTACGGCTACGGCACGATTGGAATCGTCGCAGGTATTTACAAACTCTTACGGATGGGAAACTTCATTCAACCTGAAAAAGAGATACCCCCGATACAATCAGTTTAATCGATCCTTACCAAACCGCTGCACGTCGGGTTATCCATGCAACCGTAGTACCGCCTGCCCTTGTCTGGTCCCGTGCGTTGCATGCGCAAGACCATCATCTTCCCGCAGACAGGGCAATGAGGGACCGAATCAATTTTCCCCGTCGCACGAAGCGATCTTGTCTGCTTCACTTTGAGAATCGCAAGTTGGAACAATTCAGCCAAGTCTCCCTCTGAATAACTTTCACTGGACAATACATGCACGAGCGGCAGCCCCGCGCCGAGGAAAAGGTCTTCGAGGAACTGATCGGCTTCGCGCGTTTCATTTCTCGCAACCGGCTTCACCATTTCCACACCGAACGCAGGTTGGATCGACCGGGGATCGCACAGCAGGAAATCGACATGTTTCCGGAAGATCTTATTGAAAAAGTGCACGTTCTCATTGGGGCGCACGATGTAAAAAATATCGTTGAGCGAGACTTTCGGGCAGACCACGTAATGCTTCCCCGCCATGGATTGCAATGCACGGTACAAAGCCGCCTCAGGAGCAGACATAAACTTTTCGCGCAGACGAAAGGGCAGTCGTTCGTCTTGATCTTTGACTTGTATGGATTCCCGGATCGCCATGATGACCCCCATTATACACGCAACAATTTCAGAACCTTGGATTTGAGCGCGGCATTAACGGCGAGCCCCTCTCCGTGGGTGTGACCCTCTTTGCCCTTCCAGGAGCCGAACCATCCTCCCGCTTCACGAAGAATGGGCGGCATGGGCGCCACGTCCCATATTTGAATCGCCGGGTCGAGCATGACCTCGGCGCGCCCAGTGGCGACCATATGGTAACCGTAGGCGTCGGACCAGCCGCGGGCAAAGAAACATTCCTTATGAAGTTTTTCGAATGCATCTGTCCGTTTCTTCGTGCGGAAGCCCGACCAACTGGTGTAGGTGAATACTGCCTCTTTCAAGTTCTTCACCT
>CAZFDL010000072.1:0-12359 GCA_964517905.1 uncultured Anaerolinea sp. | reverse complement strand
CGCGGGTTTTCGCGCGCTGTGCAAAATAGAGAAACGCTGGATGGAGAGTCTCTTGCGAAGGCGTTTGCCGAAGCGCGGGATACCGCCTACAAAGGCGTGGTCAAACCTGTGGAGGGGACGATTCTGACAGTCATCCGCGGAGTGGCTGACGCAACCGAAGCCGCTTTGCAGTCCACGAACGATGCGATCACCATCTTTGAGGTGGCGGTTCGGGCGGCTGACGAAGCGGTCCAGCGGACGCCCGATCTTTTGCCGCTCCTCAAACAAGCCGGCGTTGTTGATTCAGGCGGCAAGGGTTTATTCTTCATTCTTGAGGGAATGTTGCGGCATGTGTACGGCGAGCCGCTCGACGCGCCGTTGATGAGCGTCCAGCCCATTTCAGCGATGAATTTGCAGGGCGCGCTCGAAGAGGTGGAAGAGGGACAGGATTACGAGGTGGTGGTTGACTTTATGCCGCCGAACAATTTTGACCTGCAACAATTTTACGGGCGGCTCGAGGAGATGGGCACCTCCATTCAGGTGGGCGAAGGCGACGGCATGTATCGCATGCACATCCACGTGCCGCTCGAGAAACGCTACGAACCGATCGATTACATCATGGGGCTTGGGACGATCACCAAGGTAGCCATGGAAAACCTGCTTGCGCAGATGGACGATATCCAGAAAAGCAAAGCCGGCGCGATCTCGTTCGCCGCGGTCGAACCCGGTCAGATCGCGGTCGTCGTCGTCTCGCCGGGCGCAGGCTTGAGCCGCATCTTCGCCAGCCTCGGCGCCGCGGCTACCGTGGCTGGCGGACAGACGAAGAACCCGTCCACGCAGGATATTTTGAGCTCCTTCGAAAATCTGCCCACCGACAAGGTCATCATCCTGCCGAATAACAAGAACATCATCATGGCCGCGAATCAGGCGAAGGATGTGACGGTGAAGCAGGTCGCGGTCGTGCCTTCGCGTTCCGTCCCGCAGGGACTCGCCGCCATGCTTGCGCTTCAACCCGACGGGGAACTTGCTGCGGTTGCGGAGAAGATGACCAAAGCCCTTGCCTCTGTGAGAACCGGAGATATCACCGTCGCGGTCCGCAATGTGGAAATTGACGGTGTGAACGTTAAGGAGGGGCAGGTGATCGCAATGCTCGATGGCAAACTGGTCGCCTCGGCAAATTCCGTAGAAGGAGCCACCACGCTTTTCCTCGAAAAAGCCCAGGCAGATCAGCACGAGTTGATCACCTTTTATTACGGGCAGGGTATGCCGCATGCCGAAGCCAACCGCATCGCGGATCTGATGCGCGCGAAATACCGCGAGCAGGACATCGAAGTGCAGGAGGGCGGGCAGGAGCATTATCAGTTTATTATTTCTGTGGAATGATTAACCCTCGCCCTACCCTCTCCCAAAGGGAGAGGAAGATTCTCCCCGACCTTCGAAAATACAAGATCGCTGCCGTAATTCCCTGCTACCGCGTGGAGCGGGAGATCCAAACTGTGTTGCAGGGGATCCCCAAATACATAGAACACATCATCGTCGTGGACGACGCTTCGCCCGATTCGACTTCAAGGATTGCGCGCGCCTCCGCGAAAAAGGACAAACGTATCACCGTGATTCGCCACGAAACAAATCAGGGCGTGGGCGGCGCGATGGTGACGGGATTCCGCAAAGCCCTCGACCTTGGCGCGCGAATCGTCGTCAAAGTGGACGGCGACGGGCAGATGGATTCCACTCGCATGTCCGAATTGATCGCGCCGTTGGTCCACGGACAGGCGGATTACGCCAAGGGGAATCGATTCCGCGACTTTGTGTCGCTGCAACAAATGCCTCTCATCCGCCGGGTGGGAAACATGGGGTTAGCCTTCCTTTCGAAAGTGGCGACCGGTTATTGGAATCTCTTCGACCCCACGAACGGGTTTGTGGCGGTTCGCTCCGAAGTCCTGGCGCAACTGCCTTTGGGTCGAATTGATAAAAGCTATTACTTCGAGACTTCGATGCTGGCGAATCTGTATCTGCTTGGCGCGGTCGTGAAAGATGTGCCGATGCCCGCGCGTTACCGGAGCGAAGTCTCGAATATGTTGCTCCACCGAATCCTGTTCCAATTCCCGTTCAAACTGCTCGGCACGTTCGTCAGGCGGCTGCTTCTCAAGAACTACATCTACGATTTCACCATGGGAAGCATTTACCTTCTTGTGGGGGTCCTATTGCTGGCGTTTGGTTTGACCTTCGGCATCCTTAAGTGGATTCAATACGCCCGCCTCGACATCCCCGCGCCCACCGGAACGGTGATGCTGCCGACGCTTTCGGTTTTACTTGGGATTCAACTTTTGCTCTCCGCGATCGAGATCGACCTGCGGTCTGTGCCGCGAGAGCCGTTATCTGCCCCCCTGTAGTTTTTACAGCCTTTTTACTCCCCAGTCATCGGCACGTTACCTCTGCGTTCTAGAATGCAGATAACGATTCAAAGGAGGATCGTGCGTATGAAAACCATCAAACTTCCTCACCTGTTGTTCAGTCTGGCAGTGATCGCCGCGCTCGTTGCCGCGGCCATTCCGGCCGCGCCCGCCTACGCCCTGACCGATTCGGCGCCGCAGGTTGTGAGCCTGACTGCGACCGATGGCGCGTCAGCCGTGCTGACCGCGACCAGCGCGATCGTCTGCCGCACCAAGGTCATCTGGCGCGACGGGCATCGGGTATCCATCCGCGTGTGCAAGCGGGTTCACCGACCCAACAGCCAATAACTTAACCGGGCACCAAAAAGAAAGGGCTGACGAGAGTCAGCCCTTTTGATTCAGGATCTGTTCCAGCGCGTTCTTGAAGACTTCATACGGCTGTGCTCCGACAACCGCGTAACGATCGTTGATCACATACGTCGGCACGCCCGTCACACCAATCTGGTATGCCCAGCGCACCTGGTCTACAACGGTGGCTGTATATTTTTCGTTTTCCACGTCGCGTTGCATCTCGTCCGCGTTCAGACCGGCTTCCCCGGCTGCCGAGCGAAGCACATCCCATTGACTCGGGTCATGTCCCTCCGCATACACTTTACGAAAGACGACTTTATGGAATTCATTGCCTTTACCGTGTTCACGCGCGTATTCCGTCGCTTCGTGCGCAAGACGGGTGTTATAAATTCGTTCTGTGGATTTGAATTCCATGCCATACGCGTCTGCCATCAAACGCAGTCGTTCCTCCGAGCCGCTGGCGCGGGCGCGCGTCACGTGTTCGGGCAAATCCTTCCCCTCGGGCGGCGTATCGAAATACAAATAGAACGGACGCCACTCCACGTCCACGCGATATTCCGTTTTCAACCTCTCGACCACACCCTGGCCGACGTAACACCACGGTCAGATGTAATCGGAGAAGATCGTCAGTTTGAGATCCATGCTGTCCTTTCGGATAAAATTACAGGGGATAGACAAGACCCTGCCCTCATATCTTACTCTGGAGAATCCTCATGACGAAAACCCTGCGCGTCAATTCGGACCGCATGCTTGATTCATTCACCCGACTCGCTTCCATCGGGGCGACAGCCGAAGGCGGCGTGCATCGCCCGACCTTTCACGAGGCTCATCTCGCGGCACGCAAGTGGTATTGCGAAGAGATTCAACGCGCCGGTCTGGGCTTCCGCACGGACGGGGCAGGGAATCATTCAGCCCTGCTAACTTTCCAACCTTCAAACGTGCAAACGTTGATCCTCGGCTCTCACCTTGACTCCGTACCCAACGGCGGGCGTTTCGACGGCGCGCTGGGAGTGGTCGCGGCGCTGGAGGTGTTGAGGACGATAAAGGAAAGCGGCACCCAACTCACGGTCGATCTCGAGGCGATGGATTTCACCGACGAAGAAGGGACCTTGGTCGGTCTGCTTGGCAGCGCGGCGATAGCGGGTCATCTCACCCAAAAAGATCTGCACGCGCCGCGCGGCGGACGTCAGACTCTCGTCGAAGGGATGAAGCGCGCAGGCTTGTCCGATGAATCCATGTTGAGTGCGGCGCGCCCGAAGGAGTCGTTCGCGGGGTACCTGGAACTGCACATCGAGCAGGGCAAGCGACTCGAACGCGCGGGCATCGATATAGGCGTTGTCTCTGCGATCGTTGGCATTGGCTCCTATCGCCTGTCGTTCATCGGTCGTGCGGATCACGCCGGGACCGCCACGATGGACGACCGACTCGACGCGTCGTTGGGCGCCAGCGCGTTCACACTTGCCGCCCGTGAATTGGTGATGAAAGATTTCGCCGGCTGTGTGGTCAACGTCGGCAACATGGACTTCGCACCCGGCGCATTCAACATCGTTCCGGCGCGCGTGGACGTGGCTCTTGAGTTCCGTTCGCCCACGCAAACCGATTTTGACAAAATGGATTCTGCGTTGATCGCGCTGGCAAAAGGACAAGCCTCGCGCGTTGGCTTGGAGTTGAAGATCGAATTTCTTGGCAAACATTCGCCAACGCCGATGAGCGACCTTGCTCAAAGCGCGTTCGCCTCTGCGTGTGATGATCTCAGATTGACGCACACACCATTGACATCTGGCGCAGGGCACGACGCGCAATCGCTGGCGGACTTGTGCCCGGTGGGCATGATCTTCGTTCCCTCGGTGGACGGGGCGAGTCACTCGCCGCGCGAATTCACGAAATGGGAAGATTGCGTCAACGGCGCGAACGTGTTGTTGCAGGCGGCGTTGAAAATCGCGGGGTAAAATCGGGCCACAGGTATCCATGAAAAACTTCGACCCGAAATACAACAGCATCCCCAAAACTGAAATTCATATCCACCTCGAAGGCGCGATCCGCACGCAGACGATCATTGATGTTGCCAAAGAATATGGATTAACACTGCCGTCCTATGAAGCCAGCGAACTAGACAAGCATGTCAAGGTCTATGACCAGATGCGGAACCTGGAGGCCGTGCTCAAAGCCTTCGCCATTTTTCAAAACAGCATCACGTCGCCGAAAGTCGTCGAGCGGATCGCCCGGGAGTTGTTCGAAGATTCCGCAAGGCAAAATATCAAACTCTTCGAAGTGCGCTTTTCTCCCGATTGGGCTTTCAGCGGGCATAATCTCGATTGGGACGCCTGCCTGGAAGGGCTGCTCCGCGCCAAAGCCCGCGCCGAAAAGGAATTCGACATGGCGATCTGTTACATCGCCATCACCTCACGGAGTATGGGGCCTGAGTCTTGCGTCAAAACTGTGGATTGGGCGATCCGTCACAAGGAACATATCCCCGCGATCGACCTTGCCGACAGCGAGCGGGATTTCCCGCTTCGCGAATTCGTCCCTTCGATCATGAAAGCCAGGGAAGCGGGTTTGAAATTGACCATCCACACCGGCGAAGATACGCCCGCTTCGTTCGTGAAAGAAGTGATCGAGTTGACCGACCCTGATCGCATCGGTCATGGAATCCATTCCATTGAAGACATGCAGGTGGTTGAACTGCTCAAAGAACGCGACATCACGCTCGAAGTCAACCCGTGGAGCAACTACCTGACCAATTCGGTTCGCGCCATTGAGGAGCATCCATTGAAGAAGTTATTCGATCTCGGCGTGAAAGTGACGATCAACTCCGACGACCCCGAAGTGCTGGAAACAAATCTCAACAACGAATACCGCATCGCACATGAAGTTCTCGGCATGAACATGGATGAGATTGCCGTGTGCAACCGCAACGCGTACGAGGCTTCGTTCATCCCACAAGACGAAAAGAAAAGGATTTGGGAGAACCACTTTCAATGACGCGCGCCCGGTTTCCAGCCACCGTGCATTTGTTTTTCTTTCGCGGGAATCAAATCCTTTTGCTGCGTCGTTTCAATACGGGGTTTCGGGATGGAGAATACAGCGTCCCTGCCGGCCATTTGGATGGAGGCGAAACGGTCAGGGATGCGGGAGTCCGCGAAGGGCAGGAAGAGGTCGGCGTCCGAATCGACGCGCAGAGTCTGATATTCTCGACGGTCATGCATCGCATCGAGGACGATGAGCGCGTGGATTTCTTCTTCACGGTCCATCGATGGGAGGGCGAACCCTTCAACGCCGAGCCTGATAAATGCGATGAAGTACGCTGGGCCGAGATGGATGCCCTGCCGTTGAACACCGTCCCGTATGTGCGGCAGGCGTTGGCCAATCATCGGAACGGCATTCCGTTCGACGAGTACAATCCGCACGCTTAGCGATCATCGCTCCGGCGGCGGTGAAATATGCCCTTGCTTTTGTACATTTCATCATCTGCAAGACTGATGGACTTCAACAGGGAAAACCCCGGGGCGCTTGTAGACGCGCCGATCGAGAGACTCAATTCAGGCTCGCGGTAATACCGGTTATTCATCACCACCAGCGAGTCCAACCGCGTAACCATTTCCCTTGCCGTTTTTTCGTCGGCGTCGGGCATGATGAGGATGAACTCGTCACCGCCGATGCGCGCCGCGATCATCCCATCTTCAATGCTGGCTTTCAATACTTCCGCCGTGCGGCGAATGAGTTTATCGCCTGCATGATGCCCCAGTGAATCGTTGGTGGATTTCAAACTGTTCAAGTCGACGATGACAAAACTGACCGGGTCGCTGCGATTCGCCTCGAGGTTCTGCAGGGTCTCTTCGAAAAAAGCGCGGTTATGCAAACCGGTCATCACATCGTGTGTGCCCAGGTAGCGCAGGTATTCCTCGGCTTTTTTGCGCGTCGTCACGTCCTGCAACGCCACCAGCACCCAGTCGAAATCCGTTTCGTGGCCGGGCATCAATGTCCAGTGCAGGTGCACGTTTACGGGCTCGCCGGTCAATGAATAATTGATTCCTTCGCGTTCGTAATATGTTTTGCCGTCCCACATATCCACTAGTTCGTTCTTGAAGTGTTCGCCCATCTCATCGCGGAACACCTTCCCAAGGTTTGCCAGCAGGGATTCCTTGTCGGCGGCTTCGAACAGGCTGAGCGTTTTTCGATTCACGTCGAGCACTCGGATCATGCCCATGAAACGGCGCACAGCCTCGGGGTCTGAGGCAAGGTGCGATTTGAGATCGGTGACGCCCTGTGCACGCAACGCGTCGAATTCCCTTTTGATCGCTGAATAATCCTCCTCCCACAACGAGATCGGCGCGTACTCGAACAAATTGCGGAATCGTTTTTCGGCCTGTTTCAACGCGGTAATGTTCTCGATGGCTACCAGCACACAGCCCCAGTCTGAGGCGCATTCGGGCAAAATGCGCCAGTGCAAACGGATGTGAAGCGGCTCCCCATCCAGCCGATAGTTGATTCCCTCTCCTGACCAGCTTGTCTCGCCGTTCCACAATGCCAGCAATTCCGAGCGGAAGTGTTCGCGCATCTCATCGCGGAAAATTTTGTCGAGGTTCGAAAGCAATTCCTGCTCGGTCTCTGCATCGAACATGTTCAGCGTTTCGCGGTTTACGTGCGTCACCTTGATGCGGCGTATGCTGTTGATGACCTCCTCGGGATGTTCCAGCAAATACTGATCCAAATTTATGACCCCCCTCCTGCGCAATTCATCGAAAAAGTTTCTGATCTCACTGTAATCCTCCTCCCAGAGCGAGATCGGCGCGTATTCAAATAAACCTTCGAAATGGTTCCCATGTGGCATGGGCGTTAATCTCCTTTGTTTGCCCGATTATACAGCGGTCGAGAAAATCGCTTGTCTACAATTCTGATAGAAGGAATGCCTATTGCTGCATCCCTCGCAGACAGACGCCGCTCCCTTGGGGAGACACAAACCAGTTACAATCTCAACATGGGATTTGTATTGCTCGAAGGCGGAGCTGAATTCGGCGGCCGGATGCGCGACCCCGACCTGCGCGCACTTGAACTCGCTGGCGGATTCCACGCCCCGCTTCGCATCCTCCCCACGGCTGCCGCGCCGGACCGCAACCACGTCCGCGCCGGAGGCAACGGCGTCCGCTGGTTCGAGTCGCTCGGCGCGAAGGATGTTGAGTCTCTACCGTTGATCGACAAAGCCAGCGCGAACGATGAGACGATAGCCAGATCCTTGCGTGAAGCGAAGTTGATCTACATGCTCGGCGGCTTCACACATTATCTGGGTCAGACCTTGAAAAACAGCCTCGCCTGGAAAGCCGCAATGGATGCCTATCGAGTCGGCGCGGTCATCGCGGGATCGAGCGCTGGGGCGATGGTGATGTGCGAGTTTTACTTTGACCCCTACGAAGGGAAGGTCCACGAGGGATTGAACCTTGTTCAAAATTCGCTTGTCCTGCCGCATCACAACACGTTCGGCAAAGGCTGGGCGCCACGACTCATGACGCAGATTCCCAATGTCACGTTGATCGGGATCGACGAGCAAACAGGCATGTTGAACGACGGCGAAAACGGGATGTGGAACGCCTACGGCGCGGGGGAAGTGACGTTGTATCGCGCAGGCCGTGTGGAATCGCATCCGGCAGGGAAAGCCTTTTCCATCATATGATTCCGAGGAGCCGCGTAGCGGCGACGAAGCATCTCATTGACGCCGTGAGATTCTTCGCTCCCTTCGGTCGCTCAGAATGACATATAATTTCGTGTATGTTCGATCTCTCTTCTGCACGATTTGCATTTTTGGATTTGGAAACCACCGGGTTATCCCCGTGGTTTGGCGACCGCGTCTGCGAGGTGGGAATCGTCGTCACCGAGGGTAAGCGTATCAAACAGCAATATCAAACACTGGTGAATCCCGAGCGGCCGCTTTCGGTGGGTGCGATCAGCACGAACGGGCTGACGGACGATGAGTTGTCGTCGGTGCCGCGCTTTGCCGAGGTGGCTGAGTCAATTGTCAATTTGGTGGATGAAGCGGTGGTCGTCTGTCACAACGCGAAGTTCGATCTGCAATTCCTCGACAGCGAATTCAAACGGCTCGGACGCGATATCCAAATCCCAAATTTGATCGACACGTTAATGCTGGCGCGCGGGCATTACGAGATGCCGTCGTATAGTTTGCAATTCATCGCGGACTCGTTCCATTTGCCGGTCACAATGAAGCACCGCGCGTTGGATGGCGCGCTGGCGGCACGGGGAATTTTCTTTGCGATGATGGAACAGTTGAAAGAGTTCAACAAGCCGCTCGATGAATACATCGGCATTTACAACTCGCCCGCCTGGCCCGACGAGGGGATCGAACTGCCGACCGAGTTGGGCGAGGCGATCTACGGGGGCAAGCGCATGTTCATCCGTTACGTGGACGGCGACGGTGAACAGACCGAACGCTGGATCACGCCGAAGCAGGTGATGGGTTTGAAAGACTATGTGTATTTGCTCGCCTATTGCCACTTGCGCAACGATGAGCGAAGTTTTCGGCTGGATCGGATTACT
Organism: uncultured Anaerolinea sp.; assembly: GCA_964517905.1. GTDB lineage: Bacteria > Chloroflexota > Anaerolineae > Anaerolineales > Villigracilaceae > Defluviilinea. The sequence continues at coordinate 3,090 of CAZFDL010000072.1, read as the reverse complement.
GAGGTGAAGGTGGAAGAGTAGGCATGTACGAATTCACCGAAGCCGACTTGAGATCGAACCAGCGCGGCTTCCTCACACATGGACAGCGCGAGTTACTGCGAATGACCGCGCGCGGCGTGCGCGCCTCTTCGATGACGAGCGTGTACGTCATCGTCGGGTTCATGATTTTCGGTATGTGCCTCATCCTTGCCTTGTATCTGCAAAATGAAGACACTCGCGCGGCATTATTTTCCAACCCATTGAATTTGCTTGTCTTCCCTGCCATTATCCTTGTGATAGCGCTGGTACTGGTCTTCGTTGTACTGTTCGCGCGCTGGGTTTCCAATCGCTTGCTCAACGCGCAACTGCAGGTGGCGGAGGGGAAGATCCGCCATGATCAGGAATACAGCTCGAACGCCGGGTTCACCAGTTATTATGTGCATGTGGGGAAAAAGCGATTCGGTTTTGCCGACGATATGAGCCACGCATTCAAGGAAGGGGAGAAATACCGCGTGTATTACGTCAAGGCGAGCGCGTATGAGTTGATCATGTCTTACGAAAAAACGTAGGGGCGACTCGGCGAGTCGCCCCTACGGTACAATCATGCCACCATGAAAGAATTCATCTATTCCCGCAACGCTGTGTATGAGACCCTGCGCGCCAAACGGCGCGAGGTGTTCCGAATCGAGCTGGCTGACAATGTGCAGATCAAAGGCAGGCTTGCCGATGTGATGACCTTGGTTGCCCAGCGAAAGATTCAAGTGGTCAAATCGAAGCGCGCACTCTTGGACAAGATCCATGAAAACAATCAGGGCATCCTCGCAGAGGTGAGCGGGTATCCGTATGCCGATCTGCTCGATATTCTGGAGAACGCGCGCAAGAAGGACGAGCAGCCTTTTATTTTGTTGCTCGATTCGTTGAACGACCCGCAAAACTTCGGCACGCTCATTCGCACGGCGGAGGCGGTTGGGGTGCATGGCGTGGTCATTCCGCTTGCGCATACGGTGGAGGTCACGCCTGCAGTGGTCAACGCGTCGTCGGGCGCGAGCGAGCATATGCTCATCACGCGGATGAATCTCGCCCAGGCGATCGACGCGCTCAAAGTAGAAAATGTCTGGGTGGTGGGGCTCGATCAGGAAGGGGAAACGGTCGGGGCGCAGACTCAGCGTCATTTGGTCGGAGCAACCGCACTCGTGGTCGGAAGCGAGGGCGAGGGCATCCGTCAACTCACGCGCGCGAAATGCGACATTGTGTTGAAACTTCCGATGCGCGGGCAAGTCGAATCCTTGAATGCCGCGGTCGCGGGTTCAGTCGCGTTGTATCTGGCGTATATGTCACGAAACCCGTAGGGGCGCAATATATTTCGCCCCTACGGTAACGGAGAAAACATGGTCCAAGCATCGTATCATTTCCCGCGCGGGTTTTTATGGGGGACAGCGACTGCCGCGCATCAGGTGGAAGGCAACAACACGAATAACCAGTGGTGGAAGTGGGAGCAAGACGGTCATACCGACGGGACATCTGGTCTTGCCTGCGATTGGTGGGGTGGACGCTGGAGGGAGGACTTTGACCGTGCCGCGGAGGGCGGACAGAACGCGCATCGTTTGTCGGTGGAGTGGAGCCGCATCCAGCCAACGCCGGACACCTGGGACGAAGACGCGCTCGACCGCTATCGAAGCATGCTGCGCGGACTGCGTGAACGCGGCATCACCCCGATGGTCACGTTGCACCATTTCACCAATCCATTATGGCTCGAAGAAATCGGAGCATGGGAAACGGAAGCCGTTGTTCCATTGTTTGAGAAATTCGTCCGCAAAACGGTGGGGGCGCTGAAGGAATATTGCACCCTATGGTGCACATTCAACGAGACCAGTGGGTATGTACTGAATGGGTATGTTGGCGGAGGAATCAACGGCAACTGGCCTCCCGGAAAAGACGACCTGCGCCTTGCAATGCGCGTGCAGGCCAATACCTTGCGTAGTCATGCCGCCGCGTATCATGCCATTCATGAATTGCAACCCGGGGCAAAAGTTGGGTTGGCGTTGCACTATCGTTCCGTTGTGCCGCATCGTTCATGGTCACCGTTGGATAAACTGTTACGAACCAATGCCGACAACCTGGTGAATCACGCGATTCCGATGACGCTGGCAACCGGTGTGATGCGGACAGTGCTAGGCACGTATCGCATCCCCGAAGCCAAAGGAACGCAGGATTACTTCGGTTTCAATTATTACACCCGCAACCGCGTTGCGTTCGATGTCCGTAAAACCAAAACGATGTTCAGCCACGCCTTCTACCCGGAGGATGGCGATTTCAGCGACAAGAAGTTTCTTGTCAACGAACCTGCTGGCATGTTCGAGGGGTTGAAGTGGGTCGTGCGGAATTTCCCGGGATTGCCGATCTACGTCACGGAGAACGGGTTTGCCGACGCGGAGGATAAGGTGCGGCCGCGTTATATCGCGCAACACATCCACCAAATGTGGCGCGCGGTCAACTTCAACTGGCCCATCAAGGGATACTTCCATTGGACATTGGTGGACAACTTCGAGTGGGATCACGGCTGGACGCTTCGCTTCGGGCTGTGGGGTTTGGATACCGAGACCCAAAAGCGGATCAAACGCCCCAGCGCGGATTTCTACGCGGAGATCTGCAAGGAGAACGGGTTGTCGAGCGAGATGGTTTCCAAATATTGCCCCGAGGTGTTCGATAAATTGTTTCCGGTGTAAGGATAAGTTTGACGGGCTTCGATCTAATTCAAGGATATGATTACCGCCCTTTAAAAAAAGAACGACCTCCCATGCGGAAGGCCGTTCAGGGAGGTTGATATGCTTACATGCCGATCAGGGCGAACACTGCGTACGCGAGTGCCAGCCAGGGGGCAATTGTTAATAGCAGAGGAACAAACATGCCGAGGCCAGTGAACAGGAAGAACAGCCACATACACCAACCAGAAATTGTCTTGGGCAACGAAATATTCATTTCACACTCTCCTTAAGAGTATTGGGTGAGCGCCCACGCGGGCGATTCTACTTATGATAACCCTCTACCCGTTCAACGGTTGCGCCCTGCGTGGTAGAATCACATTGTCCCTTTGCTCTCGCGGTGCATTCA
>CAZFDL010000071.1:0-12515 GCA_964517905.1 uncultured Anaerolinea sp. | reverse complement strand
CAGGCTCGCCGAAAGGCGAGCCGCTTTATTTGAGCGTGGGTTTTTTACGGCGTCCTCACGGGTTGCAGGGCGAGATCATCATGGACTTGCATACCGACTTCCCTGAACGCATGAAAAGCGGTAGAAAACTTTTCGTCGGTGACGAACACAAGCCAATGACCCTTACCAGCGTACGCCCTCATCAATCGGGGTTGCTTGTAAAATTCAAGGGCATTGAAACATCCGACGATGCCGGGAAGTTTCGCAATCAATGGGTTTTTATCAAAGCGAAAGACGCCCCGCCTTTGCCGGAAGGTCAAATCTATCAGCACGAATTAATTGGATTCAAAATTGTGGATGAGAGTGACAATCCGCTTGGCGAGTTGGTCGAAATTTTGGAAACAGGCGCGAATGACGTGTACGTGGTGCGTGACGACACAGGCAAGGAGATTCTACTCCCCGCGATTCCCTCGGTCATTCTGGACGTGGAGGCTGATTCGCGCACCATGCGCGTTCACGTGCTCGAAGGATTATGACGGTGGTCGAGTAGGGCGGAGCCCATATCGGGACCACCACGCAGTAAAGCAATTCTCGTTGCAAGATTTCTTTTGAACATGGTTGGTCTCGATACGACAGCGGAACATCGCCGCCGTCTACTCGACCAACGAGTTAGAATATTTATGGACGATAAAAAATACTGGGTCGGCTTCAACTTGATCAAAGGCATCGGCGCGGTGCGAATGCAGGGACTGGTCGCGTACTTTGGCGATTTGGAGTCTGCATGGAAAGCGTCACCTGCTGACTTGGCAGGAACAGGACTTGGGGCGAAAGTGATCGAGCGAGTCGTACAGGCGCGTGAAACGGTTGACCTGGATAAAGTCTGGGAAAAAATCGAAAAGCAGGGAATCAAAATCCTAACGTGGCAGGACGAAACATATCCACAACGATTAAAGGAGATTGACCAGCCTCCACCCGTCTTGTATATTCGCGGCGAGTACCTGCCCGATGATTTGTTTGCAGTTGCCATTGTCGGCACGCGGCGCGTCACGCCGTATGGCAGGCAGATCACCGAGGAACTTTCCCACTTCCTTTCCGCGAACGGAATGACCGTTATTAGCGGACTTGCGCGCGGCGTCGACGCGGTCGCTCATCAAGCGACGCTGAAAGCAGGCGGACGAACGATTGCAGTGCTTGGTTCGGGTGTGGATAAGATATATCCGCCCGAACATCGCACCCTGGCGGAGCAAATGATGGAGCGCGGCGCCCTTATAAGCGATTATGCTCCGGGGACGCCACCAGACGCGTCAAATTTTCCGCCGCGGAATCGAATTATTTCCGGTTTATCCTTGGCGGTCGTCGTCGTGGAAGCAGGCGAGACCAGCGGAGCGCTGATCACAGCCGAGTTTGCCGCGGAACAAGGGCGCGAGGTTTTTGCCGTGCCCGGTAGTATACTTGCCCCGCAAAGCAAGGGGACGAACAAGTTGATTCAGAAAGGCGCGCTCCCATTGTTAAGCGTCAACGATCTGATGCAGGCGCTCGACATCACGCGCGTAGGCGAGCAGAAAGCCGCACGTAAGATTATGCCGGCCGACACGATCGAAGCGAAGCTATTGAACGTTTTGACCAGCGAACCGATGCAAATCGACGAGATCCGCAATCAGGCAGATCTACCGATCGAAAAAGTGTCCGCTTCGCTGGCACTCATGGAACTGAAAGGAATGGTGCGGCAGGTTGGTGGTATGAATTACGTCGCGGTGCGTGAGGAACAATCGGAATACAAGACAGGATAAAGTTATTGTGAGGAAAACGGATATGACGCGCTACTGCTCCGCTCGCAATGACATATGCTAACCCATGACCCACCATACATATGCAGTCATCATGGCTGGAGGCGGCGGGACCCGCCTCTGGCCTTTCTCGAGAAAAGAAAAACCAAAACAGCTTCTTCCACTGCTGGGACCTGAAACGCTTTTTCAAAGCACGGTTTCGCGTCTTGAGGCGCTATTTCCACCGGAGAGGATATTGATCGTCACGGTTGCCGAACAGGCGCGTGAAATGAAAGATCAGGCTCCCTCCATCCCTGAAGCGAACTACCTGATCGAACCCGCACCGCGAGGCACGGCATCTGTGGTAGCATTGGCGGCGGCTGTTCTACAACAACGCGATCCGCTGGCGTTGATGGCGATCCAGACTGCCGATCATCACATCCGCAATAAAGAGCTGTTCAATTTTCTCCTCCGTTCGTCGTTTGATGTGGCGGAAAAAGACTATCTGGTTACGCTTGGCATTACTCCGACGTTTCCATCCACCGGTTATGGATACATTCAACAGGGCGAGTCGTTGAGCGGCGATTATAAATATCCCGTGTACATTGTTAAGCGGTTCATGGAAAAGCCTGATGAAGCGACGGCTCAGAAATTTCTGGCGAGCGGAGATTATTCGTGGAACAGCGGCATGTTCGTCTGGAAAGCGGAAGCGATTCTCGACGAGGTCAAGCGTCAAATGCCGGAACTCTTCAAGGCGGTCAGCAGGATCTCATCCGTGTGGGACACTCCAAAACGGATGGATGTGATAGAAGAGCATTGGTCGGGCTTGGAAACCCAGACCGTCGATTACGGTATCATGGAAAAAGCGCGGAAGGTGGCGGTCCTTCCCGCCGGCGGGTTGGGCTGGAGCGATGTCGGTTCATGGGATTCGCTGTTCGAAGTGTTAGTTCCCGATGGAGATGGTAATATTGCGGTCAACGCTGAGCATATCGAGATCGATTCGCGCAATACATTGGTATATAGCACCGGCGGTCAGCGGTTGATGGTGACCATTGGCCTGGATAATATCGTTGTGGTAGATTCGGGCGACGTAGTCCTGGTCTGCAAGGCGGATCAGGTGCAGCGTGTGCGCGATGTGGTTGAACAGTTGAAGAAAAATAAACAGGAGAAATACTTGTAGGTTATGGAAGCCTATTGCATGAAGTGCAAGACCAAACGTGAAATGAATGACCCGGTCGCGAGTTTTAACGCGAAAGGGTCGCCTGTCACGATCGGTGTTTGCCCGGTCTGTGGAACTAAACTATATCGGATGGGAAAAACCGACGCCCACACCGGAATGCCGCCTCCACCCAAACCTGAAAAAGTGGTTAAAGTGGAAAAGCGCGAAGGCAAGCTTGTGATTGTTGAATCTCCGGCGAAAGCAAAGACCGTCGGACGTTTTCTAGGCAAGGGATACACTGTACGCGCGTCGGTGGGGCATGTGCGCGATCTGTTAAAGTCGCAGCTATCTGTGGATGTGGAGAATGGTTTCACGCCAAAATATCGCGTGCCGAACGAAAAAAAAGAAGTTGTCAGAGAACTCAAGAAGCTCGCGCAAAAAGCCGAAGAAATCTATCTCGCTACCGACCCTGACCGCGAAGGTGAATCGATTTCGTGGCATTTGATGGAGTCGGCGGGGATCGACTCAGAACGCGCGAAACGAGTCGTCTTTCACGAGATCACGGAGCCTGCCGTCAAGGAAGCGTTTTCGCACCCGCGCCAGATTAATATGGATCTGGTGAATGCGCAACAGGCGCGCCGTGTGTTGGATCGCCTGGTTGGCTACAGCATCAGCCCGATCCTGTGGGAGAAGGTGCGCGGACGCCTGTCGGCGGGACGCGTTCAATCTGTGGCGCTCAGGCTGATCGTCGATCGAGAACGTGAGATCGAGGCGTTCGTGCCGGTGGAGTACTGGTCCATCCACGCCGAGTTAATGCCTGAGGGTTTGAAATCCTCCTTCCTTACGAAATTGGCGAAAGTTGACGATCGGGATCCCGAGCTGTCTAACGAAGAGTCCGTCAGGCCGATTCTTACGGACATGGAAACTGCCGCGTACGAGATCACAAAGGTAAAACGCGGCGAACGTCGACGAAAACCTGCCGCGCCTTTTACGACTTCGACCCTCCAACAGGAAGCTTCGCGCAAACTCGGCTTTACCGCCAAACGCACCATGGCTCTTGCGCAGGGACTCTATGAGGGCCAGGATGTGGGCAACGGCGGCACGACCGGTTTGATCACCTACATGCGAACCGACTCGACCAATGTATCCACAACGGCACAAGAGGAAGCGCGGCAATACGTGCAGGGCAAATATGGGGCTGCCTTTGTGCCGGCGGAACCGCCTCAATATAAAACCCGATCTGCCAACGCACAGGAGGCACATGAAGCGATACGTCCCACTTCTGTGATGCGCGAACCTGAATCGATCAAGGAGTTTCTCGAGCCTGCCATGTTCAAACTGTATCGATTGATCTGGCAGAGATTCGTCGCTTCGCAGATGGAATCTGCCGTCTACGATACCCTGCAGGTGGAAGTAACGGGCAAGACCAGCGCGCACGAATACTTGTTGCGCGCTTCAGGGTCGGCGGTAAAGTTTGCGGGCTATCTGGTCGTCTATGAAGAAGCAAAGAACGAAGATGCGAAACCAGTAGACGAGGATGAGGAGAATGTCAAAATTCCCGCTGGCGTTGCTCAAGGGCAGAAACAGGAATTGATCCGGCTGATTCCCGAACAGCATTTCACGCAACCGCCGCCGCGTTACTCCGAAGCATCGCTCGTGCAGGCTCTCGAAGAAGATGGCATTGGCCGCCCGTCCACATACGCGCCGACCATCTCAACGATTCAGGCGCGTGGATATGTGGTGCGCGAAGAAAAGCGGCTTGTGCCCACGGAAATTGGTATCCAGGTCAATGACCTGATGGTGCAATATTTCTCCGATATCGTAGACTTGAAGTTCACCGCACGCATGGAGGAAGACCTCGACATGATCGCCAACGGTCAAGCCGAGTGGACGGAGGTCATGCATGAGTTCTATCATCCGTTCGCGGAGGATTTGAAAAAAGCACAGGCAGAGATGCCCGTCACGAAGAGTGAGCCTGAAAGGATCGGGCGCATCTGTCCCACCGATGGCGGCGAACTGGTTATTCGCTACGGACGATTCGGGAAGTTCATCTCGTGCGCGAACTTTCCGACCTGCCGATATACCGAACCGTGGCTCGAAAAGATCGGTGTCCAATGCCCGAAAGACGGCGGCGATATCGTCGAGAAAAAGACCCGCAAAGGCCGTACTTTTTTTGGATGTGCGAATTACCCGAATTGCGATTTTACGTCCTGGAAAAGGCCACTAAAATATCCATGCCCGAAATGCGGTGGCTTGCTGGTCGTGTCCAACCGCCGCGAGACACAATGCACGAATTGCCAAGAGACGTTCTTGTTGGAGACTATCGTTCCGGAATCTGTTGAACAGGAGTAAACCATGCATTTCGCACCCTTACCGTATCTCGATCCCGGCTCCGGAAGCTTTCTGGTCCAACTTGCCATTGCGGCACTGCTTGGTCTGGGAGTCGCGTTCCGCGCCTCGTGGGGCAAGGTTAAAGGATGGTTCGGTATAAAATCGAAACCAGCCGAAGACGATGACGAATCAGCCGATTAGCGTAGGACACACCGCTTCATTTCGGGACCCAAGCGGGTTCCTGTTTTCTCAAGGTGGAGTCTTATATCGACAGGTGAACCACTACTACGCCGAAGATTATGCCTTGCTAATGGGCTCGGGGTTATACGAGCGGTTGGTCAAGGCGGGGTTGTTGATCCCGCATACCGAAGTGGATCAGGCTCCCCTCACGAAAGAAGCGAGCTTCAAGGTCATCCAACCCGAACGCGTGCCGTTCATCTCGTATCCGTATGAGTGGTCGTTCGGTCAATTGAAGGCCGCGGCGCTGGCAACCTTATCCATTCAGAAGCGCGCGCTGAAAGCCGGCATGTCGTTGAAAGACGCGAGCGCGTACAACATTCAGTTTCTGCGCGGGAAAGCGATGTTGATCGACACGCTCTCGTTTGAGACATACAAGGAAGGGCAACCGTGGGTTGCTTACCGACAGTTCTGCCAGCACTTTCTGGCTCCGCTGACATTGATGGCATGGCGCGACGTGCGACTCAATCAATTGCTGCGCTCGTACATCGACGGCGTGCCGCTCGATCTGGCGAGCGCGTTGCTGCCTCGCCGAACGCGGTTGAATTTCGGTTTACTTACCCACATTCACATTCACGCGCGCGCGCAGAAAAAGTATGCAGGCCAAGAAGTGAAGTCGCGCGGCGGTTCGATGAGCAGGCAGGCGATGACGGGTTTGATCGAGAGTCTTGAATCCACGATCCAAAAACTGGAATGGACTCCGCGCGGCACCGAATGGGGAAACTATTACGATATTACCAATTATTCCGACGCGGCGTTCGAGCACAAAAAACAACTTGTCGGCGAATGGTCAGCGCGCCTCAAGCCTGCGCTCACCTGGGACCTGGGCGCGAACAACGGCGCGTTCAGTCGCGTGGCAGGCGAACACAGTGGGTTCGTTGTTTCGTTCGATATTGACCCCGCGGCGGTGGAACAGAATTATCGAACAAGCAAAACTGCGAATGAGCAAAATATTCTGCCTCTACTACTTGATCTGACAAATCCTAGCCCTGCGATCGGCTGGGCGAACCGGGAGCGCGATTCATTCGGCAGGCGTGGCCCTGCCGATCTGGTGCTGGCGCTTGCCGTCATTCATCATCTCGCCATCTCGAATAATGTGCCCCTGCCGCAACTCGCCGACTTCTTTTCAGAAACGGGAAAATGGCTGGTCATCGAATTCGTTCCCAAGCAGGACAGTCAGGTGCGGAAATTACTCGCCTCCCGCGCGGATATCTTCCCGGCGTACACACGCGAGGGGTTTGAAGCCGCTTTCAGAGAGCGATTTGCGATTCGCGAAGCGGTAGAAATCCGCGAGTCGGAGAGGGTGTTGTACCTGATGGAGGCGCTGTAACTAAATCGGCATTTTCGGTGGGCAATCTGAATTTGGGATGGTATATAATTGGCTAGACCTGCACACAAAAGGAATAACTCATGGAAGCGATATTCGCGATCATCAGGAATAACCTCAGAAAACCGGCCGTGGCTATTGCCTTGGGCGCGGTGGCTGGTCTGTTCCTCGGCTTGATTTTTGGCTGGCTGGTTTGGCCGGTCGAATATACCGACGGGACTCCGGAGATTCTACGGGCGGACTTGCAGAAAGATTATCTGCGCATGACCATTGATTCCTACAACCGCACAGGCGATGTGGATACTGCGATGGCGCGTTGGGATAATCTCGGCGAGGCGGCAGGTTCAACGTTCATCAGCCTCCAGAGCGATCCGGGAAATATCGACCCCATAGAAATCCAGGAATTCGGTCAACTGGTTCAATCGGTGAAAGGCTCGCCGATACAACCGGCCGGGCCGGAGCCGGAGTCATCCCTTGGCGGGCTAGGGCAGATCGTTTTTTATGCCGCGATCGCTGTGGTTGCGATCCTGCTTGGCGCAGGCGGGCTGTATCTCTTGCGGCTTTTCCGCCGGGGGAGCGGCACGGTCACGCCGGTGATGCAAGCGGTCGAGCTGAGTCGGAGCGTTGAGAAAACCGATTATCGCACGCATGGGCTCGAGCCTCCGATCACGCAATCCATGACGACGTACGTGTTTGGTTACGACCTGTACGATGAGTCGTTTAGCATCGATACCCAGGCAGGCAAGTATCTCGGTGAATACGGCGTTGGCATTTGTGAAAAGATCGGAGTCGGCGAGCCGAAGAAGGTCACCGCCCTCGAGATCTGGCTCTTCGAGGAGAACGATATCAAAACCGCCACCAAGGTATTGATGTCGGAACACGCTTACAACGACCCCGCGATTCGCGGGCGGCTCGAACCGAAGGGAGACCTGGTCCTGCTCAAACTAGGGGAGGAGATTCTCCTCGAGACCGCTAATCTTCAGCTTCTCGCCACAGTGGTGGATCTGGAGTACGGCATGGGCTCGATGCCAGCGAATAGTTATTTCCAACGCGCAACGCTTGAGTTTGCGATCTGGCCCCGGGTGAAAAAATAGTCCGAAGGTAATGTAAAGACCAGCCATGCGGCTGGTCTTTTTATATTGTGTTGATGCGGTTGTTCGACAGCTGTTTCTAGTATTTTTTTATTCAACCTTGACGATCTTGAATTTGATACTTCCGCCGGGTGTTTGCGCTTCGACCACATCGCCTGCCTTGTGATTCATCAGCGCGCTGCCGATGGGTGATTCATTGGATATCTTTCCGTTGCGGGGGTCGGCTTCCTTTGCGCCTACCATGTCGAAAGTTTCAGGGTCGAGCCCATCCTCCTGCACCGTCACGCGCGAACCCACCATCACCACATCGCTTTGTTGCTTTTCGACAATGGTCGCCATGCGCAGGATGGCTTCGATCTCCTGAATGCGACCTTCGAGGAACGCCTGGTCTTCCTTGGCTTTGTGATAGTCGGCGTTCTCAGAGAGGTCTCCCATTTGGATCGCGGAGCGGAGTCGCCCAGCGAGTTCCTCGCGTCGGCTCCCAGTGAGTTCTGCAAGCTCCGCTTTGAGTTTTGCCTCCCCTTCGGGAGTGAGATAGATTGGCTGGCTCATGATTCGTCACCTGCTCCTATGGTTTTTCAAGGGGATTGAAAAGTTTCTGATGTTCTTCGATGGCGAAACGGTCGGTCATGCCGGCGATGTAATCGCAGATCGTGCGCTCCAGGCCGCGTGTATCGATAAAAGTTCGAACACCATCAGGCAGCATCAACGGCTCGGCGTGATAGGCGTTATATATCTCCGAGATCAACTTCTCGGCTTTCACCTGCATTCTCACCACGCGGAAATGACGGTATAGCTTCCTATATAGGAAATCCTTCAGTTCGCGATTGCGGCGCTGCATGTCTTCGCTGTAACCGATCACATTGTGTTTCAGTTTTTGAAGATCGAGCGCCGACCTTGCCTTGCACTCCTTGAGTCGTTTGTCGGTGGCTTCGACCATATCGGTGACCATCAGCCCGACTAATTGCCGAATCATGCGGTGCCGCTCCATGTCTTCCAATTCCGGTCCGCGCCAATTGAAGTTGTCGCGCAGAATCTCCCAAAGCGCGATTCCGTCCAGCATGTGCGGCGAGATCATCCCGGAGCGCAAACCATCATCGAGATCGTGCGTTGTGTAGGCGAGTTCGTCGGCAACGTTGGCGATTTGTGTTTCAAGGTTGCCGCGCAGGTCGGGCAAGTAATTACGCGCGTCGGACACATCGTATTCGGATTCGTGTTTCACCATCCCCTCACGAACTTCCCACGTGAGATTCAGGCCGGGGAATTCGGGGTAGCGTTGTTCGAGTTCGGTCACGATGCGCAGGGATTGCCGGTTGTGGTCAAATCCGCCGTGGTCTTTCATCAGGCGGGCGAGCGCGACCTCGCCGGAGTGCCCAAATGGCGAGTGACCGAGGTCGTGGGCGAGGCAGATCGCCTCCACGAGGTCTTCGTTGCCGCCCAGGGCGCGTGCAAGCGTCCGCCCGATCTGAGCGACTTCGAGTGTATGGGTGAGCCGCGTGCGGAAATAATCGCCCTCGAAGTTGATGAAGACCTGAGTCTTGTATTCGAGTCGGCGAAAGGCTGTGGTATGCAAAATTCGGTCGCGGTCGCGTTGGAATGAAGTGCGGAACTCGGGTTCGTTATCGAGATAGGCGCGGCCTTTCGTGTCCCTGCTCCTCATTCCGTATGGGGCAAGGCTTTTGTCTTCGAGTTCTTCGAGTTGTTGGCGATTGTAGTACATGCTCTCTCTTTAGATGCAAATGCCATTGCGAGGATAGGACAATCTCAACTTGAGCAGGGAGATTTCTTCGTGGCGCTTTGGCGCTACTCGCAATGACATGTTCAAGTGGGGCGAGAGGGGGTCGAACCCTCACGGTGTTTCCACCGACAGATTTTAAGTCTGTTGCGTCTGCCGATTCCGCCATCGCCCCGGCGTGCTTCTCAGCAATTCTACCCTAATTTAAAAGTCTTTCTAGCCGCGAGGCGTTGTCCTTGTCTGCTCGATGTTTTTCGCGCCAGTCCTTGATGGCGAAGGGGAGATAGAGCAGCAAGCAGGTCATAACACCTATGGCTTCCATATAGAGTATATAGAGCGGCCAGTCAGGGAGCAGGTCGAGCAGGCTCGGGGTGTTCGGTTTGTAGTTGATCATCAGGTAGTTACTGCCAATGGCAGTGTTGATGAAAAAAACAATAACGACGTAGATATTCATCCAGACTGAAATTCGGACAATAGATTTCCATGTGGGTCGCATTCCTTCGACAACGGTCATGTAGATCCCGGAGGTGATGATCAATCCGTGCGAAATGAAGGTCTGGAAAAAGCGGAAGTGCGGGAAGCCGTAAACTCCAAGATCGGGTGTGATTAACGCTTGAATTGCACCGCCAATTCCGAGGAAGTACATGAACTCATAGATCGTATATTTCCTTGTAACGAGCATTAGTGCGCCTGTCCATACCAGCAGACTGCACAGGTGAAGCGGAAGCATGGTTTGGATTGTCCATTGACCCACGGAGTACTTCCACACGTGCCAGGCAATTTCGTTACCCCACAAAATCAGCGCCAGAGTCCAGCGGACTCTCCGTCTGGCATCGTCACTCGCATTCTTGAATCTGAGCAGGACGATATTCAGCAGGCAGAGGAAGATCAACGCGCCGATGTGCGCAGTTCCCAGGAACTCAAAGGCTGGGCCGGCGTAATCGTCGGCGAAAAATAGACCCATTGGGCAATTGTACAACGAGATAGCTAAATAAAAATTCCTCCATATTGGAGGAATTTCTGGCGGTCCCGACGGGATTCGAACCCGCGATCTCGGCCTTGACAGGGCCGCATGTTAGGCCGCTACACCACGGGACCATCTAACAAGCGGGCGAGAGTTTACCATGTGGAAATAGTCGTGTCAATACGCCCAATCCGGATATAGCGCGGGATCGGTGGGAGTCAAACCTGATGGATCGTGGATAAATACCCAGTCACCTTCACGTGCCCAGTTGTATAACCAATGCGAATCGCCGACGGAGAGGTTTACACATCCGTGCGATTGAGGATAGCCAAAGCGCGTCCGCCAGTACGCGCCGTGGAGCGCGCGTGCTTTATCGAAGTACATCGTCCAGGGAACGTTATCGAGGTAATAAAAATCGGTCGGGTCGTTGTTCCGCATGGTCTCGATCTCTTTCTTTTGGTAGATCTGGAAGAGACCGGGGCGCGTCCAGAACGGTTCAAGTCCGCTAGCAATGACAGTTGCGAAAATGAGCTCGTTATTATCATATACGGCTAGGGTTTGTTCTGCCAGATTTACGTCGATCCAGCGACCGGTAGTCACGCCTTCAGGAGGCGTGGTGTTAGGTGTGACAATAGCCACTTTGCGCGCCTCCACCCATTGGTTCGCACCGATCATGTTCCAGTCCGCGCCGCCTACGTTGACTGTGTTGTACACCTGAAAAATATCCGTGAGCGGGTTGAGATAAAGCCCGGTTTCGGATGTGTTGTAGCCCGGGGCCTGTTTGACAGGAATATACTCAAATGACCAACCGAACGCATTGACCGGCGTGGATTTGAACTCGAGTCCCTGATAAGAGGATACCTCCGAAACGCGCGCGCCTTTGCCGGGAATCCAGCCTCCGTTGGGGAGTAGATAATAAATGCCGCGGCCGGTGTCCACGCGGTCGAGGTAGGTGACATACACAAAACCCGGTGGATAAGGCGCGCTGATTTCGTTTCCAGCGGGCGCGTCGAGCACCGGGACATAATCATCGTCCAGGTGGAAGTAGCGAAAGGGGAGCTGAGTCATGCTGGGGTCCGGTTTGCGAACCGAAAGCGGGCGAGGCGGAAATGTCAGGCCGAGTTGTGCCATCTCGGTGATATATGCGGACGGTCCCAGCGGATGGCAGTCGCCTGGAGGCGAGAAATACACGTCCGGTGGGCAGACGACCGCACCGCTATCCGGCTCCGTGTTCGTTTGAGCAAGAACGACGGTTTGTTTATGAAATTGGAGGCTCAACAGCAGCAGGGGAAAAAGGAGGTAAAGTCTCTTCATTTTGCGGGATTATAGCATGCAGTTGTTTGCACTTCTGTTATGAGGTAAAGCCTTGGAACAGGCTGGCTTGACACTTTTTACCCCGTAATCTAAAATATCTCCACTAGAATCGAATATCAAGCCGAAAGTGAACGGCTTTATGCCTTTAGAGGAGGGCTGTTTTGTCCAAATCTCGTACGCAACAAATGGTGGACCGGCTGCGCGAATTGCAAGCCTCATCACCTGATATTGAAGCCTCCGCCGTGGTCAGTGTCGACGGTTTGAGCATTGCCTCCGCGTTGCCGCAAGGCGTTGAAGAAGATCGCGTGTCCGCGATGTCTGCCGCGATGTTGTCCCTCGGCGAACGCATCGCAACGGAATTGGGGCGGGGTTCGCTTGAACAGGTGTACATCAAAGGGGAAAAGGGATACGTTGTGTTGATGTCCGTTGGGGAAGAGGCGGTTCTTACCGCATTGGCGCGCGAACAGGCGAAGTTGGGCTTGATCTTCCTCGATATGCGCCGTGCCGCGGAAGACCTCGCGAAACTGATCTAATCGGAGAACCTATGAGCCCCGTTCAAAAGGCCGGTCTGTATTACCCCAATAAATTTGGTCTGATCACCATCAAATCCCT
>CAZFDL010000070.1:0-12554 GCA_964517905.1 uncultured Anaerolinea sp. | reverse complement strand
GCCTTCATTTTCATTTTCATGAACCAGGTGGCAAAGGCTGTCATGCCGGGGATGATGCCCATGATGTTCGGGATGCCAAGGTTGCCTGTCGGCAGTCCCATCATGCTCATCTTGAAACTGGTGTTGGCGACTGGCGCAAGTTCCAATTTGTCCACGCGTTTCTTGGTGACGAGGTCAAGTCCCCAGAATGTAAAGAACATGGTCACATCAATACCATCTCCGAGGGCAGCCCAACCCATGATGAGGGCGGGATAAGCCATGTCCAAATCACCTTTGGAACAGATGAACGCGATCTTGCGGGGTTGGTCAGTCATGATATTTCTCCTTTTTATATATCAAACCCTAAAGGTCTCCGAGACCTTTAGGGTTTATTGTTGAGTTACACACAACCCTCGGGCTTGCCGAGACCGGAGATCTTGGCGACCTTTTTGGCGGGTCCTTTGGGGAAGAGGGCAAACAAATCCTTTGTCGATATGCCAGTACCGTCGGTGATGGTGCGCAAGGTCGGTGATTTACCCGTCTCTGCGCCGGTCTTTCGGCAGAATTCGATGATCTTCCAGTGCGCTTCGTTCAAAACATCGATGCCCTCTTTTTGGGCGATCACTTCGGCGATATCCTTGGTCCATTGGTTGGGGTCGGTCATGAAGCCTTCTTCATTGAAGGCAATGGCGGTCAGTTCGGCTAACATTTTGATTGCTCCTTTTTGTGAGAAATATATTGTTATGCGGGAACGGGTTTCTTCCCGCGCATAGACATCTGTGAATGGACGGTGGGAATTTCGATGCCTTTGAGAAGCATGTTCCAATAGATCCACTTGAACGCGAGTTTCCCCAGATGGTTAATGCGACTCTCGCCCAACAAGGTGAATGGACCGACACCGGGCAGGGGAAACGATCCGGGCAAGGGCTCCACATCGTAGTTGAAATCAATTAGCACGGCTTTGTTGAACCCCGTCTCAATGTAGCAATTGGCGTGCCCGTCGAATTTGGCGGGCATTTCCCGCCCCTTCATATGGCTCAACATATTTTCCACCAGAATATCCAGCATGAAGTGCGCCACCGACCCCGCCTTGGATGTTGGGACGTTGCCCGCATCGCCGATGACAAAAATATTCTGCCAGGTATCGCTCTGAAGAGTGTATTTGTTGGTTGGGATAAAGTTCAACCCATCGCCCATCCCTGAATTCCTGATGAATTCCGCGCCTTTGTTGAGCGGAATGCTGACCAGTACGTCGTAGGGTATCTCGATCTCATCATAGGAGCGGATGACCTGTTTGTTGTTGTCCGCCTCCATGATGTTGAATTCAGGCACAATGGTGATGTTCTTCTTCGCCAATACATCCGCCAGCATCGTGGCGCAGATGGGCTTGGTGAACGCGCCGGTCAGCGGTGTGGCGTAGACAAGTTCCACTTTGTTGCGAATGCCGCGTTTTTGAAAGTACCAGTCCGCCAGCATGATGAATTCCAGAGGGGCAACAGGGCATTTGATGGGCATTTCCGTCACGTTGAGCAACAATCGGCCTCCCTGCCATGTCTCCAAAAATTCATGCAGTTTCGCCGCGCCATCTGGTGTATAAAAATCAAAAATATTCTTGTGCCAGCCTTCCCGCAGACCAGGCGTCTCATCGGGATAGATATAGCTGCCGCTGGCAACCACGAGATAATCGTAGTTAATGACCTTCTTATTGGTCAATGTAACCTTGTTTTTTTCAGGCTCGATCAACTCGATGTCGCCGAAGATCACATCCACAGTAGTTGGAAGAAGTTTTCGTTTCGGCTTAACCACGTCGGAGGGCGAGTAGATGCCAAAAGGGATGAAAAGGAAACCGGGTTGGTAATAGTGGTTTTCGTCCTTGTCCACCACCATAATGCGCCACTCCCGTGGATCCAATGCTGCGGACATTTTGTTGGCGACCATTGTGCCGCCTGTCCCAGCTCCCAGAATAAGAAGGGTTTTCACGAATGGAACTCCTTTCGACGACTTCACGAGAGGGCTTGAACAAGTTCAGCGCGTTTGGCGATGTTGTCGTGCATAACCGCCCGCAAAAGATCCAGCGCCTCGACCAAGCGTTTGTCGCCGAGCGAATAGACAACCACCGTTCCGCGTCTTTCGGTGGTCACCATGCCGCGCTCACGCAATACCTTGAGATGCCGCGAGACAAGCGGCTGAGGCATCTCCAACTCGTTACAGAGCTCGGTCACATTACGCGGGCTTTGCGAAAGTGCATACAGCAGCAGGATGCGGTTCGGGTCGGCGAGGCCGGCGCAGATCTCCGCGTGGAGTTGGTTGATCTCGGTCTCAAGTGACTTGTTCATGGGCATACCTTGTACTCTTATATGTGAATAAACGCATCTTGTGATGGATATCGTACCGATTCTGTCCCATTTTCTATAGTGTGAGATGTCATCTGAAAAGGGTGATGGAAGTTATATATTGTGAAAATATTCACAATAAGGACACGCGCTTCATCCTGCTTTTTGTACCAGCTCGAAAGCCGTGACCAGGTGTAATCTCGACATCTTGTGGCTCCCCCGCGAATCTTGCATCTGTTCCCACGCTTCAGGCACGACCGCCGGTTTCTCCGATGAGCCTGCACGCACCTCATCGTTTTCGAATGCGATCGCCTTGTGAAGGTTTACCTCGGCGTCTGGTGTGATTACGTTACGCTACGATGATTCCTAGACGGGCGGACCTGCGTACACGCCCGTTTGATTCTCACACCAAAAAGGGGAAGTTTGTCAATTACTGAAAAAAATATACTTCGTCATAATGGGGTTATGGAGATGAACATGAGAAAATTATTGTTCCTTATCCTCCTGTTGGCATTGGCAGTTTCTGCCTGTGGAAGTATCCCAAAGGAAAACACGCTGCCGCGCGCGGTCAGCGCCAGCGAAGCCTTCGAACTGTATCAAAAAGGCGCGTTCTTTCTGGATGTGCGTACGCTGGAGGAGTGGGATGCCTTCCACGTGGAAAATGCCACGTTGATTCCGCTCGACGAATTGCCAAACAGAATTACCGAGTTACCCAAAGACCGCTTGATCGTGGTGATATGCCTCTCGGGTAGTCGCAGCGCGTCGGGCCGCGACATTTTGCTGGAGGCGGGATTCCCACAGGTCACCAACATGAGCGGAGGGCTGGAGGAATGGGTTGCCAGCGGATACCCGTTCACAGCGGAACCGTAGGAAGCAACCGGTCGGATTGCAGATCGGATCGGGCGGGGCAGCCGGCGGAGTGGGATGATACAATCGTCAAAGACCGGAACGACTCACATGCCAGCCGCAAAACGAAAACCCAAACAAAAGAACAATACCAAACGCAAGGCTCCTTCGGCGAACGAGATCGAATTCTCGATCAAGCCCGGCACGAAGACCACTCTCACCATCGAGGCCGGAAAAGAGAAGGCGGGCAAGGTGCCGGTGCGCATCCGCGTGGAAGGGGAAGGACCCCGGCGCAGCGGGGCGCAGGCTGAGGTCCGGGAAGAAGCGCCCGGCTGGCAGGCGCGAGTCAGTTTTCTCAGGCATTACGATCTCGCCGCGTGGCTGTTCGTGGCCGCGATCCTCGTGTATCTCCTCACGCGGTTGCTCGGGCTTGACCAATATCCCATCTACTTCTTTACAGACGAAGCTTTTCAGACGCAGGCGATGGATGAACTTATCACACTGAACTACCGCAATGTGGAAGGAACACTTTTGCCGACGTACTTTGGCAACGGGATGGGGCTCACGGTCTACCTGCAATGGATTCCTCTCTTGCTTTTCGGCAAATCGGCGCTGGTAACGCGTGCCGTCTCTGCCACGGTCACCGTGATCGCGGCGATCGCGGTCGGTGTTATCTTGCGTGATGTGTTCAAAGTGAAACACTGGTGGAGTGGCGTGCTCTTCCTCTCGATGACGCCGGCGTGGTTCCTTCACTCCCGCACCGCATTCGAGACGGCGGTATTCGTGGCGTTTTACGCCGGCGCGCTATGCTGCTATCTGCTGTATCGGTATCGTTCGCCTCGATTCTTATATCTGACGGTCTTTTTCGCTTCACTGGCTTTTTACTCCTACAACCCTGCGCAGTTGACCGTGCCGGTTACCGGGTTGATCCTGCTTGTATCCGATTGGCGCTATCACTGGGAGAATCGCGGCGTGCTGATTCGTGCGGGATTTCTGCTGGCGCTTCTGGCTGTGCCGTATCTTCGCTTCCGCATCGACCATCCGAATTCGCCCGGCGAGTTATTGCATTTGCTGGGCTCGTATCTCGTCAGCGACCTGCCGATCACCGAGAAGATCCGGTTGTATGTTTCAGAGTACTTCTTCGGTCTGAGCGCGTGGTATTGGTACATCCCGAACGACCGCGACCAGATCCGCCACATCATGAAGGATTACGGTCACATCATGCTTGCCACGCTTCCGTTCGCGCTGGTCGGTTTGGTGCATATCCTGAGAAACCTGCGCGAGTCCGCGAACCGTGCGATCCTCTTCGCCATGCTCGTCTCTCCGTTGGGCGGCGCGATGGTGCAGATCGGCATCACGCGCAGTTTAATGTTCGTGGTGCCTGCCGCGATCCTGACCGCCGTCGGATTCCACCATATTCTGCGTTGGATCGAACAGCCCGGCGAGGCGATGAAGGATAGGGAAAACGCTTCACCCCTGACCTCGCAGCGGATTCTCCCCTCCCTCGGCATTCTCCTCGCAGGAGCGCTGCTGGCAAACGCGTTCACGCGGCTGATAGACAGTATCGCCATGGCGGTTCTCGCGACGCTGCTCGCGTTGCATGGGCTGGGTTTCTTCGACCGCCTTAGACAATGGTTGAGTCGAGCGAGTCTACCCGCTCGGTGGAAGATTTCGCACACAGTGATGTCTCTTGTTGCATTCGTCACGCTCACCGGTGCAAACGTGTTTCTTCTGACCGACGCGCTCAGGAACGGACCCTACTGGTGGTCACAATATGCGGAACTTCAATACGGCGCGCTCCAGATCTACGATGTGATCGAGCAGTATCATCAAGATCATCCGGAGGCGCGGATCGTTTTCACGTCCAGTTGGGCGAACGGCGCGGATGTGTTGAACCGCTTCTTTATCGGCGTCCAACCGTGGCTCGACGGCGGTAGCATCGAAGGCTACACCCTGCGAAAATTTCCCCTGGATGAGAACACGGTCTTCATCATGGTCCCCTGGGAGTTCGACCTCGCAACCCAGAGCGATAAACTGACGGATATTCGCGTGGAACAGATCGTGCCGTACCCGGACGGAACACCTGCTTTCTATTTTGTCCGTTTGCGGTACATCGACAATATTGACGAGGTCTTCGCCGCGGAACAAGCCGCACGCGCGGTGCTGCGCGAGGCTGTTATCGTCATCGACGGGCAGGAGGTGGAAATCCGCCATTCGTATCTCGACGCGGTCAGCCAGCCGGATACCATCCGCCTGCTCTTTGACGACGATCCATTCACCTATGCCAAAACGTTCGAGGAGAATCCGTTCATCATCGAATTGACGTTCCCTGAAATTCGGACGATCAACGGATTTTCGATCACCATCGGCTCGGCGAACGCCCGGATCACCCTGACCGCGCGCGCAACGACGGAGGCGGAAGCCGTCACGTTGACCTTTGAGGGCAAAGGTTCGGAGGAAGAGCCGATCCTTTCTTTCGATTTCCCGGCGCCGATCCAGGCGCAGGTCTTGCGCCTCGAGATGCTCGACCCCTACTCGCCGCCCCCGGCGCAGATCCATATTTGGGAACTCAAGTTACGATAAATTGCTGAACGATTCATAAAGTAAACAAGGGATGGAGCGCAGCTCCATCCCTTGTTTAAATCAATGGCGGTTGCAGACCTGTGTTAAGAGGGTTCCAGACCGCAATACAAACTGCTTACGATTTCGAACTCAGAATCGCTAAACCAACTCTCAGCTTGCGATTGCACCTCAGCGAGCGTGCTTCCCGGAACAAAAAATGTATCGGTTGAACCGCCAAAATCAACAAAGACGTCCGCACCCGGCACCAGCCCATCCGTGCAGACGAGCGGAGCCGCGTCCTCCTTGGGACCGCCCGCGCCGGGCATTGTCACATAGAAGATCTGCCCGGCGAGGTAGATGATCGCAGTCTGCCCCGCGAATTGGGTCAACCCGCCTTGTGCGTTGCAAACGATGTGCTCCTGATCCTCGGTCACCCAGCAGAACAGGTCGTAAAAATCCGAGCCGACGTAGATACCGGCGCCTTTCACATCCCGGTTGCGGTAGCCGGTCGCATCGAAAATGAACACGATGCCCTTGCCATGCACGTAGGCGCCTTCCGAGAAAGTGATCCAATCCGAAGCTTGAGCGCGGCTCACCTGCAAACCAAGCGTCGATGCGAAGACGGCAAGTGCCATCAATACCAATAAAACTCTTTTTATATTCATTTTTCTCCATTTCATACGGTGCGACAAGTTTCACATCGTCATGACCTAGACACAACCAGAGTGCCAAGGTTACATTGTGCGAAGTGCAAACGGCGAGCAGTGTGTGGATGACGCGTCTCAGGCTGCGGCGGGCGGAAATGGGCCGTGGAGACGCGAAAACGGGATGGAGCGCAGCTCCATCCCGTTTCACATGGCAGAAGTTTTGTCGGTTAATCGAGCGACCAGACCCACGAATTCTCGAACACACAATTGCCCTTGCCGGAATCCTGCCAGGCGAGAAAGCCGAATGTGCCCTCGAGCCTTTGTTTGCTGTAATCGAAGAACCTGCCTTCGCGCAAGCCGTTGATATATACCGTGAATTGATCATCCAGTGCAACGATCATAAACGTGTTGGTTTCGCCGTTGCCCAGATCGAGCGCGGCGGAAAAGCGCGTATCCGAGGGAGAGTTCTTGAAGAATCCTCTATCGAACAGATCGATGGACCACGCCGGTAAACCTGAAAGTCGCAGATACGAGAATCGATACTGCCTGCCCTGCTCGATGTTCGTTTCAGCGCGGAATGCCGCGCCGCAGATGAGCAATCCTGTCGCTTCCCAGGTTACATCCGATTTGAAGATGAAGTTCGCGGCGCTCAGCCCATCTTGCACAAGTTGAATTTCAGTGTCGGGACCTGAAAGCGAGATGCGAAAGGGGGCTGATTGTTTCCATACCAAGTGCCCTTCCTGATACGCGATGTCGTCATCCTGCAATTCCTTTTCCAGCTCGGCGAGCACATCGGCGGCGGTCTGAGTCGCTGCCGCTGCCGTTGTTGCCGTAACATCCGGTGTTGCGGTTGGCTCGGGTGTGGACGTGTCGGTTGGCGCCGGCGTATCGGTGGGCAGCGAGGTGTTCGTGGGCACGGATGTTGGCGAGGCGACTGCGCCCAAAGCGGGCAGGGCACAGGCATTCAAAAAGAGTACCAGGATCAAGGCAAGATATGGAAACCGTTTCATGCGCATTCCTCCTGAAAGCATGATCTTCATGCGAGCGCCCATCGGTGCGGGCAGATCTCAATGAAGTATGTTCACATCTTACTGCTTTTTTGTTTGGATGACAACTGCCGATCTTCGATTCGTGAGCCTACGGACAGGAGTTCGAGACAAGCCCAAGTCGTGCATGATCCTGATTGGGCGCAAAGTAACTCCGGTCTTCCAGCAGGGGGAGATTGGTTTCAAAATAGCGGTTCAACACGACGCGGAAACTGTTCACGGGTGAGATGGCTGGGTACAACGCCTCGTCCATTTTGACACCCGGCAGATGGTACGCGTTCAGGATGGGCATCCGGACGGCGGGGTCATTCGTAAGATCCGGCGGCGGACCATGGTCTCCCTGCACAATGATGACCGGCGGCACCTCCGATTCGCGCTGAAGGACATCGAGGATCTGCAGGATCTCCCGGTTGATGTAGATCACCTGGTTGATATACGCGTCCGCGATCTCCTCGTGAGAAGCGGAATCTACGTTGATCTCCAGCCATTCGCCATTTGCGCCGAATGAGAACGGCGGATGGGGGACTACGAAATGCGCGAAGACAAAATACCTGCCCTCGCGTGTCGGGATATCCTTGAGCGTTTCAATCATCGAATGGACGCGCAGCCTGCGCGCCTCGCTGTACGGCGTGGTCTTCGAGTTGAGGCGGTCGTAGTCCGTTGCAACGCGTAGGATGGTTGTATCCAGAAAGAGAGTTTCGAATTCGGTGAGCGTGGTGAAGCTCCTGCCATAATCCGGGTACATATCCGCGTCCGTCCATTCGGTCATGCTCCAGCCGGTGGGGAACGCGACAATGGAATATCCCTGCGCCTCGAACGCGGCACGGACGGCGCTGTGCTTCAACAACGAAATCAGTTCAGCATCGTCCGCTGCGCCGAGCGAGTCTAGATAATCGTAGTTCAGCGAAGAGGGCAGGGAATACAACGTGTGGGCATAGTTGCTCTGACTGCACTCCGCCAGGTAGAATCCGCGCGCGCGCAAGCCGTTGATGAATTCACTGTTGTCGAATCCATATTCGCGTTGCAACACATCCTGCCGCCCGTAGCCGTCGAGGATGATGTAGTAGACATCGGGTGTTGCGGCATTCGCTTCGCCGCCTGAAGTGGCAGAGGAGTCTTGCGATGACGCATCAGAGACAGATTGTTGAAAAAGATTGGATAGAAGGGTGAACGACGGATAGATCAACAGAAAAACCGAAACGAGATTCAAAGAGTGGGTGAACGATACGGGTCTCTGCGTCTTGCGGACGATCCAGAGAACGAGACTCGCGCCCACAACGCAGAACAGAGGGAAAAGGATTCTGTGGCGGAACAACCCAAATCCAAGAACTGTCTGTCCCTCAAACGCGGAGTAGACCTGTCCGTAGGCGAAAAAGAGGAAGAGGAGCGCGGCAGACGTCAACGCGGCGTGATGCGAGTCGCGCAGGCGGCGGCGAAGCAACCCATAGAGAATCCCAGCCAGTGCAAGCGAAAAAACCAGCGGACGTCCCATCTCGCCGATGAAGATCTGCCCGATGTTGTGCGCGGCGAGTGAGATCACAGAAAATACGGCAAACAGAAATGGGTAAAGAGCGGTCTTTTTCAACATGGCTTCGGCGGCAATTCTAACCGTAAATTGAGGGTACAATCCGAAATATGAGCCGACAGCCAAGGACCATCTTCAACACGCCCATCCTCAGCGGGATTTTCCATTACGCCGCCCGGTTCTTCATGCGGTCGTTCGGCTGGCGCGTCGACGGGAAATTACCCGCCCTCCCAAAATTCGTGTTGATCGGCGCGCCGCACACTTCCAGTTGGGATTTCGTGCTGTTCCTCGGAGTGATCTTCAGCCTCAAAGCCAACGTGAAGTTCATGGGCAAGGCGGAGTTGTTCCGCCCGCCGTTCGGCTGGTTCTTCTATTATTGCGGGGGCGTGCCCGTTGATCGAAAAAAATCCACGGGGCTGGTCGAGCAGATGGTGGAGGCGTGCGAAAAGTCCTCCCAGTTCATCCTCACCATCGCGCCCGAAGGGACGCGTCATCAAGTCACCGAGTGGAAGCGCGGGTTCTATCACATTGCCAGAGGCGCGGAAATACCGATCGTGATGGCGGTGGTCGATGGAAAGCAGAAAACGGTCCGCATTGGGCAGATGTTCCATCCCACCGAGGATATCGAAGCGGACATGAAGACGATCACCGGGATTTTTGAAGGAGTTGTGGGGATCAATCCAAGAAGGAAATATATTACATTGAAGGGATAATGCAAACAGACCGCGCGATCGCGCGGTCTGTTTGACAAGGAGGAGAAGATCTTGCTTATTGCGGCGGGAGGAGAACTGCGTCGATCACATGGATCACGCCGTTGGAGGTTTCGATGTCGGTAATGATGACCTGCACGGTCTCGTTCAAGTAGACCATTCCATTTTCAACTTTGATCGACACGGTTTTGCCAGCCAGAACGGTCTCGGCAGACTGCCCGTTCAGCCCGACCACATCAGCTGCGAGAACTTTTCCACTCACAACGTGATAGAGCAGGATGTCGATGAGCTGTTGCTTGTTCTCGGGCAGTAGCAGGCTATCGAGTGTGCCGGCAGGCAGGGCGGCAAAGGCGTCGTCGGTGGGGGCGAACACAGTGAAGGGACCTTCACTCTTGAGGGTATCAACCAACCCGGCGGCTTGAACCGCTGCGACGAGCGTGGTGAAGCGTCCATCGGCGATCGCTGTATCCACTATATCCATTGCGGCAGTCTCCGCCTGAGGCAGGAGCACCGCATCGATCACATGGATGATGCCGTTCGACGCCTGAATGTCGGTGATGATCACCTTCACAGTATCGTTGAGATAGACATTGCCCATATCCACTTTGATACCGATCTGTTGACCCTCAAGCGCAGTGCTTGTGGATTGACCATCCAAACCGATAACATCGGCAGCGGCAACCTGACCGGGAACAACGTGATAAAGCAGGATGTCGGTCAGTTGTTGCTTATTCTCCGCCAGGAGCAGGCTATCGAGGGTCCCTTCCGGCAGGGCGGCAAACGCTTCATCGGTCGGGGCGAAAACGGTGAAGGGGCCATCTCCCATAAGGGTTTCAGCCAAACCGGCGGCTTCGACCGCAGCGACAAGGGTCGTGAAGCGTCCGTCGGAGACGGCGACTTCAACGATGTTCTTTTCGGCTGTAGGTTCCGGGGTCTGGGTAGGTGCAGGCATGGCAGTCGGCTCGGGCTGTGGGGTTGCCTGAGGCGCGCACGCCGCCAATACCAGCGAACTAACGAGCAGGGCGAACAAAATTTTGGATTTCATACTCTCATTCCTTTTCTAAGTTTTGTCTAGTTTTTGTCTAGATTTAGTCAATATTCTATCCACTATTGTTCACCTGTCAATATGCAGTACCGGTCTCTAACCATTCTCTCATGCGAGCGCGACGCGTGAACCTCTCCTGCCGAGAGGTATCAGCATAGATATTTGAAATGAAATTTCAACCAGTGGAAAACCGATTACTTACCCATGCTGCAACATCAAACCCGGGCTTTACGCGGGTCATTCATGCAACAAAAAATCTTTTCCGTTCGTCACTCCATCGAGTATTATCTTGATCGAGTCGGATTCAAGCATTTGATTCAGCTCAAACGATTTCAACTTTGCCTGCGTTGTTCGTACCGACGGTTCGAGAAAATCCCCGAACGGTAGAGATGTTCGGAATAATTGGTAATACAAAAACCTGCGCGCGTTGCGTTTGAATTCTGCAGGTACTTCGATTTTCTCCGCATTCAGAAGCTCTTTCATTTTTCTTCTTACTTCGTCAACCGTCTGCGGAAAGAACACGGTTGGATATTGCGTGAATCGCGCCTTACCCGCGCACAACACCGCCGCGCCCATGATCGAAGCTTCCAACCCGATGGTCGAGTTATAGACCATCACGAACTTTGATTTTTGAATCAATTCGTATGAACTCAACGTGTCGCGCGGACCGACAAATACGACACTCGGTTCATTCCGCACATTGCGGCTGTCTACCCACCCTTCGACCGTCTCGCGGCTGGATTTGCGCACGCGCAGCTCATCGGGGTGCGCGCGAATGACGAACAGTGTATCGCGATGCTCTTTGATAACTTCCAGGATCAAATCGAGCCAATCGAACATGTCTTCAAAGACCGTATTGGCGTGCGGCTGGCTGGTATCGAAAATCACATTCGTAAATACCGGCACGATCTGCTTGAACTGCGCGGCTTTTTGCAGGAACGACTCGTCGAGTCCTTTCATGTCCGCCCAGAATTTGATGCCCGCCATGGTGAAGTCACCCTGAAAGCGTTTCGCTAGGTATGAATCAAGTTTCGCATTCTGCTCGTCATTCAACTCGAACTCGTCGGGGATATGGATCGGGTACGCCGTTGCTTCGCCGTCGGTGAAAAATGCGGAGGCGGGTTGCAGTCCCACCTCGTGGGTGATCACGCGGATGCCGCGCTTCTGCGCCACAAAGCGCGCTGTCGCTTCGGGGAAGAACTGCCCGTTGAAGAGAATCACTGCACGCGGGTTTGTCTCGTCGAGAAATTTCGAGAATTTTTGCGCCACGTTCCACGCCGACAAAATATATTCACGCAATAGCAAACGCGTATTCTCGTCGTCTTCCAAATGATGGATGCGCAGGATCCAGCGCAGACCGGGCAGGCACAGTTTTCCCAGAGGGAAATTTTCGTACTCAAAATCCATCAATGCTTGCAAAGATAATTGCGAGATACGGGATACAAGTTGCGTGTTGCGGTGAAATTCAAACCAATGAACGCCCGTGGACACGGGGCGTTGGACGATGGTCTGTGGTCTATCGTCAACATTCAATTCAGTTACACCCCGATATAAGGTTTTTGATTGTCCCACACATGTCCTGCACGGCATGGCCTTGTGCGGATCGTCTCGATTCGTTCCCAACACACACTTGCCCATACCTGCGTTGCAAGCGAAATAGGCAACAGGGATCCCCTTCATGCGAAAGGCCCACGAGGCAAGCAAATGAAATCCACTGTTCCACGAGAGATCGTCGATGCCGGTGGAGGCTTTGAAGAAGACGACCGGCGGGCCGTTTGGCTGAGGCGCCTCCCGCGCAACCTTCAGAGCCACGCGTGAAATTTTCCTATTGTTGAGGCGGCGGACGAGTCCGCGCCAGATA
>CAZFDL010000069.1:0-12670 GCA_964517905.1 uncultured Anaerolinea sp. | reverse complement strand
CTCGAGAGGGAACTTCAACTGGTTTCGGTTGAGCGCGGGTTTCAGCCGATGCCTCGCGCCTCTCTAACAACTTTTGCCAGCCTACTTTCCTCTGTCCCAGCCTTTGATTGGGGTCGCCTGTTGCGCTTTATTATCTGCGGAATCAAAGCGATGTCAAGGTTTGGGAGACCTTTCCGCCGCCGAGGCAGATGGAGGTGGGGGGAAGCGTCAATCCGCTTTGACCAGGCAATACGAGAAATAAATATAGTCGCGGGTGACGAAATTGTTATACACCCACGAACCTTCCACTGCGGCGAACATTTCCACGAATGGGTGCAGGATGCGCGGTGCAAAGGTATGCGCTAGATTTCGATACCATTGGCTGTTACGCGTGAGCGCACGCAGGACGTGCGTGGTGATATCGACGTGCGACTGAACCCTGAAGCCCGCCTGTTGGATGTTTCGTTCAACGTCCGGCAGGTCCGCTGGTGTGCGGAAGTCGGCGTACAGGAATTTTCCGCCGCAGCGAAGCACACGATACACCGATCGGAAGAACGCTTCCTGCCGCGGGTAGCAATGCGAGGCTTCCACGTTTAGGACCGCGTCGAAGTGATTTTCGGGGAATTCAAGCGATTGTGCATCGCCAGCCCGGAAGTCAATGCCGAGATCGCCGTGCGCCATGCGGTTGTACTCGATGGCATTTTGATTCTGGTCGATCGCTGTGTAGGTTTTGGGCTGGTGATAGCGTTTGACGAACGAAGCACCCCCGCCATGCCCGCAACTGACCTCCAGTACATTCTTGCCAGCGAGTTCGTCGCCGCTGGCAACGTGATGATAGAGTTGGATCGCGGCGCGGTTGACCTCATCTTCAGGAGCTAGTTTTAGAGTCTCGCCTTCGGGGGGCCAAAACCCGTAATTTAGAAACGTGACCGGCGCGTTACCGATGCGTCGCGTGAGGTATTGGTACCAATGTTTCCAGAAAAATTGTTTAAAAGGAGGCATGTCTGTTTCCGATGTGACAGCTACAACACAGAAGTTCGCACATGGTCACTCTAAATTCCGCCTATTTTTATCCGAAATGTGACAACATGCACGCTGGTTTAAGTCATTCATAACTAACGGGAGCCATTCGCAAGCGATAGACTCTTCAATGGAATCATCCGGGCGCAAGCCTGTTCCCAAGGAGCAAGAATGAACAAACCCATCATTATGGTAGACGGCAACGAAGCCACCGCTTCGGTCGCGCACCGATTGAGCGAAGTCATTGCCATTTACCCCATCACCCCCTCCTCCGCCATGGGCGAATTCGCCGACGAGTGGTCGGCAAAAGGCAAACCCAATTTGTGGGGCACCGTTCCCCTCGTGATCGAGATGCAATCCGAAGGCGGCGCGGCCGGCGCGGTCCACGGCGCATTGCAAGCTGGTGCGCTCACCACCACATTCACGGCATCGCAAGGTCTCTTGTTGATGATCCCCAACATGTACAAGATCGCGGGCGAACTCACCAGCGCGGTCTTTCACGTGGCGGCGCGTTCCATCGCCGCACAGGGTTTATCGATCTTTGGTGACCACCAGGATGTGATGGCTGTCCGCCAGACAGGCTGGACGTTGCTATCGAGTGGTTCCGTTCAGGAGGCACATGACTTCGCCGCCATCGCGCAGATGTCCACATTGAAATCACGTGTACCTGTCGTGCATTTCTTCGATGGCTTTCGCACCTCGCATGAAGTTGCCAAGATCTTTTATCTAACGGATGACGAACTCCGCCTCCTTCTTGACGGGGAGCTGATTCGCGCTCATCGGGCGCGTGCTCTCACCCCGGACCGGCCCGTCCTCCGCGGCACGGCGCAGAACCCTGATGTGTACTTCCAGGCTCGTGAGACAGTAAATCCGCTGTACGCCGCAACACCCGCCACCGTGCAAGAAATGATGGACAAGTTCGCACAGGTCACAGGCAGGCAATATCATCTCTTCGAGTATGCCGGTCACCCCGAAGCAGAACGGGTGGTCATCATCATGGGTTCCGGCGGCGAAACGGCGGAAGCGACGGTGAAGAATCTCGTTGAAAAGGGCGAACCGGTCGGTGTTTTGCGAGTGCGCTTGTATCGTCCGTTCTCCATGGAACAGTTCATCCATGCCCTTCCAAAATCGGTGAAACGGATCGCTGTACTGGATCGCACGAAGGAACCCGGCTCATTGGGCGAGCCGCTTTATCTTGATATTGTGAATGCACTCGTTGAGGGTGGTCGCAATAGCGTCAGGGTCATTGGTGGACGATACGGACTTTCCTCCAAAGAGTTTACGCCAGCGATGGTGAAAGCGACCTTGGACGAATTATCCAAACCCGAACCGAAAAATCATTTCACCGTCGGCATCCAGGACGACCTCGGTCACACCAGTCTGGAGTACGATGCTTCTTACTCCATCGAGGACGAACAGACTGTGCGCTGTGTGTTCTTTGGGTTGGGCTCGGATGGCACGGTGGGCGCAAACAAGAATTCCATCAAGATCATCGGCGAAGAGACCGGGAATTACGCCCAAGGCTACTTCGTCTACGACTCGAAAAAGTCGGGGCAGATGACCACGTCACATTTGCGGTTTGGTCCCAAGCCAATTCAAGCCCCGTATCTCATCGAAGCGAATCAGGCGAATTTTGTGGCGTGTCATCAGTTCAACTTCCTTGAACGATTCGACGTGTTGAAATACGCGAAAGATGGCGCGGTCTTTTTGCTGAACAGTTTGTACGGTCCCGATGAGATTTGGAATCACCTGCCGAACGAAGTACAGAAGGATATCATCGCGAAGAAGCTCAAATTCTACGTCATCAATGGATATGATGTCGCCGAGAAGACGGGCATGGGGCAACGGGTCAACACCATCATGCAGACGGCATTCTTTGCCATCTCCGGCGTGCTTCCACGCGAAGCGGCGATCGCCGAGATCAAACATGCGATTGAAAAATCCTACGGTAAGCGCGGCGAAGCCGTGGTGAAGAAAAACTTCGAAGCGGTGGATAGCACGCTCGAACACTTGTATGAGGTCCATGTCCCGGCGCAGGTAACATCGGTGGCGACGCGTCGGCCTCCCGTCCCGAATGAAGCGCCTGAATTTGTGAGGAACGTACTGGGGAAAATGATCCAATTCGAGGGCGATGGGATCCCCGTATCGGCGCTCCCCAATGACGGTACCTATCCGCTCGCGACCTCGCAATGGGAAAAACGCAATATCGCGCTGGAAATCCCCGTGTGGGACGAGACGTTGTGCATCCAGTGCGGCAAGTGCGTGATGGTGTGCCCGCACGCGGTCATTCGCCACAAAGTGTACAGCGAGGTTGTGCTGGCGACCGCGCCGGACACCTTCAAACACATGTCATCGAAGTTCAAGGACCTGGACGCCGGCTATGCATACACGGTTCAGGTCGCACCGGAAGATTGCACCGGGTGTACCTTGTGTGTGGAAGCCTGCCCCGTGAAAGATAAGAGGCAGGTCGGGCGGCGAGCCATCAATATGGAGCCGCAACCGCCATTACGCGAGTCCGAATCGAAGAACTGGGATTTCTTCATGAAGATTCCCGATCTGGATCGCAGGCTGATCAATCCTTCCACGATCAAGAACTCACAGCTTCTTCGCCCGTTATTCGAGTTCAGCGGGGCGTGCGCGGGATGCGGTGAGACGCCGTATGTGAAACTGGTCTCGCAGTTGTTCGGTGATCGTGCGATCGTAGCGAACGCCACGGGATGCTCTTCGATCTACGGCGGCAACCTCCCCACCACGCCGTGGTCTGTCGATTCGAATGGGCGCGGTCCCGCATGGTCGAACTCGCTGTTCGAGGATAATGCCGAATTCGGTCTGGGAATGAGGCTCACGCTTGATAAACAAAACGAATACGCGCGCGAAGTGCTGGAATCCATGAGAGATGAACTTGGCGGCGAGTTCGTGGAGGCACTTTTGAGTGCTGAGCAAAACGACGACTCAGGCATCGAAGCGCAACGCGAACGAGTTGCGGAATTGAAAGATAAACTCGCGAAGTCGAACAACGCTCAGGCGAAAGACTTGATCAGCATCGCCGACGCGCTCGTGAAAAAATCCGTGTGGATCATCGGCGGCGACGGCTGGGCGTACGATATCGGCTACGGCGGTCTCGATCACGTGATGGCCAGCGGACGCAACGTCAACATCCTGGTGCTCGATACCGAGGTGTATTCCAACACGGGCGGGCAGGCGAGCAAAGCCACGCCGCGCGCCGCGGTCGCGAAATTTGCCATGGGCGGCAAAGGGCTGCCGAAAAAGGATCTGGGACTGCTGGCGATGTCGTACGGCTACGTGTACGTGGCGCATATTGCGATGGGCGCTAACGACCAACAGACGCTGCGCGCCATGCTCGAAGCCGAAGCCTACGATGGACCCTCGCTGATCATCGCGTACAGTCCATGCATTGCGCATGGGTACGACATGGCGAGAAGTTTGGATCAGGCGAAACTCGCGGTGCAATCGGGTCACTGGTCCCTGTTCCGTTATGACCCGCGCCTTGCACAACACGGAGAAAACCCGCTCGTCATCGAGTCAAAGGCGCCGAGCATCCCATTCTCGCAATATGCGTATAACGAGACCCGCTATAAAATGCTGACGCAAATGGACGAGACGCGCGCCGAGGAGTTGATGCAGGCAGCACAACAGGATGCAAAGAGCCGCTGGGCAATGTATCAACAGATGGCTTCGATGAACTATGGGATTGGCAATGGAAAAAAGGAGTGAGCCATGACGGATCTTTCCACAACCTATCTTGGTCTGAACTTAGCAAACCCGATCGTCGCTTCAGCATCTCCCCTCTCGAAGAAGATCGACCGCGCCAAGAAACTGGAGGAGGCGGGCGTCTCGGCGATCGTGATGTATTCACTGTTCGAGGAACAGATCATTCATGAAAGCCTCGAATTGGACCACTACCTCAACCGCGGGAGCGATTCGTTTGCCGAGGCACTGTCCTATCTGCCCGATGGCGGCTTGTACGGTATCAGCCCTGAAAAATATTTAAACCACGTGGCTGGGCTAAAAAAGGCTCTCACCATCCCCGTCATTGGAAGTCTCAACGGCGTCTCCAAAGGCGGCTGGACAGAGTACGCCCGCCGCATCGAACAAGCCGGCGCAGACGCGCTCGAATTGAACATGTACTACATCCCCACCGATGTCAACATGACCTCGGGCGACATCGAAGATATGCAAGTGGATCTGGTGGCAGAGGTGAAATCCGTCATCAAGATTCCGCTGGCAGTGAAGATCAGTCCGTTCGTCACATCCATGCCGAACTTTACCAAGCGACTGGTCGACGCGGGTGCGGACGGACTTGTCCTATTCAATCGGTTCTATCAACCCGATTTCGATCTGGACGAACTGGAGATCCTCCACAGTTTGGATCTCAGCACATCCTCCGAACTGCGATTGCCGTTGCGCTGGATTTCGATCCTGCACGGAAAGCTGAATGTGGATTTTGCCCTCACCAGCGGCGTGCACACCCACACCGACGTATTGAAGTCAATGATGGCGGGCGCAAAAGTTGCCATGATGGCGTCCAACCTGCTCCAATCCGGCGTGGAGGTGGTCGGTGCCACCCTCACCCATCTGAAAACCTGGATGGAGGCAAGGGAATACGAATCTGTCAAGCAAATGCAGGGGAGCATGAGTCAGAAGTCTGTGAAGGAGCCCGAAGCGTTCGAACGCGCCAACTACATGAAGGTGCTGAATAATTTCAGAAGTCTTCCGTGAAATAATGTCATTCTGAAGGGAGAAGCGACGAAGAATCTCCGGCAAACCGATCGAGATTCTTCGCGGCGCCCCACTCAGAGTGACACATTGTGTTAAACGGCAAACTCCGCGTTCTCACGCGGAGTTGCCCTTAACCAACCTAGAGGGAGGAGAGAGTGTGAACGCACTTACATAGTGCGAAAACAGCTAGAGAGGGTTGTGATTTGGATTGGTGCCGCAATACGCGCAGACCATGGTATCGATCTTATTGCACTCGATGGCATTCGAGCAACGGTGGGCATGGACATGTGACGGCTGGTCGGACAGATGCTCAGGCGGTTCCACCACCTGCGCCTCCAGCCTCACCTCGTGACCCACATGCTCGCAGTAGCGGACTTCGACGAGCCTCCACTTCTTCTGAGCCATACGGCACCTCCAGGTTATGCGCCCATTGTAGATAAAACAAATGACGCGTGCCAGTGACACGCGTCATCCCTTCACATGACAAATCGCACATTGGCGACTTACTTTATCTTCTTGACTACTTGCGCGCCAGCCGGTAGACCTCGCCGCCATCGTCGATGAGATACACCTCGCCGTTCGAATCCTGGCCAAAGGAGGTAATCCGGTAATCCGTATCGAACATCAATTGCTTCTGCCACCCCTCCCCTGAGCGGATCAACCCCCAGATCAGCCCGGTGCAATAATCTCCGTACAGGTAGATCCCAAACCATTCTGTCATCGAGCCGCGGTAGACGTACCCGCCGGTTACGGAGCACCCGCCCTCCGCGTGGCTATATTCCGCGATCGGGTCGATCATGCCGGCGGGACCGCCGCCTTCAAAGTCGTGCGCCCCTTCGCGATGATCCCAGCCGAAGTTCTGCCCGCCGGTTGAGTTGGCGGGAAGAAGATCGATCTCCTCCCACTCGCCCTGCCCGACATCGCCTATGTATAGATCGCCGGTTATCGAATCAAACGACATACGCCACGGGTTGCGCAAACCATACGCCCAGATCTCATCACCGAACGGGTTACCGGGAGGGATGGCGTAGGGTTCAGCCGAATCCACATCGATGCGCAGGATCTTTCCGAGCAGTGTATCCAGCGATTGCCCGTTGCCCTCCGGGTCGCCGCCGGCGCCGCCATCCCCAAGACCGATGTACAAAAATCCATCAGGACCAAAGTTCATGGTGCCGCCATTATGATTTGGGTAGGGTTGCGGCACGCGGAGCAGGATCACTTCGCTGTTCGGGTCGGCGGAATCCACTCCGGCGGTGAAGCGCGATATGAACGTATCGCCGCCCGCGCCGGTGTAGTTGACGTAGAAGAATCCGTTTTGCGCGAAGTCTGGATGCAATGCCAGCCCAAGCAAACCCATTTCGTTCGAGGTATCGTTCACACGGTCTTCGATATTGAGGAACGGCGTGTTCGCCAACTGTCCATCCTGGAGGAGGTGAATGTGGCCCAACTTTTCAACGAGCCACAAACGACCGAGAGGATCGGGTTGCAGATCAACCGGGCGTTCAAGTCCGGCAGCAACCTGTTGCCACTCGTACGCGTCCGCGTCAGGGAAGGTCCCCGTGTCGGGTGGAAGGTCCGTTGGGGGAATCGATGTCCCCGGGAACGGCTGTGTGGGCGGAATTCCGGTTGACGGGGGCGAAGCAGTTTTGGTTGCTGAAGGAAGCGGCGTAGAAACTCCATTGCATGCAAGAATGGGCAGGAGAAAAAGGATCAGAAGGCGTCTCATTTGCCGTCCACATCGGTGGCTTCGGCATCCACCACATCGCCCGCGGAATCATCCTCCAGATTACTAGCAAGTTCGTGGGTGTGCTCCACTACAACATTGGTTGGGCAGAGTTCAACGAACAATGTCGAGCCGATCCACAGGATCGCCGCATCATCGAGCACGCCGATGAAGGGAATTGCGATTGCATCAAGGGGCCAGAATAGATATGCCACCGAGGCGAGTGGAAGGATTTTAAGAAAGATATTGACGCGGCGATCTGCCATCAGTCGCCCGATGAGTTTGAGACGTATGACGAGGTCTCGCAACATGCCGCCCTGCGGCGGCACCATAATCTTGGAAGGTCTTTTGTCTGCCATGTTGTACTCCTGTGAAAAGGTGACTTACATCCTGCGCAACACATTATAAAACACATGTACGTGAGCCGTTCAGCATGTTATCAATACTTACGTAAAACTCATTTTGGAGTAGCACCATGGAAATATTGATCGACTTCCCCGGGGGTTCGCGCGTGGACGCGCATTTCAACGGTCACACCGTGCGGACGGACCAACCCACCGCAGGCGGCGGTGAAAACTCAGCGCCGACACCGTTCGAAGTATTCCTCGCTTCGCTCGCCACGTGCGCGGGAATTTACGTACTAAGTTTCTGCAAACAACGCAACCTGCCCACCGAAGGGATCCGCATTCTTCAGCACAGCCACACGAATCCTCTGACCGGCGGTTTGAACAAGGTCGAGATCGAAATTCAAGTTCCACCCTCGTTCCCCAGGCAATATCACAGCGCGTTGATCCACTCGGCAGAGTTGTGCAAGGTCAAAAAGACGCTGGAGAACCCGCCGTTGTTCGAGATCGTGACGCGCGAGATAGATACGGCCTAACCCGTGGGTGCGACAGTTGAACGTTGTTGAAGCGGCAGTTGAACTGCCGCACCAACGTTTCGTGGGGGTACAATCATGCAATGCCATACCTGATCGACGGACACAATCTGATTCCGAAAATTGGACTGCGACTCGATTCGCCGGACGATGAATTGGAATTGGTTGCCATCCTGCAGGAATTTTGCCGCCTCGAACGCCGCCAAGCGGAGGTGTTTTTCGATGCCGCACCCCCGCCTCAGGCTGGGACAAGGAAACTGGGCGCGGTGACCGCGCATTTCTCACCCATCGGCACAACCGCCGACAGCGCCATCCGCAACCGGTTGAGGAAGCTCGGCAAAGCCGCAAAGAATTGGACCGTGGTCACTTCGGACCGGCAGGTGCAATCGGATGCGCGCGGTGCTCAGGCAGAGGTAGTTTCCTCCGATGAGTTTGCGAGAACACTGAAACACCTGATGAATTCGCCGCTCGTTTCAAAGGGCGAGCGCGTAGTCTCGGAACAGGAATTGGAGGAATGGATGAAGATGTTTGGGGGAAAAAGAGAATAGCCAGTAATACCGCAGGGAAGAGATACTAACAATGTTTGACGCCTCATCGGGGCACAAAGTTAGTTAGGAAGTAAGACTATAATTCAAACATGACCACCGTCTACGCGTATGTTCCATCGCCGAATCACATGTACCCCGACCATCCCGAACGGCCGGGGCGGTTGGATAGTCTCGAGCCGCGATTGGGTTCAATATCCGCAGAATTGCTCGAAGCGAAACCGGCAATACATGAGGAGGTGGCGCGGGTTCACGATCCGAAACTTGTCGCCGCGTTGGAAAAGATCTGTCGCGAAGATTCGCCCGGCATCATTGACTATGCGCCAACGTATGTGACCTCATCATCCTTCAAAGATGCACTGCTCGCCGCGGGTGGAGTACTGACCTGTACGCGCGCGATATTGAGCGGCGAGGTGAGCAACGCGTTCGCCATCGTCCGACCGCCGGGGCATCACGCGGAACCCGATCGCGCCATGGGATTCTGCTTGTTCAACAATGTCGCGATCGGCGCGCGGGATGCGTTGGTATATGGAATAGACCGCGTCATGGTGATCGACTACGACGCGCATCACGGAAACGGCACGCAAGCCGCGTTTTTTGATGAAGAGCGCGTTGCGTTTTTGTCGGCGCACCAGTTCCAGCCGGGGTTTTATCCCGGCACCGGCGCATTGAAAGAGGCGCCATATGCACGGGGAAGGATTGTCAACGTGCCGTTGCCGGCAAGGGCAGGAGATACAGTGTACGAGCAGGTGGCGGATCGAATCTTCAGACCGTTTGTCGAGTCATTCAAGCCGCAGATGATCCTTGTCTCCGTCGGGTTCGACGCGCACTGGAACGACCCGATCACGATGTTAGGTTTGTCCACTGCAGGATATTTCATGCTGGCGAAAAAGGTCGTCGCGCTGGCAGAGGAATTTTGTGACGGAAAAATCGTCTTCGTCCTCGAAGGCGGCTACGACCCGGTCAACGTGGCGAACGGAGCGGAAGCGACTTTCCACGCGCTGACCAAATCGCCCCGTCGGATCGAGGCGGAGGATACAAGTCCGCACAAGGAGCCGGATTGCGAATCCCGGATCGAAGAGATCCGAAAGTGGCATGAATTTTCATAGGTCGTAATTTATAATCAGTGAGCATCTGCTCCCGGCAGCGTCCCCGCCGCCGAGGCCTGCACTGAGCCTGTCGAAGTGACGGCGGCTTGAGCATGAAAGTAAAAAGGAGCCAGCATGGCACGCAAGCGAACACTTGGGTATGTTCAAAACGAATGGGTTTGCCCGAACTGCAGCACCCGTAATAAGGGAGGCACAAAGACCTGTGAAAATTGCGGTGCGCCGCAACCGGAGAACGTGCAGTTCGAACTGCCGTCCGAGCAAAAATTTGTTGCGGATGAACAACAGGTAAAAGCCGCGCAAGCCGGCGCAGACATCCATTGCGGATTCTGCGGCACGCGTAACCCGGCAACGGCAGAGACTTGTTCACAGTGCGGCGGGGACTTGAAGGAAGGTAAAGCGCGCGCGGCAGGGCAGATCATGCAAAAGCCCGCGGCGCAGCCGAAGATCGTCAAATGCGATAACTGCGGGACCGAAAACTCGAGCAGCAACTCAGTCTGTTCTAATTGCGGTTCGCCCTTGCCGAAGATCGCGCAAACCGCTGGTATTGCACCGCAGGCAAAAAGTGGAATATCGCCTTCCGCGCCGATACGCGGGACAAAATCGAACAACAAGCGCGGGCTTTTGATCGGGGCGGCAGTGATGGCATGCCTTGCGATTGTCTGTATCGGCGCGCTGATCTTGTTCGTCCTCCCTACTTCTTCGGTGCAAGCCACGGTGACGGATGTGTACTGGGAGACGAATGTGCCGGTGCAGGAAATTCAATCGGTGAATTATTCGAACGAGCGCGGCAATCCGCCCTCGGACGCCTATAACGTGTCGTGCCGGGATGAAAGCCAGGAAGTGTGCGAAGAAAGAACAATAGACAAGGGCAACGGATATTCGGAAGTGGTGGAGGAATGTCACACCGAGACCGAATCGTATTGTTCGTACA
The DNA here is from genome assembly GCA_964517905.1 of uncultured Anaerolinea sp. GTDB lineage: Bacteria > Chloroflexota > Anaerolineae > Anaerolineales > Villigracilaceae > Defluviilinea. The sequence goes on along the minus strand of CAZFDL010000069.1, from coordinate 1,746 downwards.
CCGTGGACGAATGGACGACAATTCAAACGTACACGCTGGAGGGAAACGATCTGCTGCCGGTATACGAAAGCCCCAGCGTTGGATTTGACCAACGCGTCGGCGACGCCTCTGAAACGCTCACGGTTTACTTCCTCACCGAGAACGGCGCGCAGGAAACCTACACAGTGGATTCCATTTCAGAGTTCCAACAGTTCAGCATCGGGAGCACGTGGACACTAAACATGAACATCGCCGGCGGTGTGGTGAGCGTGGAGCCGTAATCTCGGTATCCAATCGAAGGTCCCCAATCATCGCTGGATTGTTGAAACCTCCTGAGAATTTCAGGAGTTTTCTCTTTATAATCACTCCATGCAAAAAACAACGGCGATCGTCGGCGGCGGACCCGCAGGGTTGATGGCGGCGGAGGTCATCAGCGCGCACGGGGTGCAGGTGGACGTGTACGATTCCATGCCGTCGTTGGGACGCAAATTTCTCATGGCCGGAAAAAGCGGGTTGAATCTCACCCATTCGGAACCCTTTGAGCAATTTATTTCACACTACGGTAAACGCCGCACACAGGTCGAACCGTGGCTGAGGGATTTTGGAGCGGACGAACTTCGCGTCTGGGCGCATGGACTTGGGATCGAGACCTTCATTGGCACATCCGGCCGGGTGTTTCCAAAGGGGATGAAAACAAGTCCCTTGTTGCGTGCATGGACCAGACGCCTGGCCGCCTCAGGCGTGACCTTTCACCTGCGCCACAAACTGACGGGTTTTCTACCCGACGGGTCCCTGCACTTCGAGTCGCCTAGTGGACCAGTGACGGTAAAAACCGACGCCGTCGTCCTCGCCCTCGGGGGCGGGAGTTGGCGCAGGCTCGGCTCAAGCGCGGAGTGGGTCCGTTGGCTGGAGCAGGCCGGGGTGAAGGTCGAGCCGCTGCGCCCGGCGAATTGCGGATTCGAGGTGGCGTGGAGCGAGCATTTCCGTGAAAAATTCGACGGGCAACCGGTCAAGTCGGTGGTGTTATCGTTCGGAGATATTGATCACCAGGGCGAATTCATCGTGACCAAAGAGGGTGTGGAGGGAGGAGTAATCTATTCGGCCTCCGCGCTGATACGAGATGAAATCGAAGCGCACAGCAGGGCGATCATTTCACTCGACTTGAAACCGGACCGGACAATGGAATGGCTGGCAGAAAAATTATCAAAGCCACGCGGCTCGCGCTCCACGGCAAGTCATCTGGTAAAGACTCTGGGAATCAAGGGGGTGAAGGCGGGCTTGTTGCGCGAATTCGTGCCGAAGGAATATTTTTCTGATCCGCAGAAACTCGCCGGCTCGATCAAGGCATTACCAATCCCATTAATTGCGGCGCGCCCCATCGATGAAGCGATCAGCACAGCCGGCGGCGTGGCGTTTGAATCGCTGGATGAGCATTTGATGCTCCGCATCATACCCGGTGTTTTTTGCGCCGGCGAAATGCTCGATTGGGAAGCGCCGACAGGAGGATATTTGCTGACCGCCTGTTTTGCAAGCGGATATGTGGCTGGCAACGGTGTGTTAATTTTTCTTAATAAATAAAATTAAGGGCGAGAGAACCTCGCCCCTACAATTAACTTAAACTTCCTATCGCCTTTTCAACCTCTTCCAATATCTCCCCCGACTGCACCAACTTTTTCATCGCGTTGTGATCGTTATACAACGGACGATCCACATCGAGATGCGCCACATATTTGCGAATCACCTCGCGCGCGCGGTTGGTTCCGTGTC